>JBDUCH010000042.1:0-17740 GCA_040003555.1 Variovorax sp. | reverse complement strand
CGGATGGCTTACGACTTTTGTCGACAAGACGAAGTAGCGCAAATGTGTTCAAATTCTTGCGAATAGTAGTAAAGCGTTACACTGCCGATCTTTGACGCAGTGCCCTTTTTCAGGGGATATCGATGTTCCGATCAGACTCCGCCGCTCACGGCCCCGTTGCCCCCCGCCTCGTTCCTGGAGGCGGCAATTCATCGCATCCAGCGACCTATGTTCAGCCACGTCGGCTGACCGCAGTCGAACGAGCAGCAAAGCGTTTGCTCGACATCGCGGGCGCGCTTACTTTCTTCGCGGTGCTCGGACCGATCTATCTTGTGGTCGCGCTGTGTGTGTTGGTCAGCATGGGTCGGCCCGTTCATTTCTGGCAGAACCGTCTGGGTGCGGGCGGCCGACGCTTTCGCTTCTACAAATTCCGCTCGATGCTGCAAAACTCGGAGGAAGTGCTCGACGAGTTCCTCAGCCGCAACGACATGGCGCGTACAGAGTGGGACACGTTCCAGAAGCTTGAAAAAGACCCGCGCATCACGCCGATCGGCCAGTTCATCCGCAAGCTGAGTCTTGATGAACTGCCGCAGTTCTGGAATGTGCTGAAAGGCGACATGAGCCTGGTCGGCCCGCGTCCCTGCATGGAGCGGCAGCGCAGTCTGTACGGCAAGAGCTGGGCACACTATTGCGAAATGCGCCCAGGCATCACCGGTCTTTGGCAAGTCAGCGGGCGCAACCGTCTGCCCTATGCCAAGCGCGTCGAGCTCGACGCGGAGTACGTCAACAACTGGTCTCTGTGGCTGGACATCAAGATCCTGCTGAAGACCGTCGGTGCCGTGGTCACCGGGGATGGTTCGCGTTGAACACCGTCCACCCTGTCGTGCTCTGCGGCGGCAGCGGTACGCGACTGTGGCCGCTGTCACGCAAGACACTGCCCAAGCAGTTCGCGCCGCTGATAGGCAGCAAGAGCTTGTTGCAGCTCACGCTGGAGCGGCTGCGCCTGCTCAATCCGTCAGTCACCTGCGTGGCGGCTGAAGAGCACCGTTTCCTGGTGCAGGAAGCGGTCGACGCAGCAGGCACGCGCGGCCGGCAACTGCTGGAGCCGGTGGCGCGCAACACGGCAGCAGCGATGGCTGCTGCCGCACTGCTTGCCGAGCCCGAGCATCTGCTCCTGTTCGCGCCGGCCGATCACCACATACCGGATGCTGAACAGTTCGCAGCGGCGGTCGCCAAGGGAATTGCAGCGGCGCTGGCAGGCCACATCGTGACCTTCGGGGTACGTCCCGCATTTCCGAGCACTGCCTACGGCTACATCCAGCGCGGCGAGTTCCTCGATGATGGCAACAACACCGACGCACGACGCGTGGCCGCGTTCGTCGAAAAGCCCGATGCCGCGCGCGCCCAGCAGTTGCTGTTGCAAGGCGACCATTTCTGGAATGCCGGCATCTTCCTGGTACAAGCCAAGGTGTTGCTCGCGGCGCTGGCAGAACACGCGCCCGACATTCTGGAAGCCTGTCGGCGTGCTACCGCGTCAGCGCAGGTGGATGGCGACTTCGTGCGGATCGACAGCGCCGCGTTCGAAGCATGCCGCAGCCAGAGCATCGACTACGCGGTGCTCGAAAAGTATGCCCACGTAGCGGTCGTGCCCTTCGAGGGCGCATGGAGCGATGTCGGAAGCTGGAACGCGGTCGCCGCGCTGCACGAACCGGACGCAGAAGGCAATCGCATCAGTGGCAATGGTTTTTTGCTGGGTGCAACGAACACATTCATCCACGCCCCAACGCGTCCGGTGGTTGCGCTCGGTACCGAAAACCTGCTGATCGTCGACACGCCCGATGCGCTGCTGGTCGCCTCCAGTGATTGCGCGGAGCAAGTCAAGGAAGTGGTCAGCCTGCTGACGACACGGGGGAGCAGCCAAGCGAGCCGGCACCGCCGAGTGCCGCGCCCATGGGGCGCCTACGACAGCATCGACGCCGGCGAACGTTTCGCGGTGAAGCGCCTGACAGTGAAGCCCGGGGCCAGTTTGGCGCTGCGCATGCATCACCACCGTGCCGAGCATTGGGTTGTGGTTCAGGGCACTGCCATGGTCACGCGCGACAAGACCTCGGTTCTGGTCAAGGAAAACGAGTCGGTCTATATCCCGCTTGGTGCTGTATACCGTCTGGAAAACCCCGGCAAGACAGTGCTGGAAATAATCGAGGTACAAACCGGAAGCTACCTGGGCGAAGATGACATCGTTCGTTTCGAACAAGGCGGCGAACCGGCTTTGAAGCTGGCCTGAGGCCGGCGCGAGCCAGCATCCACCTCTTTAACGCGGCGCCTGCCGACGACACACATGAATGAACTGCAAAAGCGCATATATGTAGCCGGGCACCGTGGCATGGTGGGCAGCGCCATCGTGCGCAACCTGAAAGCCAGGGGCTACAAGACGATTCTGACGCGCACCCATGATGAGCTCGACCTGACGGATCAAGCCCAGGTGCGACGGTTTTTTGCCGAGGAGAAGCCTGATCAGGTGTATCTCGCGGCGGCACGCGTCGGGGGCATTCATGCCAACAATGCTTACCCGGCCGAATTCATCTACTCCAACTTGATGGTGCAGACCAACGTCGTACACGAAGCCTGGCTGACCGGCGTACGACAACTGCTGTTTCTGGGCTCCAGCTGTATCTACCCGAAGCTGGCGATGCAGCCGATGGCCGAGGAAACACTGTTGACCGGCAAGCTCGAGCCGACCAACGAGCCCTATGCCATCGCAAAGATCGCCGGCATCAAGCTCTGCGAAAGCTACAACCGGCAGTACGGCACCGACTACCGCAGCGTGATGCCGACCAACCTCTACGGCCCCGGGGACAGCTACCACCCGCAGAACAGCCATGTGCTGCCGGCGATGATCCGGCGCTTTCACGAAGCCAGGATTGCGGAATCGCCTGCCGTGGTGATCTGGGGCACCGGCACAGCCCGGCGCGAATTTCTCTACGTCGATGACATGGCGAGTGCTTCGGTTCATGTGATGACGCTTTCCGCTGCGCAATATGCCAGCCATACTCAGGCCATGGAAAGCCACATCAATGTCGGTACCGGAGAAGACCTGACGATCGCGGAACTCGCGGCGCTGGTGAGCGACGTGGTCGGCTACGAGGGACGCATCGAAACCGACCCCAGCAAGCCGGATGGCGCGCCGCGCAAGCTGCTGGACGTTTCGAAGATCCGTCGACTCGGCTGGGAGGCCAGCACGTCGTTGCGAGCCGGAATCGCACTGGCGTACCAGGATTTCCAGCATTCGCTGCAGAACGAGGAAGTGGCAGTTTGAGGCGCGGCATCTGATGCTCGCGACACTCAACCGGTCATGTCACGCATACGATGACGATCATGACGACGCACGCTGCCGGTAGTGGTCTGCAACAGTCGCTGCGGGGCGCCCTCGGCGCGGCCGGACACGTTCCGGCGCCGATCGCACCGCAGCATGGCGAGCCTGATGCGAAGACCGCCACGGCCCGCTCCGTGCTGGTCACCCATCCGGCCTTGCAGCATTCGCATCAACTCGCGCTTGCGCTGCACGAACGGCACCTCCTTCAGGCGTTCTGGTCTGGCGTGCCCGTTGTGACAGGCGACGAGGCTTTGCCGTGGTGGCTGCCGCCCCACTATCGACAACGCATGAGGCGGGTCGAGATCCCTGCTTCGCTGCGGGTACATCCGCTGCGCTTCCAGTTGATGATGCGCGCGACGTCGAAGCTCACTGTCGGCTTCGGCGGTGACCGCATCCATCGCATGTTCCACTGGTTCGACGCGTGGGCTGCGAAGCGCGTGCTGAGCTTGCGCCCCAAGACCGTAGTGGCCTACGAGAATGCGGCCTACCATACGTTTGCTGCGGCCAAGGCAGTGGGCGCGCGCTGCATCCTCGATGCTGCCGCGTTTCACCACAAGACGGTGTCCGAATTGCTGCAGCCGGCGGATACGCCCTACACCTCAGAGGTCAACCGGCGCAAGGACGCCGAGATCGCGATGGCAGACCTCATCCTGACCTGCTCGCCGCTCGCGGCGGACAGCTATGCGGCGAACGGCGTCAGCCGCGGTCGGCTCCAGCCCCTGCTGCTCGGCGCCGATCCGATACAGGGCGCGCTGAACACGCCGCCGCCCCGCAAGGCCGGCCCCACACGTTTCATGTTCGCGGGGCCGCTGAGCCGTCGTAAATCGGTCGACCTGATCGTGTCCGCCTTCGAGCAACTGCATGCGCAGGGGCTGCCCTACGAGTTGAGTTTCGTGGGTGGCGTGGGCGACCCTGAACTGCTCGAGGCCGTCCAGAAGACGCCAGGCGCACGGTATCGTCCGAGCGTGCCGCAGGCACAGCTTTTCGAGTTGATGGCCGAGGCCGATTGCCTGGTGCTGCCATCGCGATCCGACTCGTTCGGGATGGTGGTTGCGGAGGCCATGTCGTGCGGAACACCGGCGCTGGTATCGACCCAGACAGGTGCCAAAGCCATCGTTGAAGCGTTTCCCGACAGCGGATGGATCATCGAGCCGGAGCTCGATGCGCTGTGTGCCATGCTGCGCCGACTGATTGCCGACCCCGAACTCCTGCGCGAGGCACGCCTGCCTGCGGCACAGGCCTCGCAGGAGTTCTCCTGGGAGCGTTACCGCAATCGGGCCGGAAAGCTGGTAGAGGACTTTCTGCAATGATGCTGATGCGGGCGCTTTCGCGCCGACTTTCCCTACCGGCCGACGCTGCGACCTTGTCGCGGGCGGGATCGCTGTTCATCGTTGTGTTCCTGCTGGTGGTGTTCGAGGGCGCCATCCGCAAATGGGTCGCGTCTTCCGCAACCCTGCCCCTCATCCTGTTTCGGGACACGCTGGCCCTGTACCTGGTCTTTTATGTCTGGAAGCGCGGCTACTTCCGTCGTCAGAAGAGCGTGACGGCAGTGCTGGTTGCCTGGTCATGCTGTGTGGCCGGTTGGGGCATGCTTCAGGTGATGCTGAACGATGGAAACCCGTTGATCCTGCTGATCGGACTGCGTTTCTGGTTGCTGTATCTCTGGTTCGGCTACGCCGCAGCGGTGACGATGAACGAGTCGGACTATCGCGCGGCCATGCTGGTGTCGGGCGCGCTGCTGATCCTGCTGGCGCCACTGGCAGCGCTTCAATACTATTCGCCGCCCGGCGCGTTCATCAACAGCCAGGTCGACAGCGTGGAAGACGAGGTCTTCGTTGCGGTCAGCGGCGTCGTCCGCACCACCGGCACCTTCAGCTTCACTTCGGGCTACACGACCTTCCTTGCGGTGGCCGCGCCGCTCGCGCTCGCGGTGGCGAGCGCCAGAAAACGCACCGTGCGACAGCTGGTCTTCGCTGGCGCCGTGTTCGCCACCCTGGTGGTAGGCACCGTGGTCAGCGGTTCGCGCGGCGCCGTGATCTTCACAGGCGTGCTCGTGGGGCTGTTCGTGCTGGGCCAGTTGTTGTTCTCGCGCACCGCAGACAAGGGCAAGGCGCTGGTGGGCGCCGTGGCGCTGCTGAGCATCGCCGCCCTGTTCGCGCTGGTGTTCCAAAGCGCGGTCGACACCACCCAGCAACGCTTTCAACAAGCATCCGAAGGAGAGGACTTCGTGGAGCGGCTGCTGACGACCTTCATCGGCGAAAGCAACATCTACAACGACTTCACCTGGATCGGACATGGCATCGGGCTGGGCTCCAATCTGGCCAACTATGTGCGAACGGGCAGTACCTCCTTCTTCGTTCTCGCTGAAACCGAGGCCGGCCGTACGCTGCTCGAGGGCGGCCTGCTCGGCTACCTGTTCACCGCATTGAAGGTTCTTGTCATCGTCGTGGGCACGGGCAAGAGCCTGGCCATTGCGCTGCGCAGCGGCGCAATGGTTCCGCTGCTCCTGTGGCTCACCTTCTCGCTGGCCTTTCTGGCATGGTCCGGCATCGGGCAACTGACCTCCAACGCGATGCTGGGGATACTCTTTTGCTTTGCGCTGCTCTCGCTCAGATATCCCGCAATGGACATTTTTCCGAGACGTCTCGTCCGAAGTTGACGGGGGCGTCTTGAAAATCCTTCATCTGATCCCTTCCGTCGATCCTCGCAGCGGCGGAACCGCCGAGGGCCTGCTGCGCGTTCACATGGCGCTCGAGGCGATGGGTCACCGCAGCGAAGTGCTGTCCCTCGATGCAGCAGATGCACCGCATCTGAAGGCTTTTCCGGGGCAGGTTCACGCGCTCGGGCCCGCACGGGGCACCTATGGCTATACCCCGGCCCTGGCGCCGTGGCTGAGGCAGCATTCGCCGCAGTACGACGCGGTCATCGTCAACGGCCTCTGGCAATACGTCGGCTTGGCGGCCTGGCGGGTGTTGCGCCGTGCAGCGCCGGGCTACTACGTTTACAGCCACGGCATGCTGGATCCGTGGTTCAAGCGTCGCTATCCGCTCAAGCATCTGAAAAAGTGGCTGTACTGGCCTTGGGGCGAGTACCGCGTTCTGCGCGATGCCAAGGCTGTCTTGTTCACCTGCGATGAAGAGCGGCGGCTGGCACGCCAATCGTTCTGGCTCTACCGCTGCCGCGAAGCGACCAGCTCCTACGGCACTTCGGAGCCACCTCGGGATGTCGATGGCCGGCTCTCGGACACCTTTCTGACAGCTTGGCCCCAGTTGCGGGGCAAGCGCCTGGTGCTGTTCCTTGGCCGCATCCACGAGAAGAAGGGCTGCGATCTCCTGATCGAGGCCTTCGCGAAGGTTTGCGCCCGCGCGCCCGATGTGCATCTCGTGATGGCCGGGCCGGATCATGATGGCTGGACGGTTCAATTGCAGCAACGTGCCGCCCAGCTCGGACTGACAGATCGCATCTGCTGGACCGGCATGCTGTCGGGCGACCTCAAGTGGGGGGCGTTCCATGCCAGCGAAGTCTTCTGCCTGCCATCGCACCAGGAAAATTTCGGTGTGGCTGTGGCGGAAGCGCTCGCGTGTGGTCGGCCGGTGCTGATCTCCGACAAGGTCAATATCTGGCGCGAGATCGATGCCGACGGTGCCGGCTGGGTCGAACCCGACACGCTGGACGGCACGGTACGCCTGCTCACGCGCTGGCTGGAGGCGCCGCCTACGCAAGGCGCGGAACGACAGGCGGCAGCACGCCGCTGCTTCGACCGGCGCTTCCGTATCGAAACGGTCGCGGCCAACCTGGTGCGCATCATCGGCGGATCACCGCCGGTCGCCCCGGACGGACAAACCGCCAGCAAGGGCTCGCACGCTTGAAGATCCTCCTCTATGGCATTAATTTCGCGCCCGAGCTGACAGGCATCGGCAAGTACACCGGCGAAATGGCGGCCTGGCTGGCCGCGGCAGGTCACGACGTCCGGGTGGTCACCGCCCCGCCCTACTACCCCGATTGGGCGGTGTGGCCGGGCTACAGCGCGCGCCGCTACCGGCGCGAAGAATGGCGCGGCGTTGCCATATTCCGCACCCCGGTCTGGGTACCACGCCGTGTGTCCGGCCTGACGCGGCTGTTGCATCTTGCAAGCTTCGGCCTCGCCAGCTTGCCCAGCCTGCTGGCACAGTGGCGCTGGCGCCCCGACGTCGTCTGGATGACCGAGCCGCCCCTGGTGTGCGCGCCGGCCGCGCTGGCATTTGCGCGTGTGCGCGGCGCCCGTGCATGGCTCCACATCCAGGATTACGAGGTCGATGCTGCATTCGATCTCGGCTTGTTGAAAGGGGCACGTCTGCGAGCTGCGGTGACCGCAGCCGAGCGCTGGATCCTGCGCCGGTTCGATCGGGTGTCGACCATCTCGGAGCGCATGCTCGAACGGGCGCGCAACAAGGGCGTGGACGATCAGCGCCTCGTCTCGCTGCCAAACTGGGCCGACGTATCGACGATTCGCCCCCTGACCGCCGCGAGCCCGTACCGCGCCGAACTCGGTATCCCGCCCGATGCAGTGGTCGCACTCTATTCCGGCAACATGGGCAACAAGCAGGGTCTCGAAATCCTTTCGGACGTGGCGCTGCTGCTGCAGGCCGATCCAGCGATCCAGTTCGTGTTCTGCGGCTTCGGCCCGGGGCGCCTTCCTCTTGAACAACGCTGCCAAGGCTTGCCGAACGTGCGCTTTCTGGATCTGCAACCGGTCGAACGGCTGGGCGATCTGCTCGGACTGGCCGATATCCACCTGTTGCCCCAGCGCGCCGATGCGGCCGACCTTGTCATGCCGTCCAAGCTCACTGGCATGCTCAGCAGTGGCCGGGCCGTCATCGCGACAGCGCATGCGCACACTGAGGTCGGCGTGGTCGTTGCGCAATGCGGCCTCGTGGTTCCGCCCGAACAGCCCGCAGCGCTGGCTGCGGCGATTGCCAAGCTGGCAGGCCAACCCGCGCTGCGGGCCGAATTCGGCAGCAAGGCGCGCGACTACGCAACACGACGCATCGCGCAGGATGCCGTGCTGCGCCAGTTCGAAGCCGACCTCCACGCCTGCACTTCGCAACAGGTACCGCAATAAAAAAAGGCCGCTCTTGGCGGCCTTTTTTCGGACTACTTATCACTGCTCTTCGGGCAGGATGCTCTCGTAGTTGTAGTTGGTGTAGCGGTAGCGCCCGTACTTGTAGCCACCATAGGCTCGCCGCTTGGCGTCCATGGCGTTCAATAGCACCCCGGTCGCTGCCTTGCCACCGAGCGCCAGGCGCCGCGTGCTTTCCTTGAGTTCGCCCATGCTCGACAGGTTGGCGCGCGCCACGAGCAGCACGGTCCCGGCATGCGTGGCAATGGCCGCCGTGTCGGACGCGACCAGCACCGGTGGCGTATCGATCACCACCATGTCGTACTGCTCGGAAAGACGCGCCAACGTGCTTGTGAACGAGTCCGAAGTCAGCAGCTCGGCCGGATTGGGAGGCAACTGCCCGGTGGCAAGGAAGTCGAGGTTCGGCACCACCTGGCGGTGCACGGTCTGCTGAATCGTCAAGCTGCCTGCAATCAATTCCGAAAGACCGCCGTGACGCTGCAGGCCGAGGTACTGGTGCAGGTGGCCGCGCCGCAGGTCGGCATCGATCAGCAGTGTGCGCTTGCCGGCGGCGGCCATCAGCGCAGCAAAGTTCGAAGTAACGAAACTCTTGCCTACGCCCGGCGTGGCACCGGTGATCATCACGCGGTTGTTGGGAGCCTCCAGCATCGCGAATTGCATGGCCGTGCGCAAACTTCGCAGGCTTTCCACCGCCAGATCGTCCGGGCGCTCGATCGCGAGCAGGCGAACGCCGGTCGCACCGGTGAGACGCCGCTGCGCAATCTCGGTCTGCGCCACACTGACCGGGATGGTCGAGAACACCGGCAGTGCGGTCTGCGACTCGACTTCGTGCGGATCCTTGATCCGTTGCTCGATAAGTGCATTGCGAATGAAGGCCACGACAATGCCGAGGAACAACCCGAGTGCAAACGCAACGGCGACGATGGTTCGACGGTTCGGCTTGACAGGCCCTTCAGGCACGACCGCTTCGTCCAGCACGCGCACATTGCCAACCTTGCCTTCCTTCACGAGGCGCAGTTGCATCGCATTGTTCAGAAGGGATTGATAGAGCTCGGTGTTGACCTTGACGTCGCGCTCCATGCGGACGGCTTCCTGCTGCAATGCCGGCAGGCTCTTGATGCGCGTCTGCACATCCCCGATGTCGCGCTGCAAGGCCGCGATCTGGGCATCGAGGGTCTGGACGCTCGGATGGTTCGACGTGAAACGGCTCTCGAGGTCACGGCGCCGCTGCTGCAGATCGAGCAGCCGCGTCTGGCGATCGACGGCCGTGCCCAGAACCAGTGAGGCTTCTTCGGTGAATGCGACGGTGCCCTTCTGGTTGCGGTAGCGGTTGTAGACTTCTTCCGACTGCTCGAGTTGGCGCTTGTACAAGGGCAGTTGCACATCGAGAAAGCTCAGCGTCTTTTGTGCTTCGGCCGCCTTGCGTTCGACGTTCTGGCGCACGTACTGAGCGCCGACGGCATTGAGGACACGCGCCAGCTGAACCGGATTGTTGTCCTCCATGGACACGTTGATGATGCCGGACTGCTTTCCTTTTTCGCTCAGACCCAGCCGCGCCTGCAGGCTGCCGATGGTCGACAGCCTGGACAGCTTGGTCAGCGAGTACTCTGCGCCCGGCTTGCCGGCCAGTTCGGCGACGGTCAACTCGATCGGGCCGTCACGCGTGTCGGCCTTCAGTGGCGTTCCAACCGTGCCGGTCAGCGGCTGCGCCAGCGCCGGGTGCTGCAGCGCATACTGCCCACCGCCCTTGGCCACCACGGTGAACGTGTTCGCCTCGAGCCGCACGGGCACATTGAAGTTCGCAACGACGATTTGCTCGGTACCCGACACATAACCGGGCATGCCGAGGAAACCGGGATCGGACAATCCGGTGGCGCGCCGTGCCAGCCAACCACCCACATACGGTACGTAACGCGGTGCCGCCACGATGTCGAGCTTGGTGGCATCGATGGCCTGGCCCAGCACGGTACGCGAGCGGATGATTTCCATCTCGGCGCTGGACGGCGTCTTGACGTCGAACGCGCTCGTTGCCTCGGCCAGGAAAGTCTTGGAGGCACCTTCGGTATCTTCGACCTGGATCAACAGGTTCGACTCGTAAACCGGCCGCTGCAGTGCGGCGTAAACCACGCCGATCGCCAGCACGACCAGCGCGATTGCGGCGATCAGCCACTTCTGGGCGACCAGGGCTTCGAAATAGTGCCCGAGTTCGACCTCGTCCTCCGCAACAATCGCCGGTGCAGGCGCGTTGGACGGCGAGAGGGTCGTGTGCGTAACGTTGGAGTTCATTGGCTGGATACTCTGGAAATTCGATGAACCCATTGCGTTGCGCCGTCTTCTATCAGCGCAAGCGATGTCATAAACGCGCTACGACCGGCCTGGAAAGGATCCGGAACGTCGCGCTTGTTGTGTTCGCACAGGCGGAAAACCTTGCCACTGGTAAATGGGTAGCGCTGCTCCACCGCGCGACGCTGCTCGGTGTCCATGACAAGGATGAGATCGGCGCGCTGGCACAGATCGAGGCTGATCTGGCGTGCCCGGTGCTCGTCGATGCTCACGCCGCGCTCCTGCATCAGTTCGCAGGCGAGCGGATCTGCGGGATGGCCGATCATGGCGCCGAGCCCCGCCGAGGAGACTTCGCAATCCGGCAATGCCGCCGCCATCAGGCCTTGGGCCATGGGGCTGCGGCAGATGTTGCCGAGGCAAACGGTGAGCACGTGGTGGATGGCCATGAACCGCGTCAGTTCTTGCCGCTCTTGGGCAGATCGCGAACCGATGCCGCGGTGCTCGTGGACGGCAGGATCAGGTTCGCAACGCGGCTGAAGACCACCAACGGCACCGGATCGACAAAGACCACGTCCTTGGCCTTGAGCGCAAAGCCATCGGCGAGCGCAATCGCGCTGGCGGTGCGGGCATCCAGATGAAAAACCGTCTGGCCGCCGTCCGGGAGATTGCGAATGACGTAGATCTGGCGTGGATCGGCGGTGGCGAGGTTGACGCCTCCGACCTCGGTGAGCGCATCGTTCAGGCTCAGCCTCCCGTTGCGCATCAGCACGCCGGTTTGCACCCCCACTTCGCCCATCACGGTGACCTTGCTTTCGTCGCGGCTGCGCACCGTCAGCATGTCGCCGTTCAGCAGCATGATCCGCGACGGGTCGACGCCGGCATCGGTCAGAGTGTTCATGTCGATGCGCGTGGTGCGGCCGTTTCGCGTCAGCATCACGAAGGAGCGGTCACCCGTCAGGGCAAGCCCGCCAGCCCGGTTGATCGCCTCGGACAGTGTCATCGGGATATCGGTGAAAACCAGCAGGCCGGGCTGCTTCACCTCACCTTCGATGTAGGCGCGCTTGCTGCGAAACGCCGCAACGCGAACACTGAGCTGCGGATTCTTGAAGACTCTCGACAAACGCTGCAGCAGAACGTCCTCGAGTTCCTGAATCGTCAGGCCTGAAGCCTTGAGCGTGCCTGCATAGGGAAAGCTCAGATTGCCAGTGTTCGAAACGATGAAACCGGGCGCTGGCGATACGCTGCCGACATCGGCCCCGCCCACGGGCGGCAATCCGCTGAACACGAGTTCGGGGTGGTCGAAGACCAGAATGCCGATCACGTCGCCCGGGCCGATCTTGTAAGGCTCGGGCTGGGCGACCAGTGCCTGCACATCGGCCGCTATCCCGGCCGGGCGCGCCGACTTCTGGATGCGGATCAACTCCCGCGTGATGGGCGTGAGGAACCCCTCGGGTGGTTGATCGCCATCCACCCCGGCCCCGAGTTTCAGATCCGTGTTCACGGGTCGGCCTTCGCTTCGCATGGAATCGAAGCTCGGCGCGAGGACGCAACCGCCCAGCAGGCTCACGGAAGCGAGTAGTGCGACATGTAAGAAGAAACGTTTCAAACCTAGCTCCACGGCGTGACCCAAATGAATACTTTTGCTAACAGTTACCGAATGTACAGCAACCGGGCCGCTATTCACAAAGGGTTTCTTGGCCTAGCGCTTCCGGCAGAGTGATATCGAACGTCAGAGCCCCGACGCTATCAGTTCTATCAGCTATTTCCAAGCTGGGCGGCCCGCTTCCAGGCGGCCGAAGCCTGCTCGGCATCGTCCCGCCCCTCGGCCAAATGGGCCAATGCCTGCCAGGCGCGGCGGTGCAGCTCGGCATCCTGGAGGCCCAGCCCGGCCTGGGTCAGCAACTGCTGCGCCTTGCCCCACAGCTGGCGCTTCAAGCAGGTCATGCCCGCAAGATATTGCAGATTGGGGTCGCGCGGATTGTTTCGTTGTGCGGTTTCGATGCGGGCCAGCCAGTCGGCATCGACCGAGTCAAGGCCGGCCTCGAGCGCGCGCACCAGCTTCACGCGCGACGTATCGCCGAGCCCCTGTGGGTGCTCCACCATGCGGTTCCAGATGGGCAGCAGCCAAGCCCTTGCCAGCGCCAGGTCGCCATGCAGCAACACCATGCGCTGGGCAGCGTGAATCGCCACCTCGGGCAACTCGCGCTCGACCAGTTCCAGTTCGGTCCAGGCGCGCAGCAATTGGGCCGGATCGTGCGCACCTGACAGCAACTCGGTGGCCAGCCCGCGCACGATGCTTTGTGCGACTGCATCGGAGAACGCGCGGTGCTTGGCGAGCAGGCGTGCCGTTTCCAGCGCCTCCAGCGTGCGGCGATCCTGGCGCGCCGCCTTCAGGCGCAGGCGCAAGGCCAGCGTGCGGCGCTGGGCTCCTTGCGGCAGTTCTTCGAGCCGGGCCAGTGCAGCGGCCGCGTCACGGTCTTCCAGCGCCCAGCGCGCGGCGCGGAGTTGCACGCCCTCGCGGGTTTCGGGGCTGACCAACGCACCGCGTTCGGCGCTTTCGTTCAGGGCGTGCTGCAGATGGGCATCGCGCGCTCCCCGGTCCAGCAGCGCCTGTGCGCTTTCGGCGGCCAGCAGATGCGAGAGCACGCGCACCTGTTGCGCTTGCGGCAGCCGGGCGTCCAGCGCCGCCAGCGTGCGCTCTTGCGCCAGCGCGGCTTGCGCTGCCTTGCGGGCACGTGAGAAGCGGCCGGCCAGCAACTGGGCGATGGTGTCGAGCACGGCTGCATGCAGCGCGCGTTCTTTCTGCTGCAGACGCCACTGACGCGCCTGTCGCGGCAGCGAGAACAGCGCTGACAGCGCCCGCAGCGCCACGTGCAGCAGGATGAACGCGCCCAGCAGCAGCAGCAGCACCAGATTGAGCGAGAGGTCGACTCGCCAGGGCGGCCAGAACACCGTAACCGTGCCCTGGTTGTTCCCGGCGAACAGCGCCGTCGCCGCCGCAATGCCGAACAGCGCGAGGAGCCAGAGTGCGGCGCGCATTCCCGCTAGCGCCCTGCCGCCGCGGTCGCCAGCGCGGCCAGAGTGTCGTCGACGCGCGGAGGGGTGGTCGATTTCACCTGGCCCTGCAGTTGCTGCAACAGCGTGGCTGCGGCCTGGGTGCGGCGCGATGCGGGGTCAAAGTATTTTTTCAATGTGGCGGACACGGTCGCGAGTTCGGTACGCGCCGTGTCGACCTGGCGCGACAACAGCGCCAGCCGCGCATTCAGCAGCGTGAGCTTGAGGTTCTCGCGCAGAAAGAAAGTCTGATCCGGGGCCAGCAGCACGGCTTCGGGCCGGTCGATGCGCCCCACACGCACCAATGAACGGGCTTCCTGGCGCACCAGCAGCAGGCCGCGCTGCCACCAGGGCGCATCCGCCGGGATGGCTTCGGTCGGCCATGGGCTGGTGGCACCACCGCCGCGCACCGCCACCGCGTTCAGCGTGGGCAGTTCGTCCACACCCCGCATCAACTCGTCGAGCTTCTGCAGCGCTTCGCCGCTGTCGCTGCTGGCGCTGGTACGGATTCGGTCGGCATCGCGCTGCATGGCGCGCTGCAATGGTGCCAGCCGCGGTTGGGCGGCACGCGCAATGCGCTGGTCGCCCGCCTTGAGCGCGGCCAGCAAAGGCTCGGCATTGCCGGTGACCTGTGCCTGCTGGAGGGCCAGGCGCACGGCCGACTCGATGTCCACCACCAGGTTCTCGTCGCGCGAGCGCGAAAGGCTCTGCATCAGTTCTTCGAGCTGCGAGCGTTGCAGCGCGACCTCGCCGACACGGGTCTCGGCCAGTGCCAGGCGCGCCGCCGTGTCGCGCACCGTCTCCTGGGCCTGTCGTGCCAGCGTGCGCGCTTCGGTTGCCTGCGCCAGCGAATCGGCGCTCTGGCGTGCCAGTTGTTCCTGCATCGAGGAGACCTTCTGCCAGAGCGCGAGCGCCACCACCAGCGCCACCAGCGCCACCAGCGCAAGAAGACCGAGCCCGATGCGCGACAGCAGCAGCGCCGCGTCTTGCACGGCGACCGGCAGGCTCACCGACACCGGCGCCGGCACCGGGGCTTCGGACAGGGTCTCGTCGGGCATGGCTGCGGCGCTCATGCGTTCAATTCTATCGACGCGACCAACGCGGCCACAGTCGGCGACGAAGTTCGCACCACACCGAAACCGGCGTCTTGCGCCGCTTGTGCAATGCGTGGGTGGGTCGCCACCGCACGTGCCGCCTGCCAGCCGACGTCGGGCAGCGCATGGCACAGGTTGCCGATCGCTTCGGAGCTGCTGAACAGCCAGGTTGCAGCGCCTTGCGCGCCTTCCATGGCCAGCTGGCGACCGGCGGGGTCGAGGATGGGAGCGAGGCGGCGGTACGCGACCAGCGCCTCGACCACGCCGCCGGCCGCCTCGATGCGGCGCGCCAGCCAGTCGCGTCCAGCGGCCTGACCCGATGCGTCGCCGCCGCGCACGATCAGCACGCGCGTGCCAGCCTGTACCTGCGGCTGCACGCGGGCCCAGAGCGCCTCCGAGTCGAACTGCGCCGCGTCCGGCGCCGGCGCATCGATCGCATCGGCCGGCACGCCGGCTTCGCGCAGGGCGTGCACGGTGCCGGGCCCGGTCGCCCAGCAACGCACCGATGGGACAGGCGCCGCAATGCGATGAAGCTCAAAGAAATGCTCGACGGCCGCAACACTGACGAACATCAGCGCCGCATGATCGCCCGCCCGTGCGCGTGCCGCACGCAGGCGGGTCGGATCCGATACCGGTTCGATGGCGATCAAAGGCAGCGCCACCGCCTCGAGCCCCGCAGCTTGCAGCGCCTCGACCCAGCGCGCCGCATCGCGCGCCGGCCGGGTCACGATCACGCGGCGCAACGGCATCGTCCGGAAGTCAGCGCGCGCCAGCCTGGCGCAATGCATCGGCCGCTTGCTGGCCAAGCCGGTTCGCGGCATCGGCATCGGTGGCTTCGCCCTGGCATTGCGCATGCAGCAGCGTGGCGTTTTCGGCGTCGCCCCAGGCCGCATCGATGCGCAGTGCGCCGTCGGGCTGCCAGCGCGCATGCGCGGCCAGTGGCATCGAGCAACTGCCGCCCATCGCACGGCTCACCGCACGCTCGGCCGCAGTGGCCAGGGTGTCGGCGCGATGCGCGAGTGGCGCGAGCAGGTCGATCAGGTCGCGCCGGTCGGCCCGCACCTCGATACCGAGGGCGCCCTGCCCCGCGGCCGGCAGCATCGTGTCGGCATCGAACGCAACACGGATACGGCTTTCGAGCCCGAGCCGTTTCAGCCCGGCCGCGGCCAGCACGATCGCGTCGTACTGGCCCTCGTCGAGCTTGCGCAGGCGGGTGTCGAGGTTGCCGCGCAGCGGCTCGATCCGCAGATCCGGCCGCAGCGCCCGCAGCAGCACGACGCGGCGCAGGCTCGAAGTGCCGACCACGGCGCCCTGCGGCAGCTCATCGAGCGAGGCGTAGCGTGGCGACACCAGCGCGTCGCGCGGGTCTTCGCGCTCGAGCACGCAGGCCAGCGCAAAGCCGTCGGGCAGATCCATCGGCACATCCTTGAGCGAGTGCACCGCGATGTCGGCGCGGCCGTCTTCGAGTGCCGACTCGAGCTCTTTCACGAACAGGCCCTTGCCGCCCACCTTGCTGAGCGAGCGATCGAGGATCTGGTCGCCGCGCGTGGTCATGCCGAGCAGCGTGACCGTATGGCCTCGTTCTTGCAGCAATGCTTTCACGTGTTCCGCCTGCCACAGGGCCAGACGGCTTTCGCGCGTGGCGATCACGATGTTGGTCAAAGCCGATTTCCACGTATGAATAAGACCCGCGGGATGCTAGCATGTTGCGCTGCAGCAACGCCCGTTCGCCCCGCCACCCGAGGAGATAAGTCGAAGTGAAGACCAACCAGACGCCGCCGGCCGCCAAGCGCCCCAAGAGCGACGACCAGCCCCTGATCGATGACATCCGGCTGCTGGGCCGCATCCTCGGCGATGTGATTCGCGAGCAGGAAGGCGAAGACACCTACGCGTTGGTCGAAAAGATCCGCACGCTCTCGGTCGCCTTCCGGCGCGATGCCGACCATGGCGCCGACCGCTCGCTCAAGAATCTGCTCAAGGGTCTGAGCGCCGCCGAAACGGTTCGCGTGATCCGGGCCTTCACCTACTTCAGCCACCTCGCCAACCTGGCCGAAGATCGGCACCAGATCCGCCGCCGCACCGACATCGACCGCGCCGGCGACAGCGTCGAGGGCAGCCTGCAAACGGCGCTCGCGCGCATCCGCAAGGCCGGCATCACGTCGGCCGCGGTGGTCGAGAGCCTGGCCCACAGTTACGTGTCGCCGGTACTGACCGCCCACCCGACCGAAGTGCAGCGCAAGAGCATCCTCGATGCCGAACGCGGCATCGCCCAGCTGATCACCCTGCGCGACGAAATCCGCCAGCGCCAGCAACTGTTCGCCGGCCGCAAAGACGCGCTGACGCCGCTCGAGCTGGCCGACAACGAGCACCAGTTGCGCACCCGCGTCACCCAGATATGGCAAACCCGCCTGCTGCGCTTTTCCAAGCTCACCGTGGCCGACGAAATCGAGAACGCGCTGAGCTATTACGAAGCGACCTTCCTGCGCGAAATCCCGCGCGTCTACGCCGAACTCGAACAGGCGCTTGGCCAGGAAGGCATCGCGCCGTTCCTGCGCATGGGCCAATGGATCGGCGGCGACCGCGACGGCAATCCCAACGTCAGCGCGCAAACGCTCGAATACGCGCTCAAGCGCCAGTCCGAGCTGGTGCTGCGCCACTACCTCACCGAGGTGCACTATCTCGGCGGCGAACTCTCGCTGTCGGCCACGCTGGTGGACGTGACAGTGGAGATGCAGGCGCTGGCCGAGCGCTCACCCGACGCCAACGAACACCGCCAGGACGAGCCCTACCGGCGCGCGCTGACCGGCGTCTATTCGCGCCTCGCGGCCACGCTGAAGA
>JBDUCH010000297.1:0-5262 GCA_040003555.1 Variovorax sp. | reverse complement strand
GCTGTCGTAGCGCGCCTGCGTGGCGTTGAACGAGGCCTGGTAGTTCTGCACCGCGGTGTCGGCGTCGCCGGTGCGGCTGGCCGTGCTGTCGAGGTTGAGCAATGCCTCTTCGACCTCGCGCACCGCCTGGCGCACGCTGCCACGGTAGAGCGACGCCATCTCGTCGTAGCGCCCGCGGGCTGCCTCGGCATTGGCCTTGTACGCGCCGCCGTCAATGATCGGCACGGTCAGCGAGACCGGGCCCACGCTCCAGGTGTCGAGCGCCTGGCGGATGCCCTGCGTACGGATCTGCAGCCGCCCGATCGAGCCTGTGAGCGACAGGCGCGGATACCGCTGCGCTTCGGCTTCGCCGACATCGGCGCTGGCCGCGGCCACGTCCAGTTCGGCCGAGTACACGTCGGGCCGCTGCGCCAGCGCTTCGGCTGGCACGCCGGCAACCGACTGGACTGCCGGCAATGCACGATCGACCGGCGCGGCGGCCAGCTTTTGTTCAAGAGCCTTGGCGTCGAGTCCGGTTAGCGCGACCAGCCCGGCGCGCGACACCGCGCAGGTGGCGCGCTGCTGCGTGAGCCGGCCCGCGGCATCCGCTGCACTGGCGCGCGCCAGCGCGGCATCGGCCGGCGCTGTGAAGCCGGCGCGCATCGACAGGTCGTTGAGCCGCGCCGTCTCGGCCCGCGAGCGCGTGTCGTTTTCGGCCACCGCCAGTTGCCGCTCGCAGGCGCGTTCGCTGAAGTAGAGGTTGGCCGTGTCTGCCGCCACCGAAACGCGCGCCTGGTGCCACTTGGCATCGGCGCCCGCGAGCCGCAGCGAGGCCGCATCGCGCCCCGAGCGCAGCTTGCCGAACAGGTCGAGCTCCCAGCTCGACTGCAGGCCGGCCTGCAACGTGGTCATCGGCGGGATCGAAGCGGACGACGTGCTGCTGCTGCTCGTGGCGGAAGACGTGCCGATGCTCGAGCTGCCTGATTGCGAATTGCTGCGCGTCGCCGACAGCGTGCCGTTCAGGCTCGGCAGCAGCGCGGCACCTGCCGCCACGCTGGTGGCACGCGCGTCGCCGATGCGCGCCGCCGCGCTCGCGAGCGTGGGGCTGGCGGCCTCGGCCGCTTCGATCAGCTCCACCAGCAACGGATCGTCGAGCTGGCGCCACCAGTCGGCCAGCGCCGCCGGCGAGCCCGCATGGGGCAGGGCGGCCGAACCGCCCGGCGGCGGTAGCGGCGCGTTCCATTGCGCGGGGATGGGCGCGGGCGCCGCCGAGGGCGGCCGCGCGAGGCTGCAGGCGCCGAGTGCCAATGGCACACAAACGGCTGCACCCAGCAGTTGGAATCTGCGAAGGCTCATAGGGCTTGCTTCTTCTCTGTCTTGTTGCGGGTCGAAGACGCCCGCTTGGGGTTGGAGGACGCGCGCTTCGTGGGCTGCGCAACCTTTTTTTCTTCGCTTCGGCGTTGTGCCTCCGAGGCGACCACGGCAAGAGCGTAACTGACCAGCCGGTCAGTCCATGTATCGATTTGCTGCGCCGATTGGAGCAGCGAGGGGCGCATGAAGTCGATTACCTCCTGCATAACGAACATCTGCATCGCCATGCCCGCCACCGAGAACGCGAGCCGGTGCATGTCGTCGTCGGCCTTGGGCACTTGCAGGTGCCGGCACAGCACGGCCACCAGCGCCTCGTGCGGCGCCTGGATGTCGCGCTCCAGCTCGGTCTTCCACTGGCTCGTGGGCTCGATCATTTCGCGCATGTGCAGCCGCATGCACTGCCGCGCGATCTTGCCGTTCTTGAGCGGCGCGAGGTATCCGGCCATGAAGATGCGCAGCGCCTCTTCCAGTGAAATGCCGGGTGCCGAGAACCGCGCCGTCAGCTCGCGCGGATTGCCGCCCATCGGCTCGATGAAGGTCGCGGCATAGAGTCCGGCCTTGTCGCCGAAGTAGTAGCTGATAGCCGCGATGTTGGCGTTGGCGGCCAGCGCGATCTCGCGCGTGGAGGTCTTGGCGAAGCCTTTTTCGGCGAACAGCGCGAGGGCGGCGAGAAGGATGCGGTTGCGGGCTTCGATGCCGTCGGCGCGGACGGCGCGGGTGATGGGTGGAGCGGGCATGCCGGCGGATTAGACCACTAACATCAAACGATTGATTGAATTGCTGCAGCTGATGGCAGGGTCATTGCCCCGCCACGAGAGGCGCCTCAATCCCGATCCGGTGCCCCCAACGGAAAGTAAGCCCGGAACGGCCGTGCCTCATTCACCGCCCGCGCGAACGACGGCCGCGCCAGCAGCCGTCGCCGGTAGGTATGCACGTGCGCGAAGTCCGGCGCGATCGCATGTGTCCAGTCTGCATAGAACAGCGCTGGTGCGGCGGCGCAATCCGCCATGCTGAACTGCGCGCCGGTCGCCCATTCGCGACCGTCGGCCAGTGTCCGGTCGAGCCAGCGGTACGCGGTGTCCAGCATCGTGCGCGCTTCGTTCGCGCCGTAAGCGTCACGCGATTCGGCGGGCCGGATGCTGTCGAACACGATCTTCTGCTGGGGCGTGGAGATGTAGTTGTCGAAAAAGCGATCCATCAGCCGCACCTCTAGCGCCTCGTCGGGCGACGAAGGAATGAGTTTCACCGGCCCCGGATGGGCGAGCGCGAGGTGCTCGATGATGATGCTGGCCTCGGGCAGCGTGCGTCCGTTGTCGACCAGCACCGGAAAGCGCTTGAGCGGCCACAGATCGGAGAGTTCGGCGTTCGCGCTCTTGTCTTCGAGCGTCTTGTAGTCGAAGCGCGTGTCGTTTTCGTACAGCGCGATCAGCGCCTTCTGGCAGTACGAAGAAAAGGGGTGGGCGTAGAGTTGGAGCGACATGCCTCTATTGAACAAGCAAGGATAGAGTTGCTCAACTCCCTTATTTTCTGCACCAAGCGCTGAGAAGTCTCCGGTTCCCGCCATGCCACCCGCACTCCCCCTCGACGCCGCCGCGATCCACGCGCTTGCCGCGCGTTCGATGTTCCACCTGTTCTCCAGCATCAGCCAGGGCATGTTCCTGGTCGATCGCAGCGGGCGCATCGTGTGGGTGAACGAGGGGTACAAGCGCTTTCTGCCGTTGCTGGGGTTCTCGTCGGTCGACCAGTTCCTCGGGCAGATGGTCGAAGACGTGATTCCCAACACGCAGATGCGGCAGGTGCTCGAAACCGGCAAGCCGATCCTGATCGACCTGCTCACCAACAAGGCGGGCACCTTCGTGGTCAGCCGCATCCCGCTGCACGAGGAGCGCGAAGGCGACGCCGGCTACGTGCTGGGCGACGTGATCGGCGCCATCGGCATCGTGCTGTTCGACCATCCCGAGACCACGCTGCAGCCGCTCATCAGCAAGTTTGCGATGCTGCAGCGCGATCTGGACGACGCGCGGCGCGAGCTGGCCTCGCAGCGCGCCAATCCGCTGCTGCAGCACTCGCCCGACGGCCAGCGTCGCGCCAAGTACACCTTTGCCAGTTTCATCGGCAGCAGCCCCGCGGCGGTGGACGTCAAGCGCCATGCGCGGCGCGCGGCGCAGTCGTCGAGCCCGGTGCTGCTGCTGGGCGAGACGGGCACCGGCAAGGAACTGCTGGCGCACGCCATCCACACCGCGTCCGCGCGGGCCAGCGGCCCGTTCGTCAGCCTCAACATCGCGGCCGTGCCCGACACGCTGCTCGAGGCCGAGTTCTTCGGCTTTGCGCCCGGCGCCTTCACCGGCGCCGACCGCAAGGGGCGCGAAGGCAAGTTCAAGCTGGCCGACGGCGGCACGCTGTTTCTCGACGAGATTGGCGACATGCCGATGGGCCTGCAGGCCAAGCTGCTGCGTGCGCTGCAGGAGGGCGAGATCGAGCCGCTCGGCTCCAACAAGCTGGTGGCGTTCGACGCGCGCGTGATCGCCGCCACTTCGCGCGACCTGGCTGCGCTGGTGCGCGACGGGCGCTTTCGCGAAGATCTCTACTACCGCCTCAACGTGCTGCCGCTGCGCGTGCCGCCGTTGCGCGAGCGGCGCGGCGACATTCCCGCGTTGGTCGAGGCGCTGAGCGAAGACATGGCGCTGCGCAGCGGCGACGCGCCGCCCGAGCTGATGCCCGACGCGCTGGCGCTGCTGGCCGCGCAGCACTGGCGCGGCAACACGCGCGAACTGCGCAACGTGCTGGAGCAGCTCAGCATGCGCAGCGATATGCAGCGCATCGACGCGGACGAGATCAAGCGCGTTCTGAACGAAACCGGGCTGGAGAAGATCGCCGCGCCGGAGCCCATCGCTTCTTCAGCCAGCGGTGCCGATGAAGCCGCCAGCCTGCTGCGCCCGCTGGCCGAGCAGATCGCCGAGCTGGAGCGCCGTGCCATCGATGCGGCGATGGCGTCCACCGGCGGCAACAAGCTGGCCGCCTCGCGCCTGCTCGGCATCTCGCGCGCGACGCTCTACGACCGGATGACGACGACCGGCTGAGCGCCGCCCTCGGGGCGCTGGAAAACCCTGAACGAAAATCAGACATCTGTCTGAAATAAATTCATTCAGATCGTCTGCAGGCCACACAAAGTAATAAGGTTCCAAGGGAAATCCCTTTGAAATCAACGAGGTGGCGATTGGCATGAACTGTGCAATATTCAGTCATTCCAACCAGGAGACACATCCATGATCCGTCGCCACCTCATCGCGGCCGCCGCCCTGAGCACGATTGCCGCTGCCGTACCGGCCCACGCGCAGTCCAACGAAATCCGTATCGCGCACATCTACAGCAAGACCGGTGCGCTCGAGGCCTATGGCAAGCAGACCGCGGTCGGCCTGCAGATGGGCCTGGAGTACGCCACGGGTGGCACGATGATGGTCAACGGCAAGAAGATCGTGCTGATCGAAAAGGACGACCAGGGCAAGCCCGACCTGGGCAAGTCGCTGCTGGCCGCCGCGTACTCGGATGACAAGGCCGCGCTGGCCATCGGCCCGACGTCTTCGGGCGTGGCGCTCGCGATGCTGCCGGTGGCCGAGGAGTACAAGAAGATCCTGATCGTCGAGCCCGCGGTGGCCGACTCGATCACCGGCGACAAGTGGAACAAGTACATCTTCCGCACCGGCCGCAACAGCTCGCAGGACGCGATCTCCAACGCCGTGGCGATCGACAAGCCGGGCGTCACCGTCGCCACGCTCGCCCAGGACAACGCCTTCGGCCGCGACGGCGTGAAGGCCTTCTCCAGCGCCATCAAGAAAGCCAAGCTCGCGCACGAGGAATACCTGCCGCCCGCGACCACCGACTTCACGGCCGGCGCGCAGCGCCTGATCGACA
>JBDUCH010000041.1:0-18110 GCA_040003555.1 Variovorax sp. | reverse complement strand
TCATCGCGCCGCCGCCGAAGCCCATGATGGCCATGCCGGTCGCCATGCCGCGGCGATCGGGAAACCACTTGATCAGCGTCGACACCGGCGAGATGTAGCCCAGGCCCAGCCCGATGCCCCCGATCACACCCGAGCCGAGGATCATCATCCAGAACTGATGGGTGTAGATGCCGAGCGCCGAGAACAGCATGCCCCCGCACCAGCACAGCGCGCTGACCACGCCGGCCTTGCGCGGGCCGACGCGTTCGAGCCAACCGCCCCAGATGGCGGCCGAGCAGCCGAGGAAGACGAAGAACAGCGTGTACATCCAGCCCAGCGTGGCAATGCGCCAGTCGCAGCCGCTGGCGAACAGCTCGGCGAAGAAGCTCATGTCCTTGCCGCACGCCACGGCGCCGTTGCCTGCGGTCGACAAGGCCTTGGACAGCGGCAGCCAGAACACCGAGAAGCCGTAGGCCATGCCGATGCACAGATGGATCGCGAGCGCGGCAGGCGGCACCAGCCAGCGGTTGAAGCCGGTGCCCGCGATGATGCGCTCCTTGTCGAGCCAGCCCGGGGCTGCACCCGCCGCAGGGCTACCACTGCCGGGCAGGTGGCCCGGGATCGCGATGGACTCGTTGTACACAGCTCCGGAAGATGTTTCGGCCATGGCACTCCTCAATCAAATTTGTCGTTGGTCGTCGAAAACTGTCCGGCATCCCTCACCGGCGCCGCCGCAGTCTACGATTCGTGACAAATTGTCTCCAATCAGATCGGGACATGCCCCAATTCAATTTGGAAATGAATGCAAATGGCCTCAGGTTGAAGCGACTGGCGGTGGCGGCGCCTCGACCAGCCGGTTCAATTGCTGCAGCCAGGCTTCGCTTTGCAGGAGTTCCGTGGCCGCCTCCAGCGCGCGCGAGACGCGATCGCTGGCATAGGTCATGAATCCCAATGGTGTGCGCAGCAGGGGCGCCACTAGCGGCCGCGCCTCGAACGCCCCGTCGGCGCGCAACAGCCCAAGCGCAGCACCGGGCAGGACGCTCGCCAGCGCACCCGCACCCACGCTGCTGGCCAGGGTGTGGATCGAGTTGGTCTCCATGGCCGCAGTGACGCGCAGGCCGGCCGACTTGAAGGCGCGGTCGAGGATCGCGCGGTTGTGCATGTCGGGCGTCAGCAGGCACAACGGCAGCGTGGCCGCCTCGGCCCATTCGATCGGTGCACCGAAGCGCAGGTCCGTGCCGCCCCGCACCGGCGAGGCCCTGCGTTGAACAAGGTAATACAGCTCCGTGCACTGCGGCCACGACGTCAGGCTCACGCTGCGCACGCGCGTGCGGTCGATGTAGCCGAGCGCCAGGTCGACCGACATGCTGTCGAGCGCCGTCTCGATCTCGAGCGAGCTCAGCGAGACCACGGTGGGCGTAATGCCCGGATGGCGCATCTGCAGCTCGATGGCGAAGCTCGACAGGATCGTCATCGCGGTGGGCACCGCCGCCAGGCGCAGACGCCCGCTCGGCTGGCCGGCTTCGCTCTGCAGACGCTGCCGCAGCAGCTCCTGCTCGTGCAGCATGCGCTGCGCGGTGGCGAGCACCGCTTCGCCTTCGACCGTGAGGCCGGCAAAGGCGCGCCCGCGCTTGACGATGAGCACGCCGAATTCCGCCTCCAGCGCACGCAACGCATTCGACAGCGCCGGCTGGGTGATGTGCGAGGCCAACGCCGCACGGCCGAAATGGCGATGCTCGTTGAGCGCCACCAGGTAGCGCATCGACGCCAGGACGTTCACGGCGCCATGCCCTTCAGGTGTTCTTGCTGACCGTGATGGTGGGGAACTTCGCCGAGAAGTCCTTCGCCTTCTCGGCGATGCCCACCGCGACGCTGCGGGCGATGCTCTTGTAGATGCCGGCCACCGCGCCGTCGGGGTCGGCCACCACGGTCGGCTTGCCGCTGTCGGCCTGCAGCCGGATGTTGATGTCCAGCGGCAGCGCGCCGAGGTACGCCATGCTGTATTGCTCGGCCATCTTCTTGCCACCATCGGCGCCGAAGATGTGCTCCACGTGGCCGCAGTTGGAGCAGATGTGCACCGCCATGTTCTCGACGATGCCGAGAATCGGCACGCCGACCTTCTCGAACATCTTGATGCCCTTCTTGGCGTCGAGCAGCGCGATGTCCTGTGGCGTGGTGACGATCACCGCGCCCGTCATCGGCACGCGCTGGCTCAGCGTGAGCTGGATGTCGCCGGTGCCCGGTGGCATGTCGACGATCAGGTAGTCGAGATCCTTCCAGTTGGTCTGGCGCAGCAGCTGCTCCAGCGCCTGGGTGGCCATGGGGCCGCGCCAGATCATGGCCTCGTCCTGGTCCACCAGGAAGCCGATCGACATGACCTGCACGCCGTGGTTTTCGAGCGGCTCCATGGTCTTGCCGTCTTCGCTTTCCGGCCGGCGGTCGATGCCCAGCATCATCGGCTGGCTCGGGCCGTAGATGTCGGCGTCGAGCAGGCCGACGGCGGCGCCCTCGGCCGCGAGCGCGAGTGCGAGGTTGGCGGCCGTGGTGCTCTTGCCCACACCGCCCTTGCCCGAAGCCACGGCGATGATGTTCTTGACGTTGGGCAGCAACTGGACGCCGCGCTGCACGGCATGGCTCGTGACCCTGGTCGTGATGTTGACCGACGCGTTGCTCACGCCGGGCACGGTGCGGGCCGCCGCGACCAGCGCCTTGCGCAGTGCGGGGTGCTGGCTTCGGGCGGGGTAGCCGAGTTCGAGCTCGAACGACACGTCGCCGTCCGCGATCTGCACGTTCTTCAGCGCCTTGCCCGCGACAAAGTCGCGGCCGGTGTTCGGGTCGACGACGGCGGCGAGCGCGGCCATCAATGCCTCTTGGGTAACTGCCATTGATCAAACTCCTGAGTGGCGGGTAGTCTAGTGGCCCAGGTATGCCCTCGCCGCTCCCCGTCCCATTGCCAGCCACCGGACTGCTCCTGACGGGTGGCGGCGCCCGTGCGGCCTATCAGGTCGGGGTGCTGGAGGCGATCGCCGACCTGCGCCGCGAAGCTGGTGCGCTCGGCCAGCCCAACCCCTTTCCCATCATCACCGGCACCTCGGCCGGCGCCATCAACGCCGCCGCGCTGGCCTGTGGTGCCGACGACTTCGACGCAGCGGTGCGCCGCATTGCGGACGTCTGGCAGAGCTTCACCACCGGGCAGGTGTACCGGGCCGATGCGCTCGGCATGCTCGACGCCATGGGCCGCATGCGTCTGCTGCTGGGCGTCGGCCAACTGCTGGCCAGGTGGCTTCGCATGCGCCCGCGTTCGCTGCTCGACAACAGCCCGTTGGCCGCGCTGCTGCAGCGCCTGGTGCCGCTCGACCGCTTGCCCGGACTCATGGCAGCGGGGCATGTGCGGGCACTGGCGGTGACGGCGTCGAGCTACAGCTCGGGCGAGCACTTCACTTTTTTCGATTCGGCGCTGCCGATGGAACCCTGGGTGCGCTCGCAGCGCATCGCGGTGGCCGGGCCCGTCACGCACGACCACCTGATGGCCTCTTCGGCGATCCCGTTCGTGTTTCCGGCCACGGCGCTGGCGGTGCACGGCCATACCGAATACTTCGGCGACGGTTCGATGCGCCAGTCGGCCCCGATCTCGCCGGCCATCCACCTGGGCGCCGAGCGCATCCTGGTGATCGGCGCCGGCCGGCTGCACGAGCCGCCGGCCGATCCCGGCCCCAACACCATGACCGGCTACCCCACGCTGGCGCAGATCGCCGGGCATGCGATGTCGAGCATCTTCCTGGATGCGCTCGCCGCCGACATCGAACGGTTGCGCCGCATCAACCAGACGCTGACGCTGATTCCGCCCGAGCTGCGCGCGCAGTCCCGCCTGCGCCCGGTGGAACTGCTGGTGATCGCGCCTTCGGAACGCATCGACGTGATTGCTGCGCGCCACGTCGGCGCCCTGCCGGGCGCGGTGCGCCGCCTGTTCGGGGTGCGGGCGGGCGTCAGCGGCACCGACATCAAGGGCTCGGCGCTCGCGAGCTACCTGCTGTTCGACACCGCCTTCACGCGCGAACTGATGGCACTCGGGCGCGCCGATGCGTTGCGGCAACGGGCCGAGGTGATGCGATTCTTCGGATGGGCTCGGCCAGCGACCTGAGATAGGTGAGGAAACTCGATCTGTTTTTCGAGCGATGCAGCTTGTCTTGAGCTGTACAGGATCTGATTCAGTCCCTCTTGGCCGCCGGCTCCGATGGCGGCAGCACGGGCGGTTCTGCCTGGCGCATTGTGTTGGCACTGTTCACCATGTGCTCCGCCAGTGCGTCGTACAGCGGGCGGCTGATCATGCGAGAAACCAGGCTGGCCAGCATGGCGCAAGCCATCAAGCTCAGCACCATCGAGTGGCCGTCCACCATCTCCATCACGATGATGAAGGCCGTCAGCGGCGCCTGGGTCACCGCGGCCAGGAAGCCCGCCATGCCCATGGCAATCAACGCCGAACCAAGGTCGGCGCCAGCCAGCCGGGCAATCCCGTCACCAATACCTGCGCCGATGGACAGTGAAGGGGCAAAGATGCCGCCCGGTACACCGCACCAGGCCGTGAGCCAGGTGGCAATGAATTTAAGCAGGGTGTACAGAGGCGTGAGTTCATCGTGGCCCGCCAGCATCTGCTTGACGGCCTCAGAGCCGGCGCCGAAGGTGACGCCTCCTGTGACCAGGCCAATCACCGCAACGACCAGACCACCGACAGCGGCGAAGCGCACAGGCCAGCGCGCGCGCCAGCGATTCATGCGCTGCGGCGCCCCTGTGAGCGAGGCAATCAGCAACCGCGCGAACAGTCCGCCCGCCGCGCCACTCACCAGGGTCACCAAAAGGCCGGGACCCAGAGCCTCCCATCCGAGTTGCGGCACTCGGATCACGCCGAAGTAACTCAGGTTGCCGAATGCCGACACGGCCACCAGACCGGCCAGCACGATGGCGGTGATGATGACGCCGCTGGTGCGCGCTTCGATACGGCCCGACAGTTCCTCGATGGCAAATACCACTCCCGCCAGCGGAGCGTTGAAGGCTGCCGCGATGCCGGCGGCGCCGCCGGCCACCAGCAATGCGTGGATGTTGATCGTCGAGTTCGGAGAAAGCCAACGGCGGGCATGCTGCATCACGCCGGCGGCCACCTGCACCGAGGGCCCTTCGCGGCCAATCGACAGGCCCGCAAGGAAGCCCGCGACCCCGAGCATCACCTTGGCCAGGGTGAGCTTTAGCGATGCAAACAGACCGCGTTGTTCGGGGGGCAATGCGGGGTGCAGCGCCGCCTTGATCTGAGGGATGCCCGAACCGGCCGCGCCCGGAAACCAACGCCGTGTCGCCCAGACGATGCCCGCCGTCATGGCCGGCGTCCACAGCAGGACAGCCCAGGCATGGGTTTCGTAGAGCCGGCGGAACAGGCCGAAAGCCCAGTCGCTGGCCATCGTGAAGCCGACCACGAAGAGCCCGGCCGCTACGGCGTAGGCCAGCACGATCGCCCGGTCGATCCAGACGCGCCAGCCTGACAACTCGGAGCGCAGGTTCTCGAAGAAGTTGGGTTCATGGTGCATGCACAACATTCTGAATGACTGCAGCCCGCTCTCTTCGGCGTCAGGCTTGCGCTCGCTCGACTTCCGGATCTAGGGATGACCACCATCGGCTACGCTGCACGCCCCGTTCGCTTTTTCCAAAAGAAGCTAATCAATCGGCCAGTCAGTCAGTCAATCAACAAGCAGACAAACAGGTAGACAAAGCCGATGCCAACCCCGCCCGTTGCCGACCCCCAGTCCGACGACGAAGCCATTGTTCCCGCTGCCTGGGCCCGCCTTCGCGACATGGTCGCGGCGCGAACCCCTGCGGATGGCCGCACCGATGCGCTGTATCCGGGGCTGCGCTGCTACCGGTTCTCGTGCCCGGTGCGGTACGAGAAAACCCAGCGCCTCACGCCGGGCGTGGTGGTGGTCTTGCAGGGGCGCAAGACGGCGCACCTCGGTGACCGTCGTTCGCTCGACTACGGCGCGATGCAGTGCCTGGTGCTCGGGGCCGAGGTCGCGTGCCTCGGCACGGTCGTGGGAGCGAGCGCCGAGCATCCGTACCTTGCGATTCATCTCGACCTGCCGCCCGACGTGCTGGTCAAGTCCTTTGTTGCGCTGGCGGAACGCGGCACGCTGGCCGAGCCCGCCCGCGTAACCGAGAACTTCACGGCCCCGGTGGGGCAGGAGGTGGTCGAGGCCTTCGCCCGGCTGCTGCTGGCGGCCGACGACCCGGTGGACCGCCGCACGCTTGCGCCGCTGGCGGTTGAAGAAATCGTGCTGCGGCTGCTGCGCTCCGAGGCTGCCGCCGCCATCCGCAGCGCGGGCGCCGTTACCAAGGCCGGCGCGCGCATACAGACGGCCATCGCCTTCATGCGTCGCCATCTGGGCCGGCCGCTGTCGGTGGCCGAGATTGCCAGCCACGTGCACATGAGCCCTTCGCACTTCGCGCACAGTTTTCGCGAAGTGGCGGGGGTCACGCCGATGCGCTGCATCCGCGACCTGCGCCTGGAAGAGGCACGCATGCTGATGCTGGGCGCCGGGCTGCGCCCGGGCGACGCGGCCGCGAAGGTGGGGTTCGAGAGCGCGGCGCATTTCAACCGCGCGTTTCGCAGGCGGTTCGAGACGACGCCCGCCGAGTACGTGCGGCGCGTGCAATCGGCTTGATGCGGGGCAGCAGCGGAGCGACCGCATCCTTCGCAGCCCTGGTCAACTTCTTCGCAGCTTTGCGCCTTGGCGCGGGAAAGGACGCGGGCTAACCTGCCTTCTTCCTTTTCCTTCAAGCCAGCGACAAAGAAATATCTATGAACCCGATCAACGTCATCATCACTTTCGAAGCCAAGCCAGAGCGCGCATCGGCGTTCGCCGAGCTCATGCAACAGGTCAAGCAATCGCTGCCATCGGCGCAAGGATGCCGTGGCGTGCAGTTGTTCGGGCACGGCGACAACGCCTGCGTGTTCACGCTGGTCGAATCGTGGGAATCACGGGGCCAGCATCAGGCTCATATCGCTGGCGTGGTGTCGTCCGGCGCATGGGAGGCGATGGCGGCCGAGCTGGCTCGCGAGCCTGTCAGCTGCTATTGCAACGCACTCTGATGTCGGGTATCGGCGCAGCGAACGCCGCCGTTGCGGCATTGGTGCCAATCCTCGCCACCGAGCTGTACCAGCGTTTGCGGATTTCAGTGCGAAGACGCCGGTAGGTCGGGTGGGCAAGCAATCAGTTTAGGAAGCGCACCACTACCTTGCCGAATGCACCGCGTTCAAGGTGCGCAAAAGCTTCGGGCACTGCATCGGCGTCGTACTCAGCGGCGATCACAGGCTGCACTGCGTTCACGTCGATCGCGCGAACCATCTCCTCCAGCGCACGGCGGCTCCCCACGCTGATCCCCTGGACCGTGCCGCGGCTGCGGATCGCCTGGTAGGCCGATCCGCTGATCTCGCTGCCTTCGAGCACGCCGATCACCGCGACGCGGCCACCCTGTGCCAGCGCTTCGAGCGAGCGGCCGAGGTTGGCGCCGCCGACGGTCTCCAGTACCTGTTCGGCGCCGCGTCCGCCCGTCAGCCGGCGCACCTCGGCTGGCCAGTCCGCCTCGCGTGCAATCACGTGCGTGGCGCCGAGCGCCAGCGCGCGCTCGCGCTTTTCCGCGGCGCCCGAAACGACGATCGCCTGCGCGCCGTGCAGGCGCGCAAACTGCAGCCCGAACAGGGCGACGCCGCCGGTGCCGTGGATCAGCACGGTCTCGCCCGCATGCAGCCCGCCCTCTTCGACCAGCGAGAACCAGGCGGTGAGCGCAGCGCAGGGCAAGGTACTGGCCTGCGCGGCATTCAGCGTCGTGGGTGCGGCCACGACCCATTGCGCGTCCAGCAGCACGTGCGAGGCGAGCGCGCCCGGACCGGGGCCGCCGAGCGCGATCGCCTCGGGCGGCGCTGCGCCGTCGAGCCAGCCGGCAACGAAAGTGCTGATCACGCGCTCGCCCCCGGTCCAGCGGGTGACGCCGGGGCCTACGGATTGCACCGTCCCGGCCAAGTCGGAGCCCGGCACGAAGGGCAGCGGCGGCGTCCAGCCGTAGACGTTGTCCGTCAGCATCAGGTCGCGGTAGTTCAGCGAGGCGGCTTCCACGCGCACCATGATCTGGCCGGGGCCGGGCTGCGGGATGGGCGCTTCGACGCGCTCCAGATGTTGGCGGCCGAAATCGCTGATCTGCCAGCGGTAGAGGGTGTTGGTCATGCCGAATTCCTTGTGGGTGACGAAGAGATGAGTCATGCTATTGATTCATCTACTTCTGCAGTGAAGCCATTTATTCCTTTCAATGGCGACTGGATCGCACCAATGAGTGACCCCCATGAGTGAGCGCCTGTCGGGCATCGAAGCCTTCGTCGCGGCTGTCGAGGCCGGCAATTTCGCACTGGCGGCGCAGCGCCTGCACCTCACGCGCTCGGCCGTGGGCAAGAGCGTGGCCCGGCTCGAAGAACGGCTGGGCACCCGGTTGTTCCATCGCACCACCCGCAGCCAGAGCCTCACCGAAGATGGCCATGCCTACTACGAGCGTTGCCGCCGTGCGCTGGTCGAACTCGACGCTGCCGACGCGGCGGTCGAGGCCGGTCGCCAGGAGCCGGTCGGCCGAGTCCGCATCACCATGCCAGAGCTGATCGGCCGGGCGCGTGTGGCGCCGCTGCTGCTAGAACTGGGAAGGCTTCATCCGCAGTTGGCCTTCGACATGATCTTTAGCGACCGCCCCGTCGATATCGTGGAAGAAGGCTTCGACCTGGCAGTGCGCAGTGGGGCGCTGGGCGACAGTGCGGCGCTGGCGGCGCGTCTGCTGGGCCATCAGTGGATGGGCGTTTACGCATCACCGGCCTACCTGTCTGAACACGACCGGCCCGCCAACCTGCAGGCACTGCTGGCCAACTCGGCGGCCCACACCTTCGTTGGCTACGCGCGCGAGACCGGGCCGGTTCCCTGGCGGTACCACGATGCGGCGGGGCGGGTGATCGATTTCGCGGCGCCCACGCGGTTCAACTTCAGCTGTAACAGCCTCGAGGTCACGGCCATGGCGGCGATCCAGGGGGTGGGCATGGCGCGGCTACCGGCGTGGCTGGTGTCGGAGGCGCTGGCCGACGGCCGACTGGTGCAGGTCTTCGAAGACCCGCGGCCCTTCGGCTATGCGCTGAACGCGGTCTGGCCCAAGGCGCGGGTGATGCCGCTGAAGACACGTGTCGTGATCGATCTGCTGGCCGAGCGACTGCCACTGCGCCTCGCGCGACAGTAGGATTTTGGTGAGCTTCTGCGGCAATCGCCTTCGGGTCTCGCCTCGGTTTCGGCCTAGCGACGCTTGAACAGGAAATCGCACCTGCGCTTGCCGAGCCGCTGGCCGGCGCCACCGCTGGCGTCGAACGCGGCACGCACGCGATAGGTGTAGGGCTTGCCGCGGGTGGCACCGTTGATCGCGTAGGCCGGGTTGCTGACGATGCCATCGAGCTTCAGGACGGTCGCGCCGTCGGCCGGAACCGTGCCGGTGAGCAGGTGCCAGCTCGGCTGCCCTTCGGTGCCATGCGTGCCACGCAACACACCCTGCCGGATTTCCACCGGAAAGTAGTGCACGTAGCCCTTGGCGTCGTCGTCCTCGTTGTGCGGCGGACAGGTGAGCGTGACGTTGTAGAGACCGTCGAAAGCGGTGCTCGGCGCGCCCTCGGCCAGCGCCGGCGCAGAAGCCGTCACGACGGCAGACACGGCCATGGAAGCAAGAAGCCAACGGGTGGAGCGCATGGGGAGTTACTACTGGTTCGCCTGCAGCATTGCCGCCATCTTCTGATGGATGAGGTTGATGGCCTTGAGGGGCCGGATCATCACCTTGAACGCTGTGATCCTGCCCGCATCGTCCCAGCTGATCATGTCGACGCCGTTCACGCCGATGCCGTCGATCTCGACCTGAAACTCCAGCACCGCATGGTCGGCGGCAACGGTTTCGCGCACATAGCGAAACGTGTCGTTGAAGAACACGCTGAAGGCAGCGCGGAGGTACTGAGCCGTGACAGCCTTGCCGACCTGCGGCGTGTGTACCACCGGCGAATGGAAAACCACCTGATCCGACAACAGCGCATCAAGACCGCGCATGTTGCGGCTGCGCACGAGCTCGTGCCAGGCCGCGAGGGCATCGTTGTGCATGGCTTTTCCTTGTTCGGTCACGGCAGCGTCGGTTCGGGCATTTTGGCCCTGAGCTGACGCAAAAAGCCATCGGCGGGTTGACCACCGGCCGCACGCTCCCTGGCCACCATCGACCAGGCCCGGGCGTACAGCCCGCGCCAGTAGTACGCCGTGGCCCACGAGCTGTAGACATAGCGCTTGTCGGGCTCGATCTGCTCGGCCTTGACGTACAGCGCCTCGGCCTTGCCCAGCAACTCCTCCTGTACCGTGGGCGCGAGGGCCTTGTCGTTCACGGCGCAGAGCGTGGTGATCCGCGCGGCATCGGGGTAGATGCCCTGGAACGACGGCGGATTGCGCTTGAGCGCTTCGTTCATCATGCGCATGGCGTCGCAGATCTTGCCCTGGTCGTGCAGCACCGAAGCAAAGCCGGCATAGGGCTCGGCGTTGCCAGGGTCGAGCAGCCAGGCCTGGTTGAAGCGCCGCACCGCCATGTCGAGGTTGTTCTTTTGATAGAACATGAAACCCTGCTCGGTCCAGACCCGCGCTGCCTTTTCGCGCGAGCCGTATTGGGCGCTGACCTCGGCGATGAAGCGTTCGTCGGCCACCCTCAGTTCCGGAACCTCGGCCCGGTTCACGCCGCCATACAGGGGCAGTTCATCGGGCTTGGGCGCCGGCGGCGCCGCCCAGGCGCCCGCCGCCAGCCCCAACGCCAACAGCAGGCCGACAGTGATCACATTCCGTCGCAGGCAGTTCATGGGCGGCTACACCGGCGAAGCGATTCCAAGCTCCGAGCAAACCCGTGCGACCAGGGCTTTCAGGTCGGCGACCTCTGCCTCGAGCCGCGCAAGATTGGCCTTGAGCGCCGCCACTTCGCCCAGCGAAACATCGGCACCGGCAGACACCGGCTCCGGGCCTGCGGCTGCTTCGGCCGGCGGGCCGCTGAGCAGGTGGGCCCAGCGGCTTTCCCGCGCGCCAGGCAGGCGGGCCAGCTTGACCACCAGCGTGCCCGCCGGGCGCTCCGCCATTTCTTCGAGAAAGCCTTCGACCGAAGAAATGTCGGCAAAGTTGTGCATGCGGTCGCAGGCGATGCGCAACTCCCCGGCCGTCTGCGGGCCGCGCAGCATCAGCACGGTCAGCAGGATGACCGACTGCGACGGCAGATGCAGCACCCGGTCCGTGTTGTGCGCATAGCGAAAGCTCCGGCCGCCGCTGGTTTCCGACACCAGGCTGTAGCCCTTCAGGCTGTCGAGCGCGGCCTGGGCCTGCGCGTCGGACACTTCCAGCACCGGATTGCGGCTGGTCTTCTGGTTGCAGCCGGATACCAGCGCGTTGAGCGTCAGCGGATAGCTGTCGGGCACGGTGCGCTGCTTCTCGGCCAACACGCCGAGCACGCGCGTTTCGAGCAGGGACAGCGTGGGCAGGGTCGACGGCATCGCGCCTCAGGCCCCGTGAATGCGGCTGACCAGAGCCTTGGTGAACGCGGCTGTGTTGGCCGTTCCGCCCAGGTCGCCGGTGCGCACCTTGTCGATGTTGAGCGTTTCGTCGATGGCCCGGCGCAGCCGCGTGGCTTTCTCGGGCAGCTTGCAGTGGTCGAGCATCAGCGCCGCGGCCAGCAGCAACGCGATCGGGTTGGCGATGCCCTTGCCCGCAATGTCGGGCGCCGAGCCGTGCACCGCTTCGAAGATCGCCGCGTCGGCGCCGATGTTGGCGCCCGGCGCCATGCCGAGCCCGCCGACCAGGCCGGCCACCAGGTCGGACAGGATGTCGCCGAACAGGTTGGTGGTGACCAGCATGTCGAACTGCCAGGGGTTGAGCACCAGCTTCATCGCGCAGGCGTCGACGATGATGGTGTCGAGTTCGAACCGGCCCTTGTACTTCTCCTCGTACATCTGCAGGCCGGTTTCCAGAAACAGGCCGGTCAGCACCTTCATGATGTTGGCCTTGTGCACCAGCGTCACCTTCTTGCGGCCGGTGGCGATGGCGGTCTCGAAGGCGTATTCGAGCAACCTGCGGCAACCCTGGCGGGTGTTGATGCCGGTGGCCATGCCGACGGCGTGCGGGTCGCCGTCGATGCGCACGTAGTGCTCGTGGCCGATGTAGAGGCCTTCGAGGTTCTCGCGCACCACCATCAGGTCGATCTTGTCGAAGCGCCCGCCCGGGATGATGGTGAGGGCCGGGCGCAGGTTGGCGTACAGCTGGAACTCCTCGCGCAGCCGCACGTTCGACGAGCGGTAGCCGCCGCCCGATGGCGTTTCGAGCGGCCCCTTGAGGGCCAGGCGGGTGCGGCGAATGCTGTCGAGCGTGGCCGCCGGCAGCGGATCGCCCGCCGCCTGCACGCCGCCGAGGCCGGCAATCTGGCGATCCCATTCGAACGGGGCCTTCAGCGCCTCGAGCGCGGCCAGCGTGGCATCGACGATCTCGGGGCCGATGCCGTCGCCGGAAATCAGGGTAGCGGGAATGGGGGTCATCGTCATCGGCAGCTTTCTTTCAGGTCGGGACACGGGACACTATATTTAGCCAGAAGCCGCGCAGCAGTTTGGCGCACCACCCGGCTTCGGGGTGTTGCCGCGCGGCAAGCAGCAGCGGCCGCCACCTAAAATGCCGCTCCTCTCCCCCAGAAAGCGCCCCTTCCCGATGTCTGCCCCGCGCAAGCTCTTCGTCACCACCGCCCTGCCGTATGCCAACGGCAAGTTCCACATCGGCCACATGATGGAATACATCCAGGCCGACATCTGGGTGCGGTTCCAGCGAATGACCCGGGCCGAGGTCAACTTCGTCTGCGCCGACGACGCGCATGGCGCCGCCATCACCATCGCGGCCGACAAGGAAGGCGTGTCGCCGCAGGACTTCGTGGCCGCGATCGCGGCCGGGCGGAAGCCCTACCTCGATGGCTTCCACATCGCGTTCGACAACTGGCACTCGACCGACGCGCCCGAGAACCATGACCTGGCGCAGCAGATCTACCGCGACCTGCGCGACAAGGCCGGGCTGATCGAGAGCAAGAGCGTCGAGCAGTTCTACGACCCCGAAAAGCGCATGTTCCTGGCGGATCGCTTCATCAAGGGCGAGTGCCCGAACTGCCACTCCAAGGATCAGTTCGGCGACAACTGCGAGGTGTGTGGCGCCGTCTACGCGCCGACCGAGCTGATCAACCCGTACTCGGCCCTCTCGGGCGCCAAGCCAGAGCTGCGCAGCTCCGAGCACTTCTTCTTCAAGCTGTCCGATCCGCGCTGCGAGGCCTATCTCAAGGAATGGACGGCCGCGCCGGGCCACGTGCAGCCCGAGGTGCAGAACAAGATCCGCGAGTGGCTCTACAAGGACGACGAAGGCAAGGGCGGCCTCGGCGACTGGGACATCAGCCGCGATGCGCCCTACTTCGGCATCGAGATTCCCGATGCGCCGGGCAAGTACTTCTACGTGTGGCTCGACGCGCCGGTGGGCTACCTCGCGTCGCTGAAGAACCTGCTGGACAAGCGCTGCATCGAATCCGGCGGCGACGGCATCTCCTACACCGAGTACATGGCCGACCCCGAGCTGGAGCAGGTGCACTTCATCGGCAAGGACATCATCACCTTCCATACGCTGTTCTGGCCCGCGATGCTGTACTTCAGCGGCCGCAAGGCGCCCGACCACATCTTCGTGCACGGCCACCTCACGGTGAGCGGCGAGAAGATGAGCAAGAGCCGCGGCACCGGCATCGATCCGCTGCGCTACCTGTCGGTCGGGCTCAACCCCGAGCACCTGCGCTACTACATCGCGGCCAAGCTCAGCGGCCGCAACGAGGACATCGACTTCAACCCCGACGACTTCGTGGCGCGCGTGAACAGCGACCTGGTCGGCAAGTACATCAACATCGCGAGTCGCAGCGCCGGCTTCATCGGCAAGCGCTTCGGCGGCAAGCTGGGCGAGGTGTCGGCCGACGGCGCCGAACTGCTGGCCGCCCTGCGCGCCGAAGCCGGCAACCTGCGCGTGCTGTACGACGGGCGCGACTACGCCCGCGCGCTGCGCGACACCATGGCGCTGGCAGACCGCGTGAACGAGTACGTCGATGCCAACAAGCCCTGGGAACTGGCCAAGAAGCCGGGCATGGAAGCGCGCCTGCACGACGTGTGCACGGTGTGCCTCGAGGCCTTCCGCCTGCTCACGCTGTACCTCAAGCCGGTGCTGCCTGCACTGGCCGCGAATGTCGAGGCCTTCCTGAAAATCGCGCCGCTCGAATGGGCCGATGCGGCCGGCGCGCTCGGCGCGGGCCATGCGATCAACGACTACAAGCACCTGATGCAGCGCGTCGACCCCGCATTGATCGACAAGCTGTTCGAGCCGGCCGAAGCAGCTCCCGCGCCAGCGGCGGCTGCCGCCGAACCAGCGCCATCCGGCAACGGCCTGCCCGGCGGCGAGGCAATCGCGCCGCTGATCACCATCGACGACTTCGTGAAGATCGACCTGCGCCTGGCGAAGATCGTCGCCTGCGAAAAGGTCGAAGGATCGACCAAGCTCCTGCGCCTCACGCTTGACGCCGGTGAGGGCCGCGAGCGCAACGTGTTCAGCGGCATCGCCAGCGCCTACCAACCCGAGCAACTGGTTGGCAAGCTCACGGTGCTGGTCGCCAACCTGGCGCCACGCAAGATGAAGTTCGGCATCAGCGAAGGCATGGTGCTCGCAGCCGGCCATGCCGACGAGAAGGCCAACCCCGGCATCCACGTGCTCGAACCCTGGCCCGGGGCGACCCCTGGCATGCGGGTGCGATGACACGCCGCACCCCACAATAGGCGCCATGTCCTCCCGCCTGCAGCTCGCCCGCTTTCACCCGAAACTGATCGACGCGCTCCAGGACTACAACCGCGAGCGCTTCTTCAAGGATCTCGGTGCGGGCGCAACGGTCGGCATCGTGGCGCTGCCGCTGGCCATGGCCTTCGCCATCGCCTCAGGCCTGACGCCCGAGGCTGGCATCTGGACTGCCATCATCGCGGGCTTCCTGATCTCGCTGCTGGGTGGCTCGGCGATACAGATCGGCGGGCCGGCCGGTGCGTTCATCGTGATCGTCTACGGCATCGTCGAGCGCTACGGACTGGCGAACCTGCTGATCGCCACGGCTTGCGCCGGCGTGCTGCTGTTCCTGCTGGGGCTGTTCAAGCTCGGCACCTTGGTGCGCTACGTACCACTGTCGATCGTGGTCGGCTTCACCAACGGCATCGCCGTGCTGATTCTTTTGTCGCAGCTGAAGGATCTGTTCGGGCTGTCGATCGCGAAGATGCCGGCGGACGTGTTTTCGCAGTTGCGCACCATGGCGCAGCACCTCGACACTTTCAACCCCTATGCGCTCGGCCTCGGGCTGGTCTGCCTGCTGGGGCTGTTCATCTGGCCGCTGCTGCTGCGCATCGATTCGCGGATCGGGCACGTGGTGCACCGCGTGGCCGGCCGCGTGACGATGACGCGCGCGGTGCAGCGCGGCGCGCGCACGCCGGGCCCGATCGTGGCGCTGGTCACGCTCACGCTGGTGGCATGGGCGTTCAAGCTGCCGGTGGAAACCATCGGCACGCGCTTCGGCGGCGTTCCGCAGGGCGTGCCCGCCTTTGCGTTGCCGAACTTCTCGTGGGAAACCGTGAAGCAGCTCGTGACGCCGACCATCACGATCGCACTGCTCGGTGCGATCGAATCGCTGCTGTGCGCGCGGGTTGCCGACCAACTCAGCGGCCAGCCGCGCCACGACCCGAACCAGGAGCTGATGGCGCAAGGCATTGCCAATCTGGTGGTGCCGTTCTTCGGCGGCATGCCGGCCACCGGCACCATCGCGCGCACCGTGACGAACATCCGCTCGGGCGGCACATCGCCGGTCGCAGGCATCGTGCACGCGGCGACGCTGCTGGTAATCGTGCTGCTGGCGGCACCGCTGGCCTACCACGTGCCGCTGTCGGTGCTGGCCGGCATCCTGATGTTCGTGGGCTGGAACATGGGCGAGTGGCGCGAGTTCACGCCGTACCGGCTGCGCCACTTCAGCCAGCACTACCGGCTGCTGATGCTGGGCACGTTTTTCCTGACGGTGGTATTCGACCTCACGGTGGCGGTGCAGGTCGGCATCGTGCTGGCCTGTGCACTGTTCATCCGGCGCATGAGCGGGTTGTTCACGGTCGAGCTGGTGTCGCTGCAGCCGCCGGTGCTCACCTACAAGCTCTACGGCGCCCTGTTCTTCGGCGCGGCCGCGAAGCTCGACGAGGCGATCGCCGCGGTCGAACGCGCGCCGCGCGGCATGACGGTAGTGCTCGACGCGATGCATCTGATTTCCATCGACGCCACCGGCATCGACGCGCTGCGCCAGTTGCACCGGGCCGTGCTTGCGCGCGACGGCGTGCTTTGCATCGAATCAGTGCAGGCGCAGCCGCTCGAAGTGATGGAGCGCTCGGGGTTCGCAAACGAGCTGGCGACCGGAAAGCCGGCGCACGCCTGAATCGATGCGCCTCAGTTCGCTTCGGTCGAGCGATCCGGCGACGAGCCGCTGCGCAGCACGCGCTGGTCGCTGTTCAGAACCGCCGTAAACACCATCGGCGAATTCGGCGGCTGCACCCAGCGCCATTCCCATTCGGTTTCGTTCCGCAGCGGATAGGGCGCGACCTTGGCAGGCTTGCCAAGCATCTTGCGCAGGTCTTCCATCGCCATGCCGGTTTGCACCCGGGCGAAGTTTTCCGGCGTCAGCACCTGGCGCAGCGCGCTCATCCTGCCGTCGGTGCCGATCGTGATCATGTAGTTCTTCTGGCCGGCCGGCTGGCGGTTGTATTCGAAGACGCGGCCGCCGCCGGGCGCGTCCCATATGTTCTCGGGCTGGCCGAACTTGGCGCGCACATCGGCCTCGGTGGCCACGCCCTCCTCCAGCTCGCTGATGCGCTGCGGATCGCAGGCGGCCAGCAACAAGAGTCCGGCCATCGCAGCAGCCGCCCAGCCCGCCCGTGCGCCCCGAAAAATGCGTTGTGTCTTTTGCGCCATGCCATCCCCCTTAAAATTCGCCTCAAAGGCTCAGTCTATGTCCATCTTCAATCGCCCCCACTACACGTCCGAGATCACGAACTTCATCGATGAGATGAAGCAGAAGAAGCCGACGCTCGAGGCCGAACAGCGCGCCGGCCGCGCCCTGCTGTGGGACAAGAATCTGGATCGCGGCCTGCAGGAAGAGTACGGCGAGGCCCGCGTGCCGCAGCAGCCCTACGTCTACCAGACCCAAGTCAAGTAAGTGCCGATTCGGCCCTGCGCGCCCGCCAGTCCTGCGCGAGGCGCTATGAATTTCGTAGCGGCCCCATGATCGGCAAGACCGCCCATTCCGCGCGCGACGCGGTCGAGGCCGATGGCGCAGTGGCGCTTGCCACCATGCCCGATGTGATCGACCAGGTGGCGCTGGCCCGGCTCTATGGCGAGCCGCTGTTCGCGCTGCCGAACGACCTCTACATCCCGCCGGAAGCGCTGCAGGTGTTCCTGGAAGCCTTCGAAGGCCCGCTGGACCTGCTGCTCTACCTGATCCGCAAGCAGAACTTCAACATTCTCGACATCCCGATGGCCGGGCTGACGCGGCAATACCTGACCTACGTCGACGAGGTGCGCCGCACCAACCTCGAGCTGGCAGCCGAGTACCTGCTGATGGCGGCGATGCTGATCGAGATCAAGTCGCGCATGCTGCTGCCGCCGCGCAAGACAGCCGAGGGCGAGGAAGCCGAAGACCCGCGCGCAGAACTCGTGCGGCGCCTGCTGGAATACGAGCAGACCAAGGTGCAAGCCGCCGCGATCAGCGCCATGCCGCAGGCCGGGCGCGATTTCTGGAAGGGGCAGGTCTACATCGAGCAGTCGCTGAAGCCGCGCTTTCCCGATGTGAACGTGGTCGACCTGCGGGACGCATGGGCCGACATCCTCAAGCGCGCCAAGCTCGTGCAGCACCACAAGATCTCGCGCGAGGAACTCAGCGTGCGC
>JBDUCH010000296.1:0-5353 GCA_040003555.1 Variovorax sp. | reverse complement strand
AGTGATCAGCGCCGTGCGCCCGCTCAGGTTGAAGCTTTCAAGGACAGGGTTCAAGGCGAGGTTCTCGATCAAGATACAAGCATGGTGAGGCCGGAACGGCCTGGCCGGTCGGAGGGGTCAGCGCGCGCCCAGCGCCTTGAAATTGACCGATGTCGGTGGCTTGCCGGCTTGCGGGCCGAAACCGAGCGCTGCGATGAGGTTGTCGATGGCCAATGCCGCCATCGCGTGGCGCGTTTTTACCGATGCGCTGCCGATGTGCGGCGTCAGCACGATATTCGGCACCGCGAGCAGGCCAGGATGGATGGCGGGTTCACCTTCGAACACATCGAGACCGGCGGCCGCGATTGTTCCGGCGCGCAGCGCGTGCGCGAGGGCCGCGTCGTCGACGATCCCGCCGCGGGCAATGTTCGTCAGTGTGGCCTGGGGCTTCATCTGCGCCAGCTCGGCAGCGCCGATCGCGTGGTGGGATTCGGGGGAGTAGGGCAGCACCAGGATCAAATGGTCGGATTCGCTCAGCAGCGTCGTCTTATCCACATAGCGGGCGCCGGTCTCGGCTTCCAGGTCTTCCGGCAGGCGCGAGCGATTGTGGTAGATGACCTGCATGCCGAAACCCAGTGCGCCGCGCCGCGCGATCGCACGGCCGATGCGGCCCATGCCCAGGATCCCGAGGGTTGCGCCGTACACGTCGCCGCCGGCGAACATGTCGTAGATGCCTGTTTTCCTCCACTCGCCTTGCCGCACGAAACGCTCCGACTCCGCAATGCGACGTGCGGTGGCCATCAACAGTGCGAAGCCATAGTCGGCGGTGGTCTCGGTCAGCACGTCGGGCGTGTTGGTGACCAGGACACCTCGGGTGGTGCAGGCGGCAACGTCAATGTTGTTGTAGCCGACGCCGACGTTGCAAACCGCCTTGAGCTGCGGGCAGGCGTCGAGGAGCTCGGCGTCGATGCGCTCGCTGCCCGTGCTCATCACCCCTTGCTTTCCCTGCAATCGGCGAACCAGTTCGTCCCGGTTCCAGATCTCGTCGGTGGGGTTGTCTTCGACATCGAAATGCTGGCGCAGCCGAACGGCGATGTCTGGGAAGGTGGCGCGGGTGGCCAGGACGGATGGTCGCATGAAGTCTCCTGCTCGTTCTGAGCGTCGGGAGCGACGTTATGCAGATCGGCCCGATCGACCAAGACGAGATCGATCTATCGCCATCGAGAACGCTTATGCCAGGCCGCCACAACGAAATGCGGCCTCCCTTAGAACGATGTGTCGGGCGCCACGGCGCCGAGGCGAAGCGGCCCGCACAAGGCGCAGCGCTACAGTCCCTCCCATGCGCAAACACCTCTCCACCACCACCGGCGTCCAGCGCCTGCTCTACGGCGGCGCGGTCGGCCTTGCCGTCGGACTGCTGCCCCTGCCACTGAACGGCATGGCGCGCGGGCTGCTCGGCTGGTGTTGCGGCGTGGCGGTGTACCTGGCGTTGGCCTGGTGGCTCACGGCCGCTTTCACGGCGCAGCAGACGCGCGAGCGCGCGCAGTCGCTCGACCAGCCCAACGTGCTGATCCTTTGCAGCATGCTGGTGGTGGTGGGTGTGAGCGTGGCGGCCATTGCCATGCTGCTGCAGCAGGTCAAGCAGCTCGATGGGGCGGCGCGAACCGGGCACATCACGCTGGCGCTGGTGGCGCTGACGGGCTCGTGGCTCATGATCCACACCATCTACGCGTTCCACTACGCGCACAGCTACTACATCCTCGAAAAAGGCCGCAAGGCGGGCGAGCACGGGTTGGATTTTCCCGGGACGGCGCCGCCCGACTACTTCGACTTTCTGTACTACTCGCTGGTGGTCGGCATGACCTCGCAGGTGTCCGACGTGCAGATCCTCTCGCCCGACATGCGTCGTATCACGCTGGTGCACAGCGTGCTGTCGTTCGCCTTCAACATGCTGGTGCTGGCCCTGAGCATCAACGTGGTCGCGGGCGCGATGCAGTAGCGGGCCGGCGCAGCTTGACGATGCCGGTCGACAGCGCCACGCCGCACACGATCACCGCCGCGCAGATCAGCATCCACGGCGTGATCGGTTCATGCAGGAACACGGCGCCGTAGAACACCGCGAACACGGGCACCAGGAAGGTCACGGTCAGCGCGCGCGCCGGGCCGGCCTGCTCGATCAGCCGAAAGAACAGGATATAGGCGATGCCGGTGCAGGCCACGCCCAGCACCGTGAGCGCAAGCCACGCCTGCAGGCTCGGCATGTGCGCGGGCCAGAACCAGATGGCCGGCAGCGCGAGGAAGAGCGTGGCGCCGATCTGGCTGCCCGTGGCCGTTGCAAGCGACGGAATGCCGCCCAGATAGCGCCGCGCGGCGCTCGCCGAAATGCCGTAGCTCAGGCAGGCGCCCAGGCAGGCCAGCACGGCCCACAGCGGCGCCGAGCCCGCGTCGCCGGGGTGTGGCCCGGCGCTGCGGCTCGCCAGCATCGCCACGCCGGCAAAACCGATGACCAGGCCGACCAGCCGTGAGCCGTCGGGCCGGTCGCGAAACCAGGCCCATGCCACCAGCGCGCCGAACATAGGCACCGTGGCATTGATCACCGCCGCGAGCCCGGTGGGAACGACCAGCAGCGCAAAGCAGAAAAGCGCAAACGGCAGGCCCGAATTGAACACGCCGATGACCGTGGTCGCCTTCCAGTGCTGCAGCAGCGCCGGGCCATGGCCACTGATGAAGAGGCAGGGCAGCAGGAACAACATGGCGATCGCCACGCGCACGGCCGCGGTCGGCAGCGCGCCGAACTCGGCCGCGCCGATGCGCATGAACAAGAACGACGCGCCCCACAACGCGGCCAGCAACAGCAGGTCGATGACCCAGCGGCGTGGCGGTATGGGCGGCGCGGCGGTGGTAAGGGTGGCGAGTTCGACGTTTTCGCTCACAGTGCCCCCTCCAGCGTGAGCAGCGCGCTCTTGCGCTCGAGCCCGCCCGCGTAGCCGGTGAGGCCGCCGTCGGCACCGAGCACACGGTGGCACGGCACGATCACGCTGATCGGGTTGCGCCCGACCGCCGCACCCACCGCGCGCACGGCAGCCGGCTTGCCGATGCCGGCGCTCAGGGCGCCATAGCTGGTGGTGCCGCCGGGCGCAATGGCGCAGAGCGCCTGCCACACGGCCTGCTGGAACGCGGTGCCGTGCGACAGGTCGAGCGGCAGATCGAACGCGGCGCGCGTGCCGGCGAAATAGTCGCGCACCTGCTGGGCGGCTTCGCGCAACACCGGATGGTCGGCGTCGACCTGCCAGCCGGTCATGTCGGGCGCGTGGCGCTGCGCGTCGAACCAGAGGCCGGCCAGGCCGTCGTCGGTGGCGGCGAGCGTGATGCCGCCGAGGGGGCTGTCGATGTGGGCGCTGCGGATGGCAGTGGGGTTCTTGAACTTCATGGTGACTCAGGGGGTTTTGCAGGGGTGGAATGCCAGGCGCGCAGCACGGTGTAGCTGCGCCAGGGGCGCCAGCCGAGCGAAGCCTCGTGCGCAGCCTTGGCGCCGCTGGCGCCCAGCGCTTTCTGCAGCGCGACGTCGCCGGCCGGGAAGGCATCGGGCCAGCGCAGCGCACGCATGGCGATGTATTGCGCCGTCCAGTCGCCGATGCCGGGCAAGGCCTGCAGTGCAGCCAGCGTGGCCGGTACGTCGGCCCCGGCGTGCAGCGCGAGCCGGCCGGCGGTGACTTCGCGCGCGATGGCCTGCAGGGCGGCCTGGCGCTGCCGCACGATGCCGAGCTGGCCGAGCGCATCGCCGCTGGCGGCAGCTATGGCGGCCGGTGTGGGAAAGAGGCGGGTCAAGCCCGTGACCGGTGTCTCGATCGACTCGCCGAAGGCCGCCACCAGCCGCGTGCCCACCGTGCGTGCGGCCGCCACCGTGATCTGCTGGCCTAGCACCGCACGCACCGCGAGCTCGAAGCCGTCGAGCGTGCCCGGCACGCGCAGCCCGTCGCCCTGCGGAAAATGCGCGTGCAGCACGGCATTGATCGCGATCGGGTCGGCGTCGAGGTCGAGCATCGCCCGCACGCGACTGATGACGACCGGCAGCACTGCCGCGAGCGAATCGCTCACCGACAGCAGTAGTTGCTCGCGCCCGCCATCGAAGCGCAACTGCAGCCAGCCCGCGTGGCTGCGTGCGCCTTGCGCGATGCGCAGCGTGCGCGCCAGCGTGCCGGTGCTCGCCACTTCCACGCCCGCCAGCGCGCGACGCTCGAAGAAGCCGAGCATGGCCGCGCTGTCATAGGGTGGCCGGTACCCGAGCCGCACTTCGATCGACTGGCCTTCGCGGCGTGCGCCAGCGCGTCGCAACGCGCTCGGGTTGAGCTTGTAATGCGCGACGAAGGCCGCATTGAAGCGCCGCACGCTCGCAAAGCCGCTGGCCAGCGCCACTTGCGTCATGGGCAGGCGCGTGTCTGCGATGAGTTGCTTGGCCGCCAGCAGCCGGCGTGTTTGCAGGTACTGCAGCGGCGACACGCCGAACTGCGTTTCGAAGATGCGGCGCAGGTGCCGGTCGCTCACGCCGAGTCGTGCGGCAATCTGCGCGGCACCCGGGCCATCCTCGGCCCAGGCGTCGGGCTCGTCGATGAGCCGTGCCGCCTGCAGCGCCAGGATGCGCGAGGCATCCTCGATTGACCAGCTGGCAGCCCGGGGCGCCAGCTCGGGCCGGCAACGCAAGCAGGGACGAAAGCCCTCGGCCTCGCATTGCGCCGCATGGCGGAAGAAGCGGCAGTTCTCGCGCCGCGGCAGCTTCACCCGGCACACCGGTCGGCAGTAGATGCCGGTCGACGTGACGGCGGTGAAGAACGTGCCGTCGAAGCGGGCGTCGTGCGTCTTCATCGCGAGGTAGCAGGCATCGCTTTCGAGGCTCGGCGCGGTGACGTTGGACATGGCTGGATGATAGGCCTGCGCCATTCTGCAACTAGCCGTTTCCGGACATCTGGCTGCTAGATGCGCCGCCTACAATGCCTTTCGCTTTTTCCGACTCAGAAGGGACGCTTCATGCAGCTCAGCGCATCGATTTTCAAGGCCTATGACATTCGCGGCGTGGTGCCCACCACGCTCGACATCGACGTCGCCGAGGCGCTCGGCCGGGCCTTCGGCAGCGCCGCGCGCGCGGCCGGCGAAAAGACGGTGGCAGTGGGGCGCGACGGACGCTTGTCGGGGCCCTCGCTGGCTGCTGCGCTGATCCAGGGCCTGGTGGCCACCGGCGTCGAAGTGGTCGACATCGGCGCGGTCACCACGCCGATGCTCTACTTCGCAGCCCACACGCTGTGCCGCAGCGGCATCCAGGTTACGGGCAGCCACAACCCGAAGGACTACAACGGCTTCAAGATGGTGCTGGGCGGCC
>JBDUCH010000040.1:0-18162 GCA_040003555.1 Variovorax sp. | reverse complement strand
CGTCAACACCAACGGCCAGATCATGGCCTGGATGATGGACACCTATTCGATGAACGTCGGCGGCACCGCCACCGGCGTCGTTACCGGCAAGCCGCTGCACCTGGGCGGCTCGCTGGGCCGCGTCAAGGCCACCGGCCGCGGCGTGTTCGTCACCGGCCGTGAGGCGGCGCGCCGCCTCGGCCTCGACCTGCGCGGTGCACGCATCGCGGTGCAGGGCTTCGGCAACGTCGGCTCGGTCGCGGCCGAGCTGTTCGCCGAAGCGGGCGCCATCATCGTCGCGGTGCAGGATCACACCGGCACCGTTGTCAACGACAAGGGCCTCGACCTCGCCAAGCTGATCCCGATCTCGCGCACCGTCGCGGGCGCGGTCAGCTTCAAGGGCGGCGACGTGGTGCCGAACGAGCAGTTCTGGGACGTGGCCTGCGACATCCTGATTCCAGCCGCGCTCGAAGGCCAGATCACCGCCGTGCGCGCCAAGAAGACCTCCGCCAAGCTGGTGCTCGAAGGCGCCAACGGCCCGACGGTGCCGGAGGCCGACGACATCCTGGCCGAGCGCGGCGTGCTGGTGGTGCCCGACGTGATCTGCAACGCCGGCGGCGTGACGGTGAGCTACTTCGAATGGGTGCAGGACTTCTCGTCCTTCTTCTGGGACGAGGACGAGATCAACGTGCGGCTCGACCGCATCATGATGAACGCGCTCAACCACATCTGGGACACGGCCGACAAGCACAAGATCACGCTGCGCACTGCCACCTATGCGGTGGCCTGCGAACGCATCCTGATGGCGCGGCAAGAGCGCGGCCTGTACCCCTGATGCAGATCGGAGCCACCGAGCTGGCGCGCATCGACGCGCTGCTGGCCGATGGCCGGCGCAAGCTGCTGGGACTGGCCGGCGCCCCCGGCGCCGGCAAATCCACGCTCGCCGCGGCGCTACAAGAAGCGCTGGGCCCGCGCGCGCAAGTGGTGCCGATGGACGGTTTTCACCTTGCCAACGTCGAGTTGCAACGGCTCGGCCGGGCCGAGCGCAAGGGGGCACCCGACACCTTCGACAGCGCGGGCTATGCGGCGTTGCTGCAGCGCCTGCGCCTGCAGGCCCACGGCGAAACCGTCTACGCCCCCGAGTTCCGCCGCGAGATCGAGGAGCCGGTCGCCGGCGCCATCGCGGTGCTGCCGCAAACCCAACTGGTCATCACCGAAGGCAACTACCTTCTGTTGTGGCCGGCCGCGGCGGCGCTGCTCGACGAGGCCTGGTATGTCGAGGTCGATGACACCCTGCGGCGCGACCGCCTGACCCGCAGGCATGAGCAATTCGGCCGCAGCCCCGAGGCCGCAAGCGCCTGGGTGGCCGCCACCGACGATCCGAACGCACGGCTGATCGAGTCCACGCGCGCACGCGCCGATCACATCGTCCACATCGGTCGCTGACCGCTGTCCGGCAGGCGCCGGGGAACGCGCACGCCAATTGCTTGCTCGAAGCGGGGCCGGCGCCGTGCCGGGTAGCATCCGTCCTCCCATGCCTCTGCCCGCCTTGTCTTTCTCATCGACCGCGTTGCCACGCGCACCGCTGCTTCTGCTGGTGGCGCTGCTGCTGGCCGCCTGCGGCTCGACCTCGTCCACGCGCCGTATCTCGTACGAGCCCGAGGAGTTCGACTCCACCACCACCCACACCCGTACCTACACGGCCACCGAGGCCCAGACCTGCGAGGCCGCGCGCCGCGCGTTGCTGAGCCAGGGCTATCTGATCACGGCGGCCAATGCAGACCTCGTCACCGGGCGAAAGAGCTTTCAGCCTGCCAACGAGGTGCATGTGGAGGTCGAGTTCCGCGTGGTCTGCGCCAAGGAGGCCGGCGCGGGCAGGAAGAAGCCCAGCACCACCATTGCTTTTGTCAGCGCGCTGCAGGATCGCTACAGCCTGAAGAAAACCAACAACTCGGCCAGCGTCGGTGTCGGTGCGTTCGGATCGCTCTCGGTGCCGTTCTCGGCCAGCGACGACGCGTTGGTCAAGGTGGCGAGCGAAACGCTGACGGACGAGCGCTTCTACGACCGCTTCTTCGCGCTGCTCGACCGCTTCCTGGCGCCGCCGGACGAGGCGCCGGCGGGAGAGGAGCCCCCGGTCAGCCCGGTTGCTCCGGCGACGACCTTTCCAGTGCCTTCTTCTCCGAATCGGGGCTGAGGCCGTCGGCGGCCGTCGCCAGCGCCTGTTCGAGCTGCTCGATCCCGAACGGCTTTTGCAGCCACAGCGTGCCGGCCACCGGCCGGGCCGGCCGGGGCTGGCCAGTCGCAAAGATCACCTGCAGCTGGTGGTGCGCGAGCAGGCTGTCCGCCAGGTCGTAGCCCGACAGCGCGGGCAGGCCGATGTCGGTGAGCAGCACATCGAACGCACCCTCCACGAAGCGGTCCTTGGCGACTTCGGCACTCTTCACGCCAGTGGCCCAGTGGCCGAGCAACTGCACCATTTCGACCGTCAGCACCAGCGTTTCGGGGTCGTCCTCGACCACCAGCACGCGCAGGGCGCGCGGCGGGGGGGGGAGGGATGAGTCTGTCGGGGGAACGGCGTGCATGGTCGAATGCGCAGGGCCGGCCCACTGTAGGGCATGCTGCGGCGGCCTGCATGTCGCGGAGTTCACAAACCGACGTAGGAGTCCGGCCTTTGTTCAGCGCACCAGCGTCGACTTGCCGAACAGGCTCTCGATCAGCTCCACCGCCACCTCCGCGGTGCGGTTGCGCACGTCGAGCGCGGGGTTGAGCTCCACCACGTCGAGCGAGCCGAGCCGGCCGGTGTCGGCGATCATTTCCATGCAGAGCTGCATCTCGCGCCAGGTCGGGCCGCCCCGCACGCCGGTGCCGACGCCGGGCGCGTAGTCGGGGTCGAGGCAGTCGAGGTCGAAGCTCACATGCAGGTGGGTGTTGTCGTCCACGTCCTGCAGCGCCTCGGTCATCGTGGTGCGCATGCCGTGCTCGTCGATGTGGCGCATGTCGAACACCTGCAGCCCGTGCGTGCGGATGGCCTTTTTCTCCTCGGCGTCGACGCTGCGGATGCCCAGGAAGCGGATCGCATCCGGGTCGACCGCGGCCTGCTCGCCGCTCCAGCCGGTCAGCGCGGCCGGGCCGTGCCCCAGCAGGCAGGCGACCGGCATGCCATGGATGTTGCCGCTGGGGCTGGTGGAGTCGGTGTTGACGTCGGTGTGTGCGTCGAGCCAGATCACGCGCAGCTTCTGCCGACGCTGGCGCACATGCCAGGCAATGGCACTGATCGAACCGATCGCCAGGCAGTGGTCGCCGCCCAGCAGAACCGGCAGATGGCCGGCGCCGAGCGAACTGTCGACGGCCTGGTAGACCGCGCGGTTCCAGGCCACCACTTCGTCCACATGCCGCAGGCCGGCTTGCGGCGCGGCCCAGGGCGTGGCTGGCCCGGCCAGGTTGCCGCTGTCGCGCACCGCGAAGCCGAGCCGCGCGAGCATGCCCGGCAGGTCGGCCACGCGCAGCGCGTCGGGCCCCATGCCGGCGCCGCGCACGCTGGCGCCGATGTCGGTGGGTGCGCCAATCAGTTCGAGGGTGGTGGGCATGGGTTGAATCCTTCTTGTTCGCCGGTCGCGTGAACTCTGCCACGTTCCCGCGCACATCTTTGCCGAAACCTGAATCCGCCTGTGCAGTAACCGCGTAGCTTGATCGTTATGACAAAGACGGTTCAGCGGGGGCATCCAAAACCAAGGAGTTTGATTTGGCGACCATGTGCGATTTGGCGCTCACCGTGGAAGAGCGCGAAGAGGGACAGTTCTACTGGGTGGTGCTCGAAGCCGCCAACGACGAGTCGCAGGACGTGATGGTGTACCGCCGCGTCGAGGTGGCGGCCCGTGCGCAGCCGAATTACTCCAACGCGCTGATCGTCGGCGCTGCGGTGGTGCGGCGCATCAGCGGCGACTGAGAAGCATCGGCTCGGTGCGACGCGCGCCCTACTGCGCCGGGCGCACCATCCTGCATTCCGTGCCCTGCGCCAGCTCGTTGCCGGTGTAGACGGCATCGGTGCGGAAGCCATAGCTGGTGCCTTCCCAGCCGACCTTGACGGCCTTGCCGTCGACCGGCGCGATGGTGTTGACCACCTGCGGCAACAGCAGCTGGTGGTCTTCGGCGCGCATGCGCACCGGGCCGACCACCGATTCGAATGTGAGGTCTTCCATCGCCTTTGCGATCTTCGATGCATCTGTGCTGCCGGCCTTGACGATGGCGGCGGCCAGGATGCGTGGGGTCATCTCGATGCGCGGCGCCAGAAAGTCTTTCTGGGTCTTGGCCTTGTAGGCCTTGGCCAGCGCGTCGACCTTCGGCGCCTCGGCCTGGCCCGGGTGCCATTCGGCGACCCAGGTGAGCTGCCCCACCTTGGCCTGCGAAACTGCCAGCACCGTGCCCGGTACCGAGCCTGCACTGTGGTTGAAGTAGCGCAGGTTGTAGCCTGCATCGCCCGCGGCCTTCAGCAGCAGGGTCATGTCCTGACCCCAGTTGCCGGTGATCACCGAATCGGCGCCGCTCTGCTTGATGTTGGCAAGATAGGGCGAGAAGTCCTTCACGCGGCCGATCGGATGGAGCGCCTCGCCAACGAACTGCACGTCGGGCCGCGCGAGGCCGACCATCTGGCGGCCGTAGCTGGCCCATTGCTTGCCGTGCGCGTAGTCCTGGTTGAGCAGGTAGACCTTCTTCACGTCCGGCGTCTTCTTGATGTAGTTGGCAATCGCCTTCATCTTCATCGCGGTGTTGGCGTCGGTCTGGAAGTGCCAGAAGCTGCACGACTTGCCGGTGAGGTCGGGGTCGATCGAGGAGTGGTTCAGAACCAGCAGCTCCTTGCCCGGATTGCGCTCGTTCCAGCGGTTCACCGCCTGCACCAGCGCCGCCACCACCGACGAGCCCGAGCCGCCCGTGACGATGGCGCGTGCGCCCTGGTCGATCGCAGCCTGCAGCGCGCTCTGGCTTTCCTGCGCCGAGAGCTTGCTGTCGAACTGGAGCAGCTGCATCTTCTGGCCGCCCGGCAGTCCGCCCCGGGCGTTGATGTCGTCGATCGCGTAGCGCGTGTGCGCGAGCATCAGCTCGCCGACGTTGGCGAACGGGCCCGAGAGCGGATCGATGTACGCGATCTTGTAGGTGGCCGGCTGTGCCAGCACGGCGCCGCCGGCCAGCAAGAGGGATGCGAGCGCCACCGGGCGCAGCGAAAGGGCGAGCTTCATGGGGTGTCTCCAGTGGGTTTGATCTTCAGGCCGAGCACGCGCCCCGCAAGGGCGGTGAGCTCGGCCACCAGTTCGTCTGCCGGCAGGCGACCGTCGGGCCGGTACCAGGTGTAGAGAAAGCCGGGCAGGCTGCAGGCGGCAAGCGCGGTGATCTTGGTGTCGGCAAAGTCGAGGTCGCCATCGCGGCGCGCCTGTTCGAGCAGCGGGCACAGCCGGCCGTAGAAGTGGTTGGCCAGCTTCTTCAGCGCGGCCGTGTATTCGGGCCGGTAGACCTGCGGCTCGCGGTACGGAAAGAAGCCGCAGGGGTAGTGCACCAGCGTCGCGCGGATCAGCCGCTCCAGGGCTTCGAGCACCTTGGCGCAGGCCGGGCGTGCGTCGTCTGCGGCCAGGTCGAGCACGGTGAAGCAGGCGACCGCCGGCCGCCACGAGAGCAGCTCGAAGATCTCCTGCTTGTCGCGGAAGTAGTAGTAGACGAAGGGCTTGGTCACGCCCAGGGCGCCGACGATCTGCGCCATCGTGGTGTTGGCATAGCCCTGGCGCGCGAACAGCTCGGCCGCGGCCTGCAGGATGCGCTCGCGCTGCACTTCGGTGCTGGCGGTGGCTGCGCGCTGACGTCCCGTGCCGCGCGCAAGCCCGGGTTTGTGCGGTGTCCCCAAAGTTCTACCCATCGGTAGGATTGTTCGGGCACGATCTGGCGCAAGCGGCTATCGCTAACCCTGAGAGAGTGACGCCATGGAGACAAAAGCAGCCCATCCGCAACAACCCCTGCACGCCTACCTGCGCGACAACGCACGCGTGCGCGGCGACCAGGCGGCCTGCATCTGGTACGGCACCCGCATGAGCTGGGCCGAACTCGACCGCGCGAGCGACGCCTTCGCCGCACGGCTGCAGGCGCTCGGTGTGCGCAAGGGCGAGCCGGTCGTGCTGTTCCTCAACAACTGCCCGCAGTACCTGGTCGCGCACTTCGGCATCCAGAAGATCGGCGCCATCGTCTGCCCGAGCGGGCCGCTCAACAAGGAACACGAGTTGGCCTACCAGGTCGGCGACCTGAAGGCGCGCACCATCGTCGCGGCCTCGTCGCTGCTGCCAGTGGTCGACAAGGTGCGGCGGCAGAGCGAGCTGAAGCATGTGTTCGCGGTGCACTATGCCGACCTGCTGCCCAAGGAGCCTGCGCTCGACCTGCCGGCCGAGTTGCGTGCCGCACAGCAGGCGCCGCGCGAGCTGCCCGCGGGCTGCGAAGACTTCCTGGCCGTGATGCGCAGCGGCGCGACGCCGCAACCCGTGGCAGTCGAGCTCGACGACGTCGCCCTCATGACCTACACCTCGGGCACCACCGGCCTGCCCAAGGGCGCGATGCTGAGCTACGGCAACGCGCTTTTCAAGACGGCGGCAGCGGCCGACTGCAACGGCGTGACGGCCGACGATGTGCTGCTCTCCATCGCGCCGCTGTACCACATCGCCGGCATGCTGATGGGCGTCAACGTGCCGGTGCTGACCGGTGCCACGTCGGTGCTGCTTCACCGCTTCGACCCGCACGCGGTGCCGCAGGCCATCGAAAAATACAAGGTGAGCTGGTGGTACAGCATCGCGCCGATGAACGTGGCCGTGATGCAACTGCCCGACATCGCGTCGTTCGACCTGGCCAGCCTGCACATGAACCCGGTCACGAGTTTCGGCATCACCTTCACCGAAGGCCTGGCCGCGCAGTGGCAAGGCTTCGCGAGAAACTGCACCTCGTTCGAGGCCGCCTACGGCCTCAGCGAAACCCACACCTGCGACACCTACACCCCGCACCACGCGCCGCGCTGGGGAACGCAGGGCGTGTCGGTGCCGGGCGTCACGATCCGCATCGTCGATGGCGACACCGGCGCTGACGTACCGATCGGCGCAGTCGGCGAAATCGTGCTGGCCAGCCCCGGCACCTTCAAGGGCTACTGGAACAAGCCCGAGGCCACCGCGGCCACCTTGCGCGATGGCTGGGTGCACACCGGCGACATGGGAAAGCTCGACGCCGACGGCTACCTCAGCTTCATCGGCCGCTTCAAGGAAATGATCAAGGTTTCGGGCTACAGCGTGTTCCCGGAAGAGGTCGAGACCATCCTGATCAAGCACCCCGCTGTGGCGCAGGCTGCGGTGATCGCGCAGCCCGATGCCGAGAAGGGCGAAGTGGTGAAGGCCTTCATCGTGAAGAAGGCCGGTGCCGAGGTCGACGCCGCCGCATTGATGGCCTGGTCGCGCGACAACATGGCCAGCTACAAGGCGCCGCGTTCCGTGGCCTTCATCGATGCATTGCCGACGACGGGCGCCGGCAAGGTGCTGCGCCGCCTGCTAAAAGACCAGTAAAGGCGTTCGTGTTCAAGAAAATTCTTGTGGCCAATCGCGGCGAGATCGCGGTGAGGCTGGTGCGTGCGTTGCGCGATCTCGATATCGCGAGCGTTGGTGTGTTTGCCAAGGACGATGCGCAGGCGCTGCACGTGCAACTGGCCGACAGGGCCGTCGTGCTCGACGCCACCGGCCCCTCGGCCTACCTCGACATCGCGGCGTTGATCGCCGTGGCGCGCGCCGAGGGCTGCGACGCGGTGCACCCCGGCTACGGCTTCCTCAGCGAACGCGCCGACTTTGCGCAGGCCTGCGCCGATGCCGGCCTGGTGTTCATCGGCCCCACGCCCGATCAGCTCGCGCTGTTCGGCGACAAGGCGCGCGCGCGTGCGCTGGCAGAACAGTGCGGCGTGCCGGTGATGCCCGGCACTGCCGGTGCGGCCACGCTGGCGCAGGCCCAAGCATTTTTCGCCGCGCAGACCGCAGATGGCGCGCAGGCGGGCGTCATGGTCAAGGCCATCGGTGGCGGCGGTGGCCGCGGCATGCGCGCGGTGTTGCATGCCGAAGACCTGGCCGAAGCGCACGCGCGATGCGTGTCGGAAGCCAGGGCGGCGTTCGGCGTCGACGGCGTCTACGTCGAGCGCCTGATGCTCAACGCGCGGCACATCGAAGTGCAGGTGATCGGCGATGGCGTGGCCGTCGCAAGTCTGGGCGAGCGCGAGTGCACCCTGCAGCGGCGCTTTCAGAAACTGGTCGAGATCGCGCCGAGCCCGTCGCTATCGGAGTCGCTCCGTGCGCAGATCACCGATGCGGCGTTGCGCATGGCGAAGGCCATCGGCTACCGCAGCCTCGGCACCTTCGAGTTTCTGGTCGATGAAAGCTCGACGACGCTGCCCTTCGTATTCATCGAAGCCAATCCGCGCCTGCAGGTCGAGCACACCGTGACCGAAGCCGTGACCGGGCTCGACCTTGTGCAGTTGCAGATCGCCGTTGCGGGCGGCCAGCCGCTGCGCGCACTTGGCGTTGAAGAAGCGCACACGACGCCGCAACGCGGCTTCGCGATCCAGTGGCGCATTAATGCCGAGACGCTCGACGCAGCAGGACAGGCGCGGCCTGCGAGCGGCACGCTGTCGCGTTTCGATCTGGCCGAAGGGCCGGGCGTGCGCGTCGACAGCCACGGCTACGCGGGGCTTGCGCCGTCGCCGCACTACGACACGCTGCTGGCCAAGCTGATCGTGCAGTCGTCGTCGCCGCGCTTCGCCGATGCGCTACGCCGCTCGCTGCGCGCGCTGGAAGAGTGCCGCATCGAAGGCATTGCGACCAACCTCACGCTGCTGCGCGCCATTGCCGCGCGCCCCGAGTTTGCGGCGCAAGCGGTGCACACGCGCTTCGTCGAAGCGCACCTGGGCGAACTGCTGACCGTAGGGGCCAGGCTCGAGCAACCGAATTGGAAGACGGCCACGCCCGCTGCGGTGGTGCCTGCAGCCGCGCCGGAGGAGGGCGATGACCTGACGGTTCGGGCGCCGATGGCCGCCAGGCTCGTGCAGTTCGAAGTCGCGGTCGGCGACGTGCTGCCGACCGGCGCGCAGCTCGGTGTGCTCGATGCCATGAAGATGGAGCATCTGCTCAATGCGCCGCAGGCGGGCCGCGTGGTGGCGCTGCTCGCGGAGCCGGGCGACTACCTGGTCGAAGGCCAGCCGCTGGTGCTGCTCGAAGCGGTCGACGCGCATGCGGTCGAGGCCGAGGTGCAGGCCGCGCACGACCTCGATGCGATCCGCCCCGACCTGCAGAAGGTCATCAATCGCCACGCGCCCACGCTCGATGCCAACCGCGCTGCGGCCGTGGCCAAACGCGCGCAGCAGGGCGGCCGCACCGCGCGCGCCAACATCGCCGACCTGTGCGACCTCGACACCGACCCCGGCAACTTCAGCGAGTACGGCGCGCTCGCCATCGCGGCACAGACGCGGCGCCGCAAGCTGGACGACCTGATCGCCAACACGCCGGCCGACGGCATGGTCACCGGTATCGGCAGCGTCAATGCCAAACAGTTCGGCCCCGAGAAGTCGCGCTGCGCCGTGCTGGCCTACGACTACACGGTGCTGGCCGGCACGCAGGGCATGCGCAACCACCACAAGACCGACCGCATGCTCGGCATTGCGCACCAGCTCAAGCTGCCGGTGGTGCTGTTCGCCGAGGGCGGCGGCGGCCGGCCCGGCGACACCGACATGCCCATCGTGGCCGGCCTCAACAACCACACCTTCAGCCAGTTCGCCGCGCTGTCGGGCAAGCTGCCGGTGGTCGGCATCGTGCATGGCCGCTGCTTCGCGGGCAACGCGGCACTGCTGGGCTGCAGCGACGTGATCATTGCCACGCGCGGCAGCAACATCGGCATGAGCGGGCCGGCCATGATCGAAGGCGGCGGGCTCGGCACCTTCGCGCCGGAGCAGATCGGCCCGAGCGGCGTGCAGTCGAAAAACGGCGTGATCGACATCCTGGTGCAGGACGAGGTCGAGGCGGTCGCGGCGGCGAAGCAGTACCTCTCCTACTTTCAGGGCACCACGCAGGACTGGCACTGCGCCGACCAACGTGCGCTGCGCCATGCGGTGCCCGAAAACCGGCTGCGTGTGTACGACGTGCGCGCCGCGATGCGCGGGCTGGCCGACAGCGGCTCGCTGCTCGAACTGCGCGCCGGTTTCGGCGCCGGCATCCTCACCGCGCTGGCGCGCATCGAGGGCAAGCCGGTCGGGCTGCTCGCCAACAACCCGCAGCACCTCGGCGGCGCGATCGACGTGGCTGCCGCCGACAAGGCCGCGCGCTTCATGCAGCTGTGCAATGCGCACGGGTTGCCGATCGTCGCGCTGTGCGACACGCCCGGGTTCATGGTCGGCCCCGAGATCGAGGCGCAGGCGCAGGTGCGCCATGTGTGCCGCATGTTCATGGTGGCCGCGCACCTGCGCGTGCCGTACTTCTGCGTGGTGCTGCGCAAGGGCTATGGGCTCGGTGCGCAGGCGATGGCGGCCGGCGGCTTCGATGCGCCGGTGTTCACCGTGGCCTGGCCGACCGGCGAGTTCGGTGCGATGGGGCTCGAAGGCGCGGTGCGGCTCGGCTACCGCAAGGAGCTCGAGGCCGCGGCCGAGGGTGCCGCGCGCGACGCGCTCTTCAAGCAACTCGTGGCGCAGCAGTACGCCAACGGCGAGGCCATCAACATGGCGCAGACACTCGAGATCGATGCAGTGATCGACCCGGCCGACACGCGTGCCTGGCTGGTGCGCGGACTGGCCTCGGCGGCGCGCCCGCCCGAGCCCGCAGTCGCGTACGTCGACACCTGGTAACACCTCCCGGGCGCGTCGGGCTTTGCAGGGGACAGGACGCCTTTAGACTGCGCGGCTTTGGTCGCATGAAACGAACTTCGCTGCTCGTCTGTCTGGTGCTGCTGTGGGCCGGCGCGTGCCTCGCCCGGGCCGACCCGGCGCCGCCGCGCTGGGTCGCGAGTTGGGCCGCTGCCCCGCTGCAGCACTTTCCGGCCGCCGCCCCTGCGGGCGCCGCGCCGCCGCCTGCGATGTTCCCCGCGCAGACGACCTTGCGCCAGCGCGTTTTTCCCACCGTGGGTGGCGACCGTGTGCGCGTGCGTTTCTCCAACCTGTTCGGCACGGGGCCGCTGCATGTGGCCAAAGCGACCGCCGCGATCGGCACGGGGGGGCCTGGCGTGTCGCCGGCCACGCTGCGGCCGCTGTATTTCGGTGGGCGGCGGGCGATCACCATTGCGCCGGGCACCGAAGCCTGGAGCGATGCGGCATCCGTCGCGGTGCGCGCAGGGCAGGCCGTGGCGGTCAGCTTCTACCTGGACGAGGCGACGCCATTCGGGACGGCGCACCATCTGCCGTTGAGCGCGACCTGGGCCGTGCCCGGAAATTCAGTGGCCAGTGCGATGCTCAAGGATCCGGTGCAGCCCGACTGGAACCATATCGTCACCGGGCTCGATGTGGCGGGCACCGCGTCGGCGCGCGTGGTGGTGGCTTTCGGCGATTCGATCACCGAGGGCGTCAACGCGTTCGCGCCGGTGCGCACGCGCTACCCGGATCGATTGGCCGAGCGCATGCGCGAGCCGGCGAAGGGCAGCGCGACCGTGGCGGTGCTCAATGCCGGCATCTCGGGCAACCGCCTGCTCAGCGACTGGATCGGCCCCAAGGGCATCGACCGGTTCGAGCGCGATGTGCTGGGGCAAAGCGGCGTGACGCACGCGATCATCCTGATCGGCATCAACGACATCGGCTTTGGCGCGCTCAACGGCCCGGCCGGCAGCCCGGTGCCCGTTGGCGATCCGGTCAGCGCGGAGCAAATCACGGCCGGGCTGCAGCGGCTGGTCGACCAGGCGCGCGCCAAGGGCGTGAAAGTCGTGCTCGGTACGCTGATGCCGATCAAGGGCAGCGGCTACTGGAACGCAGACAACGAGGCGCGGCGGCAGGCCGTGAACCGGTGGATCCGCGGCCGGCAGCAGGTCGACGTGGTCGACTTCGATGCGGTGATGCGCGATCCGCGCGACCCGCAGGCGCTGAATCCGCTCTACGACAGCGGCGACCATCTGCATCCGGGCGATGCCGGTTATGCGGCCATGGCGTCGGCGATCGACCTGCGCCAACTGCTTGAATAGGGGCGGGGAACAGTCGTTGGCGGGGTTACGGTTGGCGATCAGGCTTTACACAAGCTGCCGAGTCCCGCTGACAGAGGCTTTACACGGCCTCCGCACCATGAAGGCTCCTGTAACTCATGAGGAGACCCCCATGAAAAAACTCATTCTTGCCGCCGGCGCCGCCACCGTGTTGTCGCTCGGCGCCTTCACCGTGCCGACGGTGGCGCAAGCCCAGCCCCACATCACGGTTCAGGTGGCACCGCCGCCACCGCGCGCCGAGCGTGTGCCGCAGCTGCGCCGCGGCCAGGTGTGGGTGCCGGGCCATTGGGAGTGGCGCGGCAGTCGGTATGTGTGGATTCGCGGCCAGCAGGTTCGTGCGCGGCCCGGCTATCAGTACCGCCATCCCGAATGGCGTGAGAGGGACGGTCGTTGGGAAATGCGTCGCGGCCAATGGGATCGGGATCACGATGGCGTGCCGAACCGCGCCGACCGTGACCGCGACGGCGATGGCGTGCCGAACCGTGCCGACCGCCGGCCGGACAACCCGAACCGCAACTGATCCTCCGCACTCAGCGTGAACAAACGCCCGCCAGCAATGGCGGGCGTTTTTTGTGAGGCAGGGATGTATGGCGCAGGCCATGCCGGCACTACCCCCGAAGGTGGATGCGCAACGCGGGGCAACTCGCCAAACTGGCGCCAACTCGCTACGACCTCCGGCCGGAGCGGGATCTGGAGGCTCATCCGATGGACGCCACCCTTTTGTTCCGGCCGCTCGTGGCGGCAGCGCTGAGCTTGCTGGCACTGGCCGCATCCGCGCAGGTGCCGAAGCATGCGCCCGGCACTGTCTGCTTTACGCCCCGCCTGTGGTGCTGGGCTCAGCCCCCCGGTCAGCCAGGCAGCGCGTGCAGTTGCTCCACGCCCTACGGTCGTGCGGCAGGCACGCTCGGTTGAGCGGAGTTCGCGATGGAGCAGACGGCGACCGCACAACCGATCGTGGATCTCGAGGCGCTGGTGTCCGACCTGCGCTTGGTCTGTGCGTACGCTGCCAAGGCGGGGCTGATGACCGAGGATCTGCTGGCCGCCTCCGACCGCGCCGACCAGGCGCTGCTCGACCCGCAAAGAAGGGATGCCAAGCCGGTTCTGGCAGCACTCAGCCTCGGTGCGCAGCGGATCGCGCCCATGACCGTGGCAGACCTCAAGTTCAGGCGCGACCCTTTCCTGCCGGAGAACCAGCAGCGGGGCCGCGTGGCGCAGTTCTGGCTCGCGTCGTTCGCCTTGGTCGTGCTCGGGTTTCTGGTGGTCTACATGCTGGCGCTGCAGAGCGAGCAGGATGCACTGGCCAACATCGAACAGGTGCAGCGCCTGAATGCGCGCCAGAAACTGTCGGCGCTGCGCCGCATGGCCCAGGACAAGCAGCTCACCGAGCGCACCGCGCTCCAGGAGCAGTATCGGGAGAAGGTGGTCGAGCTCGCATTTATCTACGGGCGGATCGTCAATTCCTACGGGCAAAGCCGCGCGGCGGCCGACATGACGCTCAATCCTGTGATCGGCCTGCACAAGGCGTGGCAGGACTGGATCGCCACCTTCACCGCAACAGACAAGGGGGCGCCGACGCTTGCGCCGAGCCCCGATCCGGATCTGTGCCTGGGCGGCGATGACGGCGACTTCAGGCCGCCCAAGAACATCACTCAACTCCCGCCCTGGCTGCAGACCGCAGTGAAGGACGATGTGGCGGACTTCTGCTTCCTGATCAATGTCGTCGGCCGCGACCAGCTGGCGTCGAACATCGACAGCCAGATCCAGGAGCAACTGACCATGGCACCGCAGATCAAGTTCAATGCCTCGGCCCGGGTGCAGTGGATCCTGCCCTTTCTCTATGGGCTGCTCGGCGCGACCGTCTTCATGATGCGGCACGTCGCCAGCGTGCGCACGCCGGCCGTCGAATGGTTTCCGATGTTCATGCGCGTCACGCTGGGCGGCGTGGCCGGCATCGTGATCGGGTGGTTCTCGTCGACCAACGGCAGTGCGTCGCTGCAGGGCGCCAGCAGCCTGTCGCTGCCCTTTGCGGCGGCCTTCGTCACGGGCTATGGCATCGACGTGCTGTTCTCGATGCTGGATCGCGTGACGCGGTTGATCGGGTCACCGACCGTGCCCGCCACAGGGGCCGAGCGGAGCGCGTCGGCCGGCTGAAGCAGGCCGAGCGCCAGCCCTGTATCGCCCGCGTCGCGTCAGCGAAACACGACGGTCCGGTGGCCGTTCAGCAGCACACGATGCTCGCTGTGCCATTTCACGGCGCGCGCCAGCACCTGGCTCTCGGTGTCGCGGCCGCGCGCGGTGAGGTCGTCCACCGTGTCGGTGTGATCGGCCCGCGCCACGTCCTGTTCGATGATCGGGCCTTCGTCGAGGTCGGCCGTCACGTAGTGGGCGGTGGCGCCGATCAGCTTCACGCCGCGGTCGTGCGCCTGGTAGTAGGGCTTGGCGCCCTTGAAGCTCGGCAGGAATGAATGGTGGATGTTGATCGCGCGGCCGGCCAGCTTCTGGCACAGGTCGTTGCTGAGGATCTGCATGTAGCGCGCCAGCACCACGAGTTCGGCGCCCTCGGCCTCGATGATCTCGAGCTGCTTGGCCTCGCCCTGCGCCTTGGTCGCGGCCGTCACCGGGATGTGGTGGAACGGCACGTTGTAGCTGGCAGCGAGCTGGTAGAAGTCGCGGTGGTTCGAGACGATGGCCCGCACGTCGATTGCAAGATGCCCGCTCTTCCAGCGGAACAGCAGGTCGTTCAGGCAGTGGCCGTCCTTGCTGACCAGGATCACCGTCTTCATCGGCAGCGCAGCCGCATGCAGTTGCCAGCGCATGCCGAAGCCCTCGGCCAGCAGCGCGATCTGCGTGCGCAGCGCGGCCTCGTCGAGCACGGCGCAGGCGAAGCGCACGCGCATGAAGAACAGGCCGGTGTCGTGGTCGTTGTATTGGGCCGCCTCTTCGATGTTGCCGCCGCGCTCGAGCAGGAAGCCGGAGACGGCGTGCACGATGCCGGTGCGATCGGGGCAGGAGAGAGTGAGGATGTACGCAGTGCTCATAAGGGCGAGCATTGTCGCAGCCGCGGCAGGGGCGCACGGCCGGTGCCAGAATGCCCTTTTGCCCCAGCGCGCTGCGCCAGGAGTGACCCATGGCCTTCAACGATTTCAACATGGACAACCAGTGGTTGCCCTTCACCCCCAACCGCCACTTCAAGAAGGATCCGCGCGTGTTCGTTGCGGCCGACGGCATGGAGTTCACCACGCACGACGGCAAGAAGGTGATCGACGGCATCTCGTCGCTCTGGTGCGTGGGCGCGGGCCACAACCGCAAGCCCATCAACGAGGCGATCAAGAAGCAGCTCGACACGCTCGACTACGCCACTGCCTTCCAGGTCAGCAACGACAAGGCTTTCAAGGCGGCCGAGATGATTGCGGCGCTGGCGCCCGGCGACCTCAACAAGGTGCTGTTCTGCAACTCGGGCAGCGAAGCGGCCGACACCTCGCTGAAGGTGGCGCTGGCCTACCACCGCGCGCGCGGCGAAGGCCACCGCAACGTTTTCATCGGCCGCGAGAAGGGCTACCACGGCGTCGGCTTCGGCGGCATGTCGGTCGGCGGCATTCCGGGCAACCGCAAGGTGTTCGGCACGGCGTTCCTGCCGCGGGTGGATCACATGCGCTTCATCCATGACCCGGTGAACCATGCCTACATCCACAACGAGGAACCGGTCTGGGCCGAAGACCCGCTGCTGGAACTCGAACAGCGCATCCTGCCGCTGCACGACCCGAGCAACGTGGCCGCGATCATCGTCGAGCCGGTGGCCGGTTCGGCCGGCTGGTACCTGCCGCCCAAGGGCTACCTGAAGCGGCTGCGCGAGATCTGCGACAAGCACGGCATCCTGCTGATCTTCGACGAGGTCATCACCGGCTTCGGCCGTATGGGCACCAACTTCGCATCGGACTACTACGGCGTGGTGCCCGACATGCTGAACTTCGCCAAGTGCGTGACCAACGGCGTGATCCCGCTGGGCGGCGTGATCTGCCGCGACAAGCTGTACGACGCGATGATGAAGACCGATGCGCCCGAGCACGTGGTCGAGTTCTTTCACGGCTACACCTATTCGGGCCATCCGGTGGCGTGTGCCGCAGCCATCGCCACGCTCGACCTGCTTCAGCGGGAAAAGCTGTTCGCCCGTGCCGGCGAAATGGGCCCGGTGCTCGGGGATGCGTTCCACAGCGCCTTCAAGGGCCTGCCGAACGTGGTCGGCATCCGCAGCCTCGGTCTGGCCGCAGCGGTGGAGCTCGCTCCGATCGCGGGCTCACCGGGCAAGCGGGCCTACGACATCTTCCTGGACTGCTACCACAAGGGTTCGCTGGTGCGGCCGGCGGGCGAGGTGCTGGTGATCGCACCGCCGTTCATCGTCGAGAAGTCGCACATCGACACGCTGGTCAACACCCTCGCGGACAGCATCAAGAAGCACGCCTGAGCGTGGCGCAGTAGTCTTTCTCGGGCAGCGGCGCGGTCTGCCAGATGCGGTCGAACTCGGTGTCGGCCTCGACCGGCGCCGAAGCCGACGCGAGCAGCTTGACCGACACCACCTTGATGTCGGTCGGCAAATGCTGCGGCACGCCGAGCGTGCGCAGCGCGTGGGCGCTGCCGGAGATCAGCAGCACCGTCTTGCCAGGCTGGCGCGCCTTGACGATCGTCTGCGCCATTGCGCGGTCGCGCGCGATCTGGATGCGCGTCATCGGCACGATCTGCGTGGCCGGCAGCAGATTGCAGTGGCCGCTGCGCACCGCCTCCTGCTGCAGGGCGCGCGCCGCGTCGCTCAGTTGCGCGTCGAGCGACACGTCGGCCATCGCGTCCTTCATGCGGGCGCGTGGCATGTTGGCCCCGATCACCGGTACGCCAGCCCGTACCGCGGCCATCACGGCCGGGCCGTAGTCTTCCCAGGGCCAGGCCTTGTCCTGCCATTCGAGCGCGGCGCGCACCTGGGCCTCCGTGGCCGTAGCCGGCAGGCGCGCGGTGCTCTGGCCGTCCTCGGCCATTTCGAGCGCCAGCGCGGCGAGTTGGCCCTGCGCCGCCAGCGCTTCCACCGTCTCGCGTTCGATGAGGTGATGTTCGTCGGCGTCGTGCTGCTCGCCCAGCAGCAACGCGTCCGCGGGCAGCAATGCAGCGACGCGCTTCGCCACCGGCGCATCGGCTGCGGGTGGCAGCCAGGCGCAACCGGCGGCCAGCAAGGCCACCGACACGGTCAGGATTGAAAGCGGGCGCAGGCTGGTGAACAACATCGCAGGGATACTAAGCGAGGGCCTTCTCCGGCCGTGCCATCCCTTTTCGCTTTCGCCTGTCTCCGTTCGTGTCTTCCCGCTTCTTCGTTCGCGTGCTTGGCACGCTGCTGCTCGCGTTGGCCGCCGCCGGCCTTTGCCTGCTGTTGCACGCGCCGCTGCCCTGGATGATCGGGCCGCTGCTGGCAGTGTCGATCGCGTCGATCCTGGGCCGGCCCACAGCCAGTTCCACGCCCTTGCGCAACTGTGGCCAGTGGGTGATCGGTGCTGCGCTGGGCCTTTATTTCACGCCCTCGGTCAGCGCGCTGGTGGTCAGCGTCTGGTGGGCGATCGGCCTGGCCATCGTCTGGGCGCTTGGGCTCGGCTGGCTGTTCGGACAATGGCTCCTTCGCCGACATGGCGCCGAGATGCGAGGCGTCAAGGGGCCTGCCATGCGGGCAACGACTTACTTCGCAGGCGCAATCGGCGGCGCGTCCGAGATGACTTTGCTGGCCGAGCGAGCTGGCGCGCGCACCGACCTGGTGGCCGCGGCGCACAGCTTGCGGCTCATGGTCGTGACGGTGGCGATCCCGTTCGCAATGCAGTTCAGCGGCCTGCACGGGCTCGACACACTGCCGCCGCTGATCCGCGACGTGCGCTGGGACGGGCTAGGTTTGCTGGCCGTCGCCAGCGGCTTGGGGGCGCTGCTGATGCGCGC
>JBDUCH010000295.1:0-5376 GCA_040003555.1 Variovorax sp. | reverse complement strand
CCGGCCAGCACGATGCCCAGCGCGGCGATCGCGCCTTCCTCGTACGTGCCGCGCGCCGCCTCGGCATAGAGCCAGGTTGCCAGCGTGTCGAAGTTCGCGGGCCGCAGCAGCAGCGTCGCGGGCAGTTCCTTCATCGCATCGACGAACACCAGCAGCGCGCTGGTGGCCAGCGCCGGCGCCAGCAGCGGCAGGTGCACGCGGCGCAGTGTGCCGCCGGCCGTTTCGCCCAGCAGGCGCGAGGCCTGCTCGAGCGTGGGCGGGATGCGGCTGAGGCCGGCCTCGATGGCGCCGACCGGCATCGCGAGAAAGCGGATGGTGCAGGCGGTGACCAGCACGATGCCGGCGCCCATCAGCGGCAGGTAGCGCAGGCCGAAGGCATCGGCCAGCGCGTTGTCGAAGGCGAGGGCCGGCGTCAGCAGCCCAATGGCGAGCACTGTGCCCGGCACCGCATAGCCCAGTGTCGCGAGCCGGGCCGGGCCGGTGCCAAGGCGGGGGGCGCTGCCGGCTCGCAGTGCACGGGCGCTCCAGGCCACCACGAGTCCGGCCACGACCGCCGCGACGGTGACGCCGCCCGCCAGCGCCAGCGTGTTGCCGAAGCTTGTGACCAGTGCCGACGAAATGCCCTGGCCCAGCCGCAGCCGCTTGGCGGTTTCCCACACCAGGTAGAGCGCGGGCGTGGCGAAGCCGATCAGCACGGGTGCAGCGGCCGTCGCCGTTGCCGCCCAGGCCGCTACGCCGTGCAGCTGGCGCGGTTGCATCGGCCGCATGCGCTGGCCTGATGCGAAGCGTTGGTGGCGGCGACCGTGCCGCTCCAGTAGCACCAGCAGCACCACCGCTAGCAGCATCGCGCAGGCGATCTGCGCGGCGCCGGCCAGGTCTGAGCGCGTGATCCAGGTGGTGTAGACCGCCACGGTGAGCGTGTTGACGCCGAGGAACTCCGAGGCGCCGATGTCGTTGAGCGCTTCCAGCAGCGCCAGGCTCAGCCCCACGGCCAGCGCCGGGCGCGCCAGCGGCAATGCGACGCGGAAGAAGGCCCCGCTGCGGCTCGCGCCCAGCGTGCGCGCGGCTTCGAGCAGGTGCGCCGGCTGGGTCATGAACATGGCGCGCGCCGTCATGTAGACGTAGGGATACAGCACGAATCCGAGCACGAAGATCGCGCCCGGCAGCGAACGCAGATCGGGTAACCGGAACTCGCGCGGGCTTTCGTAGCCGAGCAGCCAGCGGATGGCGCCCTGCACCGGCCCGATCGGGTGCAACAGGTCGAGGTAGGCGAAGGCCACAATGTAGGTCGGCATGGCGAGCGGCAGCAGCAGCGCCCAATGCAGCACGCCGCGGCCGGGAAAGTCGCAGGTCGACACCAGCCAGGCGCAGCCGGTGCCGACCACCAGCACCAGCACGCCGACGCCCGCGAGCAGCAGGGCGGTTTGCAGCGCCGCCGTGGGCAGCACGTACTGCGCAAGATGGGCCCAGTGCGCGATGTCGCCGCCAAGCGCGAGCCAGAACAGCGTGGCGACGGGTGCGAGCACGCCCAAGGCGATGAACCAGGCGGCCGACCGCCAGACCACGCCAACGGGCTGCAGGCCCGCGAGCGGGCGTGTGAACAAGCTCAGCGCGGCCCGCGCAGGCAGGGGCCGCTGCAGCGTGGTCACTGGTCGAATCCGACCTTATCTACCAGCGCGCTGGCCTGTTTGCGGTGCTTGGCAATCTCGGTCAGCGGTAGCGGGTCGACCTTGAGTTCACCGATGGCGTTGGCGATGATCGGATCCAGCGCCACGCCCTTGCGCACAGGGTATTCGTAATTGGTTTGCGCGTAGAGCACCTGGGCCGGCTCCGACACCAGGAACTCGATCAGCTTGATGGCGTTGGCCTTGTTCGGTGCACTTTTCGCCACGGCCGCGCCGCTGATGTTGACGTGTGTGCCGCCACTCTTCGCGTTGGCGAAGGTCGGGCGGATCACCTTGATCGCGTCACCCCACTTGCGGCCGTCGGTGCCTTCTTTCGAGCTCTTCATCTGGCCGACGTAGTACGAGTTGGCCAGGCCGACGTCGCAGATGCCGCCGAGGATGTCGCGCGCCACGTCGCGATCGCCGCCGGTGGCCTTGCGCGCCAAGTTGCTCTTGACGCCGCGCAGCCACTGCTCGGCCTTGGCCTCGCCGTCGTGCGCGATCATCGCGGCAACCAGTGCGGTGTTGTAGGGGTGCTGTCCGGCGCGAATGCAGACCTTGCCCTTGTACTTGGGGTTGGCCAGGTCTTCGTAGCGGAACGTCGTCAGCGGCAGATTCTTGTCGGCATATAGCACGCGCGCGCGCAGCGAGAGGGCATACCACTGGCCGTCAGTGCCGCGCAGGTTGGCCGGGATGGCCGACTCGAGCGCCGCCGATTTGACCGGCTGGGTCACGCCGCCGTCGACCAGTTCCAGCAGGTTGCCGATGTCTACCGTCATCAGCACGTCGGCCGGCGAGCGGGCACCTTCGGCCTTGACGCGCTCGAGCAGGCCGTCTTTGACGAACACGGTGTTGACGTTGATCTTGGTCTGCGCGGTGAACGCCGAGATCAGCGGCTGGATCAGGCCGGCCTCGCGCGTGGTGTAGAGCGTGAGTTCTTCGGCCGCGACGGCGGGGGTGGCGAGCCACGCGCCCGAAACGGCGAGGGCAAGGCAGGTCAACGCACGCGCGGGGCGCAGGGAAGCGGTCATCGGATCCTCCGGGGAAGCGGTTGTCGTGAAGGGCATCGGCGCCTTGGTTCGCGCTGATGCGAATCATTATCAACCGTGTTGCACCCCGGAACGGTGCATCGGCCCACGCGAGCCAAGGGCTTCGGCGTCGCCTGGGGTCTCGCTCAGCGCTTGGGCATTTCGAACACGAGGCAGGTCGTGGTGGCATGCGCGTAAAGCGTGCCGTCCGGGCCGACCAGCCGCGCTTCCGCTGTGGCGAGCTGCCGGCCGCAGTGAATGACCTTGCCTTCGGCCCGCACGCGGGTGACCTTGGGCGTCAGGCCCTTCACGTAGTTCACGCTCAGCTCTGCCGTGGTGTAGCCGCGGCCGGGCGGCATCATGGTGTGCACCGAGCACCCCAGCGCCGAGTCGAGCATGGTCGCGACCCAACCGCCGTGGATGGTGCCGAGCGGGTTCAGATGCTGCGACAGCGGCTGGCCCTGGAAGATCGCGACGCCTGGGCCAACTTCCATGATCGTGAAGTCCAGCGTCTTGGCGATCGCCGCATAGGGAATCTCGGCGGCCAACATCATCTGCATTGTTTCGAGCCCGGTCTTGCCTTCGAGCTGCTCGGGCCGCGCGAGGCCGGGGCCAGGGCCGGCGTCGAGACGGGCGGCGATTTCGCTTTCTTCCGCCAGCCAGCGTTCAAGCAGCGAGTTTTGCGTCACGGGAATCTCCTTGAAGGTTGCATATGCAATTATTGTAGCTACAATCTCGTGCATGACAACACTCGCCAAGCCACAAGGCTGTACCAACCTGAGGCTGCGCCGGCTCAGCCGGCTGGTCTCTCGCCACTACGACGCCCATGTGGCTGCGAGCGGGCTCAAGACTACGCAGTATTCGCTGCTCTCGCATGTGCTGCACATTGGCCCGCTGCGCCCGGTGGATCTGGCGCGCGCCATGAATGTCGAGGCGTCCACGCTCACGCGCAACCTCAAGCCCATGGTCGCGGCCGGGTGGCTCACGCAGGGTGAAGGGCCCGACGCCCGCAGCCGCCTGATCGCGATCACTGACGCCGGCCGGGCGAAGCGCGCGGAGGCGCAAGCCCACTGGCGCGATGCGCAACTGGGCCTCAATGATTTGCTGGGTGTCGAGCGAGTGCTGGCGCTGCACGCGCTGCTCGACGAGAGTCTCGAAGTCTTGCAACGCGCCGGCCTGGCGGAAGATCAAGGTGCAAGCCATGAGTGAATCCGGAGCCCTCAAACCGGCTGGCGCGCCCGCCTACCGTACCCTCTGGCTGGTTCTGCTCGGCGCCGCCGGCGCATTTTCGCTCACGATGGGTGTGCGGCAGACCATGGGCCTGTTCCTGTCGGCCCTGAACACTTCGACCGCGCTCGGTGTCGGCAGCATCAGCCTGGCCTTTGCGTTCGGTCAGCTCTGGTGGGGGCTGACGCAGCCCTTTGCGGGCGCGGTGGCCGACCGCATCGGCACCGGCAGGGTGATCCTTCTCGGCGTGCTGCTGGTCGCCATCGGCACCGTGATCACGCCGCTCATGACCAGCACGGCCGGCCTGATCTTCGCGATCGGCGTGCTCGCCGCCGGCGGCGCCGGCATGGCCGGCCCCTCGGTGCTGATGGGGGCTACGACACGCCTGGTGTCCCCGGAGAAGCGCGGCCTTGCGACCGGCATCGTGAACGCGGGTGGCTCCTTCGGCCAGTTCGCCATGGCGCCGATCGCCATCGGCCTCACCGCCGCCATTGGCTGGGCAGGCGCCATGCAGTGGCTCGGCGTGCTGGTGCTGCTGGCACTGCCGGCCGCATTCCTGCTTAGGGGCAACTCCAACGCGATCGCGGCACAGGCCGCGGCGGCATCGGGCAAGAAAGCGCTCACCGCACGCGAGGCCATCCGCCAGGCGCTGGCCACGCCCAGCTACCGTTACCTGAGCCTGGGTTTCCTGGTCTGCGGCTTCCATGTCGCGTTTCTTGCAACCCATCTGCCGAGCGTGGTCGCAGCCTGCGGGCTGCCGGCCGAAGTCGGCGGCTGGTCGCTCGCGATGATCGGGTTGTTCAACATCGTCGGCAGCCTTGCGATGGGCTGGGCCGTGGGCCGCTGGCGCATGAAGTCGCTGCTGTCGCTGCTCTACGCCACGCGCGGCCTTGCCGTGCTGATCTTCCTGTTTGCGCCCAAGACCACAGGCGTGATGCTGGTGTTCGCGGCAGTCATGGGCGTGACGTTTCTGTCGACCGTACCGCCCACCGCGGGCCTGGTCGCCAAGATGTTCGGCCCGGCCAACATGGCCATGCTGTTCGGCATCGTGATGCTCGCGCACCAGGTCGGCGGCTTTCTCGGCGCGTTTCTCGGCGGCTACATCTTCCAGGCGACTGGCAGCTACGACTGGGTCTGGTACATCGACATCCTGCTGGCCGTCGGCGCCGCGCTGGTCAACCTGCCGATTCGCGAGGCGCCGTTGCCGTCGCGCACCTCGAAGGTGGGCGCATGAGCCGGGAGCTCGATCCCCGCACGCGGCTGCTGCTGGAGGCGCCGATCGTGCCGACCTTGCTGCGTCTGGCCGCACCCAACGTGCTCGTGATGGTGGCGCAGGCCGCGGTCGGGCTGATCGAAACCTACTTCGTCGGCAAACTCGGTCTCGATGCGTTGGCCGGCATGGCGCTGGTGTTCCCGATCGTCATGCTGATGCAGATGACCTCGGCCGGCGCGATGGG
>JBDUCH010000003.1:0-50735 GCA_040003555.1 Variovorax sp. | reverse complement strand
CGATCCAGTACACCATCGAGTTGCGCAAGATGCTCAACGACATGCCGGTGCGCGAGGAAATCCGCGAGTTCCTGTTCAAGGTCTGGGCCGAGGTGCTGGCCATCGCCGCGCTGCGCTATGGCGGCCAGGACGAACAGACGGTCACGCTCAAGCGTGCCGCTTCCGAACTGGTGTGGGCCGCAAGTGCCAAGCCCAACCGCAACGACCGCACCCGCGTGATCCAGGACTTGCCCAAGCTGCTGCAGCGCCTGCGCGCCGGCATGACCCTGCTGGGCATCGTCGGCGACCCGCAGGAAGCGCACATCAAGACCATCGGCGCAACGCTGTCGGATGCGTTCATGTCGAAGACCGAGGCCATTCCGCAGGCCCAGATCGAAGCCATGGCCCAGCGCCTGAGCAATCTGGAGGATTTCGTCACCGACGAAGGCGGAGAGTCCTCGGGCGAATTGCCAATGGACGAGGCCAGCATCGAACTGCTGTTGGGCGTCGACGCGGCATCGATCGAAGTGATTCCAAACGCCGGCAGCAAGGTCAGCGAAGACATGCTGGCCTGGGCGCACGAACTGCAGGTCGGCACCTGGTTCATGCTGGATCACAACGGCCAGGTCAACCAGGTGCAGTTTGTCTGGCGCAGCGACCGGAAACAGTTGCACCTGTTCGCTTCGACCCATGGCCGCAGCTTCCTGATTCAGGCCGGGCGGCTGGCGTCCTATCTGCAGGCCGGCCTGCTGGTGCCCGCCGAAGAGGAAACCCTCACCGTGCGCGCCACGCGCGAGGCGCTGGCCAAGCTGGACGCGAACCCCGAGCGGCTGCTGAACTAGGCTGCTGCTGCTTCAGTGGGCGGTGCGGCCTTCGCGGCCCTCGCACAGCTCGTCGAGCACCAGTGCGTCGGGCTCGATGCCGGTGCTCCAGTGCACCATCAACACGATGATCTTGAGTTCGTCGAGCGCGACCGGATCGCCGGGCGCGGCCATTGCACGCTCGATCACGATCTCGCGCAGCCCACCGGTGAGCACGCCGGCCGTTTCAAGAAAGCTGATGAAGCCGAGGCATTCGGCGCCCAGATGATCCTGTTCAGCGCCGGAGTACACCCGCATCGCGCCGGCCGATTGGGGCAGGGCGGATTCGCCGGTGCCGCGCCGGGTAACGGTGCCGGACGTTCCGTCGGCATCGCGCGCCACCTGCACGCCTTGCGTCGCGAGACTGAGCCCGTCCAGCCACTGCAATGCGTCGCGGATCTCGTCGGGGTCGAAGCCGTGGGCGCTGAGCTTGCGGCCCAGTTGCTCGGGTTCGGGGCACGCGTCGCCGCGCCAGTAGTTTTCATAGACGAACACGAGCACTTCGAACATGGCCCCAATATAGCCCACCCTCCGGCGTGACCGGCCGATCGTGCGTTGTGCCGGCGCGACGTGCGGCTTCAGGCCGATGCGCTGCGCTGGAACAGTCCGCCCGGCAAGCGGGCCACGTGGCCGTCCAGTTCGAGTTCGAGCAGCTTGGCCTGAAGATCGCCGGCGCTCCAGCCGGTGCGGGCACTCAGGGCGTCGAGGCTCACCGGGTCGTGGCCGAGCGCGTCGAGCAAGGGGATTTGCGGGTCGAAAGCGCCAGTGGCGGCCGCGGGCCGGGCGTTGGACGCAGTCGAGTTCATGGTGTCTGGTAGCCGCAGCTCTTCCAGAATGTCGTGCACCGACTCCACCAGCTTGGCGCCCTGGCGGATCAGCGCATGGCAGCCGCGCGATTGCGGCGCGTGGATCGAGCCGGGGATCGCGAACACGTCCTTGCCCTGCTCCGCCGCCAGCCGCGCCGTGATCAGCGAGCCCGACTGCAGCGCCGCTTCCACCACCAGCGTGCCCTGCGAGAGGCCTGCGATGAGCCGGTTGCGTTTCGGGAAATTCTGCGTGAGTGGCGGTGTGCCCAGCGGAAACTCGCTGATCAGCATGCCCTGCCGCACGATGCGCCGCGCCAGATCGCGATGGCGCGCCGGGTAGACACGGTCCAGCCCGGTGCCGACCAGCGCAACGGTGGCCAGCCTCGGCGCGTCGCCGGCTGCATCGAGTGCGCCCTCGTGCGCGGCACCGTCGATGCCGAGCGCCAGCCCGGACACGACGACGATCTGCGCCTCGCCGAGCGCGCGCGCAAACGCCCGCGCATTCGACGCGCCCTGCGGCGTCGGATTGCGGCTGCCGACCACGCCAAGGCTGCGGCCCAGCTGGGTCAGGTCGAAGGCCGGGGCGCCCAGCGTGTAAAGAACCAGCGGCGGGTCGGCCATCTCCAGCAGCGCCGCCGGATAGGCCGGGTCGCCCAGCGTCACGATGCGGCGGGCGGCGCCGGTGTCATCGGTGCTGTCGAGCCACAGCCAGGTCTGATCAATCAACGCCTCGAGTGCCGGTGGCGGCTCGCGCAGCGCCGCGGCCCGGGCGTCGGTGGTCACCTGGGCAAGCGCCGCCGCCGACTGGGCAAACACGACGGCTGGCAAGCCGAATGCCGCCAGCAGCTTGCGCGCCGCGGCGTGGCCGATGCCCGGCGTCAGCGTGAGCCGCAGCCAGCCCGCGAGTTCTTCGCGCTCCACGACAGCCGCGAGGGTTTATGGATTGACGAGCAGGTCGCCGGCCTTCGGCGTGTCGTTGATCTCGAGCACCAGCGCGTAAGAGACCTTCTCGAACGGGCGGAACACCATCAGCAGGCCGATGCGTTCGTTCGGCAGCTTGAGCGTGTCCTTGCCGCCGCCAGTGCGGTCGATGATGGTTTCGCCGTTCTTGAGAATGGCCATCACGTGGCCGCTTTCGATGCCGTCGCGGATGCCCTTGTTGATAGCCACCACCTGGTTCTGGGCGGCAAACTGCACGGCGTTGCCGTAGACCGAGACGATGCGCCCATCGGTGATGGTATCGATCGGCGCTCGCGGCGTGTAGCTCAGCAGCTGGCGCGGCGGTTCGGGCAGCAGGCGGTCGCCGGCGCGTATTTCTTCGCGCGCGGCCACGATGTCGATGGTGGCGGGCACCACGTTCGTGACCTCCTTGCCGCCTTCCATCATGGTTTGGGTCGACTCGCTGCGTTGCAGCTGGGCCTTGCCGACGTATTGCGCTTCGTAGCCGAGGATTTCGCTGGTGGCGGGATCCTTCAGCGGCGTGGCCGTACGGAACACGCGGTACTGGTTGATCGGGCCGGCCTTCTCGAGCAGCGGCGCATTCGGCTCGCCGCGCGCATAGGCACGGTCGCCGCGCGCCAGCAGCACACGGCTGTCATTGCCGGCCACGATGCGCGGGGCCGTCTTGAGGGTGTCTTCGTCGACCACGATCGGCTCGCTGAGGAACGGCTCGATCAGCGCCGGATTCAGCGTTGGCAGCGCCAGCCCCGTAACGGTGTCCTGGCGGGTGCGTGGCGACAGCTTGATGGTGGCGCCATCACCCGAGCCGACGCCGCGGCGCAGCGTCAGGCGCGCACGGCCGCCGGTCTTGTCGAGGAACAGCACCTGGCCCGGGTAGATCCGGTGCGGATTGGCAATTTCGCCGAGATTCATGCCCCAGAGCTCGGGCCAGCGCCACGGGCTCTTCAGGTACAGGCGCGAAATGGCCCAGAGCGTGTCGCCGGACTTGATCGTGTATTCGTCGGGCGCGTTCGGCGTCAACTCGCTCAGCGGAATGCCGGTCTGGGCAGTCTGCTGCGCGGTCGCGCGCTGCGCCGGCGTGACCGGATAGTTCTGTGCGTTCGCGACGGTCGCGCTGCCGAGCAGTGCCAGTGCGCCGAGCGTGGCAAGGATGTTGGGGCGCAGGCCAGCGTTGAGTCGGGTTGTTTTCATGGTTTGATGGTGTGCACACACTGCGCCACGCCGGGCGAAACGAATCCTCACAATTTGCAACGAATTTTGCGCTGAAGCCCTTGATTGGGCAACGTTTATCCCCCTCGGGCGCCGCGCGGCGTCGCGGAATTGGCGAAAATAGCCACAACTTTCGCACGCTTTCATGGCCAAACGACCCATTCTGAGTTTCCCCGACAAGCGTCTGCACACGGTGGCCAAGCCGGTGCAGGGCGTCGATGCGCGCATCAAGACCCTGGTGGCCGACATGCTGGAAACCATGTACGACGCGCATGGTATCGGGCTCGCCGCCACCCAGGTCGACGTGCATGAGCGCCTGGTGGTGATCGATGTGTCGGAAGAGCGCAACGAACCGCTGGTGCTGATCAACCCCGAGATCGTCTGGGCCAGCGCCGAAAAGGTGATGAACGAAGAGGGCTGCCTCTCGGTGCCGGGCATCTACGACGGGGTCGAACGCGCCACCGCGGTGCGTTGCACCGCGCTCGACCTCGACGGCGAGCTTCGCACGGTCGAGGCCGAGGGCCTGCTCGCGGTCTGCATCCAGCACGAACTCGACCATTTGCTCGGCAAGGTGTTCGTCGAATACCTCTCGCCGCTCAAGCGCAACCGCATCAAGAGCAAGCTGCTCAAGGCGCAGCGCGAGGAACAGCGCGAAGGGCGCGAATGACCATGCCGCGTGGCGGACGAGGGCTCGCCTGCGTGGCGCTGGCGTTCGCACTGACGGCCTGTATCAGCGAACCGACCCGCCTGCCACCCAATACCAACAAGGCAGAAGCGTTGCAGCGGCTGGGTGCGCCCACCGCCGTCTATACCTTGCCGAACGGCGTCGAGCGTCTGCAGTATTCGCGCGCACCTTCGGGTTTCGAGGTCAACAACGTCGATGTCGACGCCGCCGGCCGCGTGTTCTCGGTGCGGCAGGAGCTCGACGAAGGCCTGTTCGCCAGCACCATCCAGCCTGGCGCCTGGCGCGAGGCCGACATCCTGCGGACGTATGGCCGCCCGTTCGAGATCACGCGCGTGTCGTCCTTCGACGGCGGGGTGTGGGCCTGGCGCTACAAAGCGCAGAACTCGCGCCGGTTGCTTTATATCTATGTAGACCCCCAGGGCCTGGTGCAGTACTACAACGTGGGTGACGACCTGTCGCTCGAAATTCTGGTTCGTTGAAGTCTGCGAGCACCGATTGAGAGTCATTTTTGCGGGGACACCCGCCTTTGCCGCCATTGCCCTGGCGCAGCTTGCCGCCGCGGGCCACGACATCGCGCTGGTGCTGACCCAGCCCGACCGGCCCGCCGGCCGGGGCCTCAGGCTGCAGGCGTCCCCGGTCAAGGAACTGGCGCAGCAACACGGCTGGCCGGTCGCGCAGCCGCGCAGCCTGCGTCTGGACGGAAAGTACCCCGAGGACGCCGCCGCGGCTGCCGAAACGCTGCGCGCCGCGCATGCCGACGTGATGGTGGTCGCGGCCTACGGCCTGATCCTGCCGCAATGGGCGCTGGACGTGCCGAGGCTGGGCTGCCTGAACATCCATGCCAGCCTGCTGCCGCGCTGGCGTGGCGCCGCGCCGATCCACCGCGCGATCGAGGCGGGCGACGTGGAGACCGGCATCACGATCATGCAGATGGACGCCGGCCTCGACACCGGTGACATGCTGCTGCGCGAGGCGCTGGCCATCGGCGACGACAGCACGGCCAGCCTGCACGACCGGCTGGCCGGCATGGGTGGCCGGCTGATCGTCGAGGCGCTGCGCCTGGCCGAAGCCGGCGCATTGCAGCCCGTCAAGCAGCCGGCCGAAGGCGTGACCTACGCCCACAAGGTCGAAAAGCACGAGGCGAAGATCGACTGGATCCAGCCGGCCGAGGCCATCGTGTGCCGCATTCGCGCGTTCGACCCCTTTCCCGGCGCCACCAGCCCACTCGACGGCGAGGCCATCAAGTTCTGGGCGGCCCGCGTCCAGTCCGGCTCGACCGGTGAAAAACCCGGCACGATCCTGGCCGTCGCGCCCAGCGGTATTGCGGTGGCGGCTGGCGACTCGGCCGTATTGGTGACGCAGTTGCAGCGCGCCGGCGGCAAGCGCCTTGCGGTCGCCGACTTTCTGCGCGGCTTCGACGTCAAGGCCGGCCAGATTTTCGGGCTCTGACGGGTGTTCTTCCTCGCCTCCGTCCGCAACCAGCCCACGTTCCGCCAAGGCGCCCGCGAGATGACGCCGCTCGCGCTCGGCATCGCGGCCTGGGGCCTGATGACCGGCGTGGCAATGGTGCAGTCCGGCATGAGCGTAGTCGAGGCGGTGGCCATGACGCTGCTGGTCTACGCCGGCAGTTCGCAGCTCGCCGCAATCCCGTTGCTGATGGCCGGCGCGCCTGGCTGGGTGATCCTGGCCACGGGCTTCTGCGTGAACCTGCGCTTCGTGGTGTTCAGCCTGCACCTGCGGCCCTATCTGATGCATCTGCCGCGCTGGCGTCGGCTGGTCAACGGCTACATGACGGCCGACCTCAGCTATGTGCTGTTCACGCGCCGCTACCCGGCGCCGGCCGACGACCCGACAGGTCGCGCCGCGCAGGAGGCCTACCTCGCAGGCGGCTACTGCGTGACCTGGTGCTCGTGGATGGGGCTCAGCCTGCTCGGCGTGACGCTGGCCAACTTCATTCCGCTGGCGTGGGGGCTGGGCTTTGCGGGCGTGCTGAGCCTGGTCGGCATCCTGTGCTCGATGGCCACCAGCCGGCTGCGAATGCTGGCCATTGCCATTGCGGGGGCCACCGCGGTGGCGGCCTACAACCTGCCGCTCAAGCTCAATATCGTGGTCGGCATCGGCGTGGCGGTCCTGCTCTGCTTCTGGTTCGAGCGGCAGCTCGGGCTCGATCCCAACGAAGGAGATGACGCGTGAAAGGTGTGACCGATGGCTGGACGCTGCTCATCATCGTCGGCCTGGCCGGCGTCAGCGTGCTCACGCGCTGCTTCTTCTTCATCCTCGACCGGCCCTGGGGCTTTCCGCCGTGGGCGCACCGGGCGCTGCACTACGCACCGGTGGCCGCGCTGGCGGCGGTGGTGATTCCCGAGATCGTCATGACGCAGGGACACTTCATCTCGACTTGGCAGGATGGCCGGCTCTATGCGGCCGCGGCAGGTGCCGCTTACTACTTCTGGCGCCACGGCGTGCTTGGCACCATCGTGGTCGGCATGGCGGTCTACCTGCCGCTGCATCTGGGGCTTGGCTGGTAGGCGCTCCTAGAATCGGGCGCATGAACGTCATCCGCTTTACCGATCTGTGCGCCCAAGGCAAAGTTGCCGGCCAGCGCGTCTTCATTCGCGCCGACCTCAACGTGCCGCAGGACGACACCGGCCGCATCACCGAGGACACGCGCATTCGCGCATCCGTGCCCTGCATCCAGCAGGCGCTCGCCGCGGGCGCCGCCGTCATGGTCACCTCACACCTGGGCCGTCCGACCGAAGGCGCATTCAAGCCCGCCGATTCGCTGGCGCCCGTGGCTGCCCGCCTGGGCGAACTGCTTGGCCGCGAGGTTCCGCTGCTGGCCAACTGGGTCGAGGGCGTCGAGGTCAAGCCCGGCCAGGTGGTGCTGCTCGAGAACTGCCGCGTCAACAAGGGCGAGAAAAAGAACGACCCGGCGCTGGCGCAAAAGCTCGCTGCGCTCTGCGACATCTACGTGAACGATGCCTTCGGCACCGCGCACCGCGCCGAGGCCACGACCTACGGCATCGCCGAATACGCCAAGGTGGCTTCGGCCGGCCCGCTGCTGGCCGCTGAAATCGACGCCATCACCCGCGCGCTCACCGCGCCGAAGCGCCCGCTTGTGGCGATCGTCGCGGGCTCGAAGGTCAGCACCAAGCTGACCATCCTGAAGGCATTGGCCGAGAAGGTCGACCAGCTCATCGTCGGCGGCGGTATCGCCAACACCTTCATGCTGGCCGCAGGCCTGTCGATCGGCAAGTCGCTGGCCGAACCCGATCTGCTGGACCAGGCGAAAGCCGTGATCGAAGCGATGCGCGCGCGCGGTGCCGCAGTGCCGATCCCGGTCGACGTGGTCACGGCCAAGACCTTCGCGGCGGATGCACCGGCCACGGTGAAAGCGGCGAGCGAGGTGGCCGAAGACGACCTGATCCTGGATATCGGCCCGCAAACCGCAGCGCAGCTTGCGGCGCAACTGCGCGAAGCCGGCACCATCGTCTGGAACGGCCCGGTCGGCGTGTTCGAGTTCGATGCGTTCGCCAACGGCACGAAGGTCATCGCGCAGGCCATCGCCGCCAGCCCGGGCTTTTCGATCGCAGGCGGCGGCGACACGCTGGCCGCGATCGCCAAATACGGCATCGAAGACAAGATCGGCTACATCTCGACCGGCGGCGGCGCGTTCCTCGAGATCCTCGAGGGTAAGACCCTGCCGGCGCTGCAAATCCTGGAGCAGCGCGCCGCCGGCTGAGCGGCGTCGCTGCGGCCGGCTCAGGCCGGTGCGGCGCGTGGCTCGCTGGTCGCCCGGCCCTTGAAATCCGTCCAGCACCGGCGCGTGAAGTCGTAGAGCTTGCAACTGCGCGCGGTGCCGAAATACCAGCCCCACGAAAAGCGCTGCACCACGATGCGGTTCGGCAGCAGTTCCTCCAGGCGCGCCTGCGCCGCCTTCAGCTTGTAGAGCGGGATGCTCATGTCCACGTGGTGCGCGGTGTGCTCCATGATGTGGTGCAGCAGGGCGCCGATGCGCAGCGGGAACGTCAGGTGCACGGTGGTCGAGACGAAAGGCTGCGCGCGCTGCCAGGCGGCGCGGTCGTCGTGCCAGCTCACCTTCACGTGCGTGTGGTGCACGTAAACCACGAAACCGATCATTGCGAACCAGAACAGCAGCGGCACCACGAACGCCGTGGCGACCAGCAGCAGCACCGACTGGCCGGTGGCCAGCGCCGCCGCCGCCAGCGCGCAGAACCAGACCGTGCCGAAGCTGCCGACCAGCCAGCAATCGTGCGAGAACACCGGGCGTTCGGCCTTGCCGGACTTGTCGCGCGCCACCATGCGGTGCCACCAGATCTCGACCATGTAATAAAGGCCGGGCGCCCAACCGCTGCGGTAGACGCGCTCCATGAAGCGGCGCGATGGCGACAGCGCCCCGTACTCGGCTTGCGTGAGCGGCGCCCAGGTGAAGTCGACGCCCTTCAGATTGGTAAACCCGTGGTGCACCACGTTATGCCCCATGTCCCACAGGCTGAATGGTGTGAGCGACGGCAGGAAGGCGATTCGGCCCAGCCACCTGTTCAGGCCCCGATGCGGCGTCAGGCTGTGGTGGCAGCCGTCGTGCCCGATGATGAACAGGCGTCCGATCACGAACCCTGTGGCCAGCCCGCACAGCAGCTTGAGCCAGCCGGACTGGAGCTGTACCGCGCCAGCCAGTAGCGCCACGAACAGCGCGTAGTCGAAGGCGAGCAACGCCAGCGCCCGCAGGCTGCTGCGCTGCGAGAGCGGGATGAGCCAGGAACGGAGGGTCTTGCGGTGCGGCAGCGGCGCTTGCGGCGGCACGGGCAGGGGCAGGGCGGAGTCAGGCAGGGCGTTCATGGTCGAACCGTAGCGTGTTCGGCGCGCACCGGCCATGACGAAAATCAACATCCGGCCGATTGACGACTGAACTTGCCGTATCGTGCGCTGTCATTTCCGCATGTGAGAATTACGTCAAAGGCGCCAAAGGCGCCAAAGCCAAACCAACAGCGAGAGACAAATGAACGACCCCCGCATCCCGCGCCACGCCACCAAGATCGTTGCCACCCTCGGACCCGCCTCGAGCGACCCGGCGTTGCTGGAACAGATGATCCTGAACAAGGTCAGCGTGGTGCGGCTCAACTTCAGCCACGGCAAGGCGCAGGATCACATTGACCGCGCACTCATGGTGCGCGAGGCGGCACGCCGCACCGGCCGTGAGGTCGCGATCATGGCCGATCTGCAGGGCCCGAAGATCCGCGTCGGCAAGTTCGTCGAGGGCAAGATCTGGCTCGAACCCGGCGCCAAGTTCGTGCTCGACGGCGCCCGCACCGAGCTTGGCGACATCGACGCGGTCGGCCTCGACTACAAGGACTTGCCGCGCGACGTGAGGGCCGGCGACCGGCTGCTCCTGAACGACGGCCTGATCGTGTTGACCGTCGATGCGGTCAAGGGCGAAGCGGTCTACACCACCGTGCGGCTCGGCGGCGAGTTGTCCAACAACAAGGGCATCAACAAGCAGGGCGGCGGCCTCACGGCGCCGGCGCTGACCGGCAAGGACATGGAAGACATCAAGACCGCGATGAGCTTCCAGGCCGACTATGTGGCCGTGAGCTTTCCGAAGAATGCGACCGACATGGAAATGGCGCGCCAGCTCTGCAACGTGGCGGCGGCCGAGTTCGGCCACAAGCCCGGGCTGATCGCCAAGATCGAGCGCGCCGAGGCGATCCCCAAGCTGGAAGAAATCATCCGCGCCAGCGACGGCATCATGGTCGCGCGCGGCGACCTCGCGGTGGAAGTCGGCAATGCGGCCGTGCCGGCGCTGCAGAAAAAGATGATCCGCATGGCGCGCGAGATGGACCGGGTGGTCATCACCGCCACCCAGATGATGGAATCGATGATCACCAACCCGGTGCCCACCCGCGCCGAGGTCAGCGACGTGGCCAATGCGGTGCTCGACGGCACCGACGCCGTGATGCTCTCAGCCGAGACCGCCTCGGGCCGCTACCCGCTCGAGACCGTGCAGGAAATGAGCCGCATCTGCGAAGCGGCCGAACAGGCCGAGGACAAGACCCTCGACACCGACTTCAGCGGCCACACCTACAACCGCATCGACCAGTCGATCGCCATGGGCGCGCTGTTCACCGCGCACCACCTCGGCGCCAAGGCGATCGTGGCCATGACCGAGTCGGGCTCCACGCCGCTCTGGATGAGTCGGCACGCGGCGCACATCCCGGTCTATGCCCTGACGTCGCGCCTCGCCACGCAACGCAAGATGGCGCTCTTTCGCAACGTACGCCCCTTGCTGATGGATCCGGAAAGCGACCGCGACACGGCGCTCGAGCAGGCCGAGGCGCATCTGAAGAAGCGCGGGATCGTGCAGAGCGGCGACGTCTACGCCATCACCTGCGGCGAGCCCATGGGTGCACCCGGTGGCACCAACATGCTCAAGATCTGCCGGGCGACCTGACACCGCGGGCGGCGGCAATGCGCATGCTTGCGAAACCGTTTTGGTTTGCCGCGCGTACCTGCCCCATGAGATATCCCCTTCCCAAGCCGCGCACCGCGCTGCTGATCGCCGCTGCCGCGGCGTTGCTGGCCGCCTGCTCGCCGGTCAAGCTGCTGAACCGTGTGGTGCCGAGTGACACCTACGCGCTGGAGGGCGGCGTGTCTTACGGGCCGGCGCCGCGCCAGCAGCTCGACGTCTACCGGCCGCTGGCCAGCACGCTGCCCGCCGAAGGCAAGCGCCCGCTGGTCGTTTTCTTCTACGGCGGAACCTGGACGACCGGCGAGCGTGCCAGCTTCAGGTTCGTCGGCGAGGCGCTGGCAGCGCGCGGCGCCGTGGTCGTGCTGCCCGACTACGGCCGGTCGCCCGCGTTCAAGTACCCGGTGTTTGTGCAGGACAGCGCGCTCGCCGTCAAATGGGCCCTCGACAACGCAGCGCGGCTCGGCGCCGATCCGAAACAGGTCTATGTGATGGGCCACAGCTCGGGCGGCTACAACACGGCGATGGTGGCGCTCGACGCGCGCTGGCTCGGCGCGGTGGGCGCGAGCCCGAAACAGCTCGCCGGCTGGATCGGACTGGCCGGCCCCTATGACTTCCTGCCGATCGTGAACCCCGACGCGCAGGTGGCTTTCAACTGGCCGGCCACGCCGCCGGATTCGCAGCCACTGGCCCATGCCTCGGCCGCCTCGCCGCGCGCGCTGCTGCTGGCGGCGCGCGACGACAAGGTGGTCAATCCGGTGCGCAATACCCGGCAGATGGCGACCAAACTGCAGGCAGCGGGCGTGCCGGTGCAGATGCGCGAGTTCGACGACCTCGGCCACATCACGCTGATCGTTGCCGTGGCCAAGCCGCTGCGGTGGCTGGGTGGCCCGGTGCTGCCGCCGGTGCTGGCTTTCCTGGGTCTCCCGCCCGACGCAGGGAAATAGCCGATCGAGCCGATCGGGGGCCGCCGATACAATCTTGCACCACCCCCCTACCGCCGTGTCAACGGCACGAACGAGAGCGACGCAGTGAATCAGGAACAACTCGACAAAGTCTCCAAGGGCAACGGCTTCATCGCCGCGCTGGATCAGAGTGGCGGCAGCACCCCGAAGGCGCTCAAGCTGTACGGCATCGAGGAAAGCGCCTACCAGGGCGACGCCGAGATGTTCGACCTCGTGCACGCGATGCGCAGCCGCATCGTGACCAGCCCCGCATTCGACGGGCGCCGCGTGCTCGGCGCCATTCTGTTCGAGGCGACGATGGATCGGCAGATCGACGGCCTCGATGCCGCTGCCTACCTGTGGCAGCGCAAGCAGGTCGTGCCTTTTCTGAAGGTGGACAAGGGCCTGGCTGCCGAAGCCGACGGCGTGCAACTCATGAAGCCGATGCCCGAACTCGACGGCCTGCTGGCGCGCGCCGCGGCCAAGGGCATCTTCGGCACCAAGATGCGTTCGGTGGTGAACGCTGCCAACGAAAAGGGCATCGCTGCCGTGCTGGATCAGCAGTTCGCCGTTGGCCAACAGATCCTGAACGCCGGCCTGGTGCCGATCCTCGAGCCCGAAGTCTCGATCGGCGCGGCCGACAAGCAGCAGGCCGAAGTCGTGCTCAAGAAGGGCTTCCTGGAGCGCCTGGACGCGTTGCCGGCCGCCTCGAAGGTGATGCTCAAGCTGACGCTTCCGGCCGTCGACGGCTACTTCAGCGAACTGGTGGCGCATCCGCAAGTGGTGCGCGTGGTGGCGCTCTCCGGCGGCTACGAACGCGACGATGCCAATGCCCGTCTGGCGCGCAACCCGGGCATCATCGCCAGCTTCAGCCGTGCCTTGACCGAAGGCCTGAGTGCACAGCAGTCCGACGCGGCGTTCAACAGCGCGCTGGACGCAGCCATCGAGTCGATCTACCGCGCCTCGATCACCTGACCGGGCGGCGTCGCTCCCAGCGCCGGCCACCGTTCGCGGTGGCTTTTTTCTGCGCGCACAATCGGCATTTCCCGTTCCGTTTTCACACCGTTTCCTGCCATGACCACCGTCCACACGTCCTCCATCAAGAGCCTGCCCCTGCTCGCGCGCGGCAAGGTGCGCGACAACTATGCGGTCGGCGACGACCGCATCCTGATGGTGGCGAGCGACCGGCTGAGCGCGTTCGACGTGATCATGGGCGAGCCGATTCCGGGCAAGGGCGTGATCCTCACGCAAATGGCGCTCTGGTGGTTCGACCGGCTTGGCCACATCTGCCCGAACCACCTGACCGGCGACGCACCCGAGAGCGTGGTCACGGCCGAAGAGGCGCCGCAGGTGAAAGACCGCTCGATGCTGGTCAAGCGCCTGAAGCCGATCCCGGTCGAGGCCGTGGTGCGCGGTTATCTGGCCGGCAGCGGCTGGAAGGAGTACCAGGAGAACCGCGCCGTCTGCGGCGTGCCGTTGCCCGAGGGCCTGAGCAACGCCAGCAAGCTGCCGCGCCCGATCTTCACGCCTGCCGCCAAGGCGGCCGCGGGCGAGCACGACGAGAACATCAGCTACGACCGCGTGGTCGAAATCGTCGGCCCGGCGCTGGCCCAGCAGATCCGCGAAACCAGCATCCGGATCTACGAAACCGCGGCGGCCATCGCGTTGACCCAAGGGATGATCATTGCCGACACCAAGTTCGAGTTCGGCCTCGACGAGGCCGGCACGCTGGTGCTGATGGACGAGGTGCTCACGCCCGACAGCTCGCGCTACTGGCCGATCGAAGGCTACGAAGAAGCCCTGCGCAACGGCACCAATCCGCCGAGCTATGACAAGCAGTTCGTGCGCGACTGGCTCGAAGCCACCAGGATCAATGGCAAGCCCTGGGACAAGACCCCGCCCGCGCCGCGCCTGCCGGCCGAGGTGATCGAGAAGACCGCCGCCAAGTACCGTGAAGCGCTGCAGCGACTGACCGATTGACCGACTGACCGACCGGCGGGCAGTTTGCAAATGTAAATAAGTCACAAACTGCGCGGCAATAGTCCCTGCCTGCCAACGCACGGATTCCAGACACTGTCCTCACCACAACGGATGAGGAAGCGAAATGAATCTGGCAGTCCATGAAAAAAGTCCATCGTCTTTCGGTGCCGGCACGGTCGCCCCGCCCGACGCGTTGCAGGCCGGCATGCTGGCGCGCGTGCTCGACGAAATCGATCACGGGCTCGTGCTGGTCGACCTGACCGGCCGCATCCTCCATTCCAACCACCCCGCGCGGCGCGAGCTGGCGGCAGCACGCGCACTGCGCAATGCCGACGGCATGTTGTGCGCCGGCCAGCCGGCCTGGCAGGCGCGCATCCGCCAGGCGCTCCGGGATGCCGAGCGCGGTTGCCGCAGCATCGTCGAGCTGGAGCACGCGAGCGACCCGCTGTCATTGGCTTTCATCCCGCTCGAGCCGCGCGACACCGGCGCTGAAATCGACACCGTGCTGATCATGTGCAGCCGCGCCGCCGGCTGCGAAATGCTCACCATGCAGATGTTCGCCCGGGCCAAGCAACTGACGCGGGCCGAACAGAACGTGCTGGCCCAGTTGTGCGCCGGTCACGGGGCCGAGGAAATCGCCGGGCTTCAGGGCATTTGCCTGTCGACGGTGCGCACGCACATCAAGAACGTACGCCAGAAAACCGGCAGCAGCAGCATCCGCGAGGTGGTGCACCGCGTCACGCGCATGCCGCAGATCGTGTCGGCGCTCCGGCTCGCTGCGCACGACTAGGGTCGCAGCGGCCGCGGGGCGCGCAGGCGGGCTGCGCCGCGTGGCTCTATAGTCCGCGCATGCCGCCGCCCGCCGCCGGAAACCGCGCCGACCCTCTTGCCGCCTTGCCGGCCTCCCTGCTCAAGCTCGCAGCCCTGGGCGTGCAGCGCCGTTACCGCACCCACGCGGTGCTGATCGAAGAGGGCGACCAGGGCGATGCCATCTACATCGTGCTCACCGGCCGGCTGCGCGCCTTCGTCTCCGATACGCGGGGCCGCGAGGTCACGCTCGGCCACCACGGACCGGGCGAATACGTCGGCGAGATGTCGCTCGACGGCGGCCCGCGTTCGGCCAGCGTGCAGACGGTGGAGCCGACCGTCTGCGCGGTGGTGACGCGCGAGACCCTGTTGCGCCACATCGCGGCCGATGCCGATTTCGCGATGGGGCTGATCGTCCGGCTCATCCAGCGGGCCCGGCTGGCGACCGAAAGCGCGCGCAGCATGGCCCTGCTCGACGTCTACAGCCGGCTCAAGCGCGTGCTGGAAGAGCGGGCACAAGCCGAGCCCGACGGCACCCGGCGCATCGCCGAGCGCCTGACCCACCAGGCGATCGCGGGCGAGATCGGTTCGTCGCGTGAGATGGTGAGCCGACTGCTGAAAGACCTCGAAAAAGGCGGCTACATCGCCGTCGAGCAACGCTGCCTGGTGTTGCTGCGGGCCTTGCCCGCGCGTTGGTAGCGCAGCGTTCACGACAGCCCGTGCTGCCGGAGGCCCGTGGCCATTGCCTCCACGAGACCGTTGCGCACGCGCCGCCGCACGAACAGGTGCCAGAGCGGCGCGAGCAGCCAGCGAGCCCACCAGGGCACGAGGTGGCGGTACACAACGTCCAGACGCCGGTCGAAGGCCGGGCCGAAAGCAGCCGGGTCGGCCTGGCCGCGCGGCCAGTCGGGCGACGGCTCTTCCTCCCCATGGCGCGGGTGCAGCCGACCGACCAGCGGGATGATCGGCAGCTCGCGGTCGCCGGCCGCGTAGTGCGCCCGCTGCATCGTCGTCCAATCCGCAAACAGCGGGTTGTCCTCGGGCAGCAGCAGGTGGGTTGCCAGCGCCTGCTGTGCATTGCGGCGGCCGAGCCGGTAGTCGTGCAACCGGAATTCACGGCACAGGTAGCCGCCGAGACCGCCGAGGCTCCCGCCGGCAAGGTTGCGGCTGGACGCGCTGGACGAGTCCGCTTCGGCGTGCGGCGCGATCAGGAAGCGGCTGTAGACGTCTTCGCGCGTCGCCAGCGCAATGTCTTCCACGCGCAGATGCGCCTGGTGGAGCAGCGTCGACAGCAGGCGCGGCAGCGCATTGCCCAGGGTTGTCGGCAACCAGGGCACTCCGGTGGTGGCCGAAGTGCCGAGCAGTGGGTTGACCATCAGCACCGCGCGGTCGCTCACGCGGCCGTCGCGCGGGTTGCAGGCCAGCGGGTCGCGGTCGTTGAGCTCCGAGCGGACGGCGTCGACCGGGTCGTTGTCGATCAGGCCACCATCGACACCGTCGAACGCGCGGTCGCGCGGTTCGCCGGCGACGCCGGCCGGGTCTGCCACCACCACTTCATCCGGCGCGCAGGCGCCACCGCGCAGCACGATCTGCAACTCGCGGGCATCGGCGCCGAGATGCTGCAGCGGCCGGGCCGGCAGCAGCAGCGGGAAGGCCGCCGAGGCGAGCGCCGCGGTGGCATACCCGTGCCCCCATCGATCCCAGGCGGCCGCGGGATCGGCGCCGTCGGCAATCTCCTTTTCGTCGGCGCGCCGCGCGGGTTGCGGATGGCTCCCGTCGCCCAGGCCGGTGAGTGCGAAGCGCAGCAGTTCGCCATGCACCGTCGTGTGCGGTGGTGCTGCCGCGCGGCCGGCGTGCAGCAACGGGTAGCGCACGCCGCGCAGATTGGTCACCGAGAAGGCCACGCGAAACGGGTCGGGCAGCCAGCGGCGAAGCCGTGGCGTCGCCCGCTGGCCGAACTCGATCGCCTTGCGCGCGGCGCCTTCGAGTCGTGTCGGATCCAGCAGGGAGCGCACACTGCCGCTCGCGGCATCGCGTGTGTCGAGCAGGTTGTCGAGGCCGGTCATGTGAACCCAGCTCTCGAACAGCGGGTTGCGGCATGCGTCGTCGTATGAGGTGCCCGGGCGCACTGGCGGAATGTCATAGGGCAAAGCGGCGCCCAGTACCGCGGTCGTCAAGGCGCCCGACGACGCGCCCATCACGGTGCGCAGCACCACCCGGTGCGCCGGCGCGTCGGCGTCGTGGCGCTCGAGCGCGTCCTGCCAGGCGTCCAGCGCTTCCACGATGAAGTCGACCGCACCCGCGGTGAAGGCGCCGCAGGACACGCCGCCGGCCAGCGAGAGACCGAGTTCGAACTGCGGTGGGCGAGCCATGGGCGGGGTCTTCTCCTGAATATTTTCTCAAGACGACGCGTGGCGAGTATCTGTCTTGTGTCCAGGTCGCCCCTCCTCAGAATGGCGTATGGACAAGCGGGTCTCACCGGATAGAGTCGGCGGGCCCGGTATAACAGAGGTACGGATGATCGCTTGTGCAAATTGCGGAACGCCACGTCAAGCTCGCCACCGCTTTTGCTGGAACTGCGGCGCGTTGCTGGACGCGCAGCGCGAACTCAAGCAGGTCACCGTGCTGCTCGCCGACCTCTGCGACTCCACGGCCCAGGTGGTGCAAACCGGTGCCGAAGACGGGCAGGCCTACCTCGATACCGCCTACCGCCTGATGGCCGAAGCCGTCGCCACCTATGGCGGCACCCGCATGCAGTGGCGCGGCGACGAACTGCTGGCGCTGTTCGGCGCGCCCATCGCGCAGGAAGACCACGCGCTGCGCGCATGCCTGGCGGCGAGCGCGATGCTCGAAGCGATGAAGGCGCACACCACGGCGCAGGCGCCCATGCGCGTGCGCATCGGCATCGATTCGGGCGAGGTCATCGCCGGGCCCGGTGGCGCCGACCTGTCGACGCCCTACCGCGTCGACGGCCCGCCCATCCATCTGGCGTCGCGGCTGGAGAAACTGGCGGCGCCCGGCACCGCGCAGGTCAGCGGCAACACGATGCAGCTGGTGGGTGACCAGATCGAGACGCGCCTGCTCGGCAAGCGCGAGATTCGCGGCTTCAGCGCGCCGGTCGACGTGCACGAGATCACGGTCGGTTCCCAGGGTTCGGCCGCGGCGCCGCTCGCGCGCAGGCGCTACCTGGGCCCGCTGGTCGGGCGCGGCGAAGCCATCGAAGAGTTGAAGGCGATCGCCGAGCGCGTCCGTGCGGGTGCGTTTTGCGCAGTCGGGGTGCGGGGCGAGGCGGGCATCGGCAAGTCGCGGCTGATTGCGGAGCTGTGCACGCACTTGCGCGAAACGGGGTTCTCGATCGCGCCGGTGACCGCACGGGCCTATGCCAGCCATGTGCCGTACGGATTGGTCGCGGATATCGCGCGCGTGCTGCTGCGGCTCGGAAGCGGCAATTCGGGAAGCGACGCAGTCCATGTGGAAGCAGCGCCGGGTCAGCCAACCGATCTGCACACCGCCGCGCTGACCGATCTGCTCGACACCGGCGACGCCGGGAGCGCGTGGCGCGCGCTGTCGCCGCTGCAACGCAGCGAGCGAATCGCCAACACTTTCGCATGGCTGGTGCGCGAACGCACCCGCAACGGGCCGTTGGTACTCGCGGTGGACGATGTCTTTCTGGCCGACCGCGGCAGCCTGCGACTGCTTGAACTCCTGGCGCGGCGCCTGCAGTCCCAACCGCTGCTGGTGCTCATGAGCTACCGGCAGGACTATGTGCATCGCTGGAGCGATGCGCCCTGGTTCGCCGAACACTGGATCGGTCCGCTGCCTTCGGCGCAGATGGTCCAGCTGGCGCAGGCGCTGCTCGGCGACGACGAATCGCTGCACAGCGTCCGCGCCGCCTTGCTCGACCGTGCCGACGGCAATCCCTTCTTCCTCGAACAGATGGTGATGACGCTGGTCGACGGCGGTAGCCTGCTCGGGCCGCCGGGCGCCTACCGTTGCACATCGGGCCAATCGCCGCTGGGGGTGCCGGCGTCGATCATGGCGGTCATCGGCGCGCGGGTCGACCGCCTTCCGGCCGAGACCAAGGCGAGCCTCGAGGCCGCGGCCATCGTCGGCGAACCCCTGCTGTCGAGCGTGGTCGCGGCCATGCGGAACATCGACGAGGCTGCGGCAGAAAGCCATTTGCGGCAGGCCATGTCCGGCGGCCTGATCGCTGCGTCCGCGTCGGCTGGCGCCTATGCGTTTCGCCACGGGCTGGTGCAGGAGTCGGTGGCGGCGACGCTCACGCGCTCGCGCCGCAGCCAGCTCCATCGCGCCGCGTTCGACGCGCTGCGCCTGCGCAGCGGCGACCAGCCGTCGGAGAACCCAGGGGTGCTCGCCCATCACGCGTACAACGGCGAGCAATGGCTCTCGGCCGCGGAGTACGCACAGCGCGCCATGACGCGCTCGATTGCGCGCTCGGACAACCGCGATGCGCTGCGCGTGTTCTCGCTGGGGCTCGAGGCCGCCAGGCGCGTGGAGCCCGAGGCCGCGATGCTGCCTTGCGAACTCGCGCTGCGCATGGAGGCGCTGGGCGCGCAGATGGCGGTCGGCCTGTTCGACGCGATCGTCAGCAACCTCGAACGTGCCGAGTACATCACGCGCACCCTGGGCGACACACGGCGCCAGGCCGCCGTTTCGCTGCAACTCGCCGTCACGTTGTGGACACGCGGCAGCTACCGGCAAGGCCTGGAAGCCGCGACCAACGCCGGCGCGGTGGCGCTGGCAGCCGGCAGCCGCAGCCTGCAGATGGCGGCCATGCAGGCGCGCATGATGCTCAACCACGGACTCGGGCGCTACGCCATGGCTGGAGCCGATGCCGCCGAGGTCGAACGCGAGTTCGCCGCCGAACTGCGCGCCCGGCGCCTGATGCCGGGCTGGGCCGTGATCGCGTCGGTCAACGTCAAGACCTTCCTGGCGGACACGCTGATCTGGAAGGGCGAACTCGACGCCGCCCAGGCCGCATGCGACGCCGCCTACCGCGAGCTCGCTGCCGAAGACCATGCGTTCTCGCGCGTGCTGGTCGACTTCGTGCAGGCCGAGCTGATGCTCGCGCAGCACCGGCCCGAAGCGGCGGTGACGCTGCTGCGTTCGGCCCTCGAGTTGTGCCGGCTGCATGAGCTGTCGAACATGCAGCCGGCGATCGTGGCCTACCTCGGCGGGGCCATGGCGCGCAGCGGGCAGGCACTGCAGGCGCTGGCCCTGCTCGAGCCGGCGATTGCTGCCAAGGTCTCGCTTTCCGGCGGTCGCTACAACGAGTTCTACTTTCCGTTCAACCTCGCCATCGCGTTGCGGGAGGCGGGCCGGATGGACGAGGCGCTCATGGCCGCGCACGGAGCGTGCGAGGCGGCCGCAGCGCTCGAACAACGCGGCCACGAAGCACGTGCCCTGCAACTCCTCGCCGGCATAGAGGCCGATGCAGGGCGCGCGCAGGACGCGGCCCTGCACGCACAGCAGGCGCTGGCGGCCGCGCGCGACTGCGGCATGCCCGGCCTGGCCAACGAGCCGGTTGCCAGTGGCCATGCTTGAGAAGGGACTCTCCCGCTTCGGGCGCTGGGCGGCGTACCAGGGCGTCAGCGCGGCGATCCACCAGCCGCGGGCGTTGCGCGTGCTCGCGGCGGCGATCCAGAAGAGCCCGAAAACCCGCAGCCTGCTTCGCACCGTGGCCAGCCGGGAGGACGTGGTCGGTGTTTTCGAGCGGCCGCTTGCGTTCTCCAATTCGGCGCAGCGGCCGAACCTGGTGGCGGGCGACTTTGCGATCGGCATGGAATCCGGCCCGCGGCACGCTTGCGAGCGCGCACTGTTGATGAAGAAGCTGCCGTCCCCGCCGGAGTTCGCGGCGCGCGCTTCTGTCGAGAGCCGGCGCCTCGTTCATGACCTGCGCGCGGGGCCGGTGCGCCGCTTCGACCTGGTCACCGACTACATGACGCCGATCGTCTGGCAGGCGATGGGCGGTGCGTTCGGCGCGGCGCTGCCACCGTTGCCGTCCGGCGATCCGGTTTTCTTGCACCTGCGCAACATCGGCGCGCACCTGATCGTGGGCGGTGTCGCCACCGATGCGGTGCAACAGCGTGCGAGGGAAAGCGCGGCGCAGCTCACCGCCTGGGTGCACGCCCGACTGCCCGCGTTGCAGGCCGTCTGGGGCTTGCCCGGCGCGGCGCATCGGGAAGAGGTCGCGCGCAACATCGTCGGCATGCTGTGGGTCGGCCATCCGGCGACGGTGCAGAGCGGCGCGCTCTTGATGCAGGAGCTGCTGGTGCGGCCGAAGGTGCTGCGCGACCTCGCCGACCGGGTCGGCCAGTGCGCCGACCCGTGGAACGACGTGCCGCTGCGTGCGCTGTTCGCGCAGCATGTGCTGGAACTGCTGCGCTTTCGTCCACCGTTCCCGATCCTGCGGCGCGACGTGCCGCGCGATGTGCGCTACGGCACCGATGGTGCGTCGCGCGCCGCGGCCGGCGCACAGCTGACGGTGCTGACCATCGGCGCGTTGTTCGACCCTGCGGCCCAAACCGGTGCGCCGCCGCAGGTGTACGACCCGAACCGCGTCTTCGTGCACCCGACCGACCGCCACATGATGTTCGGCGGTGGCGGGCGGCACTGCATCGCCTCCGAGCAGGTAGTGGAGATGTTGGTCAGCGCGTTGATCGGCCTGCTCCAGTTGCCCGGCGTGAAGTGGGCTGACCCGTGGTGGCGGCGCATGCGCTACGACGGCCCGAGCATCGCGTCGGCCCGGCTGGCGTTCAGGGACTAGAGGCAAGGGCGATGGCGCGCGAGCAGATGATGTGCTTCGTCACCCCCGGCGCGGCGGGCGCAGCGGGCGACGTGCCCGCCAGCGTGCAGCGCCGCATCGACCGCATGTGCCGCGCCATCGGGCGCATTCATTTCGCGACGCTCGCGCTTTTGCCCGCCGCGCCCGAGGCCTCGCCGATGGCATCGCCCTCGCTGATGCTCGAGGTGGTGGTCGACGAAGGCGTACCGCCGGCCGAACTCATCGACCTCATGCTGCAACACGGCTTCGGCGCGCTGTGGCGGCTCTACCGTGCCCACTGGCCGGGCCCGCAGGGCTCGACACCGGCGTCCAAGCGGGATTGGTTGCGCGCGTTTCTCGCGCAGCATGCCAACACCGCCGCCTGCGGTTTCGTGGGTAACCGTGATCTCGACGTGGCGCAGGTTCGCGGTGTAAGCAACCTCTTCAAGCAGGCCTGCAGCGCGTTTCGCAACCTGCGGCCGGATCCGTTCGCAGACCGCGCCGCGCTCGGCGACTACATGGCCGTCTGGGCTCGTCGTTTCGGCGGCGCCTGGGCCGCCGAGCTGCCGCGGCGCTCGCTGTGGCGGCATGGCAATCTGCCCGACGGCGTGCGGCTGGCCCTGCTGTCGGTTCGGCTGGTGGTTCCGTTTCTCGCGCTGCTGGGCCTGTTGACGGTGGTCGGTGCGATCGTGCTGGCGTCGGCGCAGTTGCTCGCCGGCGCGGGCCTGGCCGTGCCCGACTTTGTCGCGGCTGCGGTGCTGTTTGCAGCCCTGGGGCTGCTGGCGATACTTCTGCCGGTCATCTTTGGCGCGATGAATGGCGCGGTGGGGATCGTGGTGGCATTCGTGGTGCTGTTGCTCTTCGTGCTGTTTCTGAGCGCCGTGATGCTCGTCACCGTGGTGATGGGCGTGTTGTGGATTCCCGCCTGCATGGGGGCACTCACGGCGCTGGGGGGCATCGCATTGCTCGCCATCGGGCTCAGCGCCGGCCTGGTGCTGCTGGTGTGCGCCGCGTCCAATCTGCGTGCGCCGCCGTTCTTTCCGATCGTGCTCGCGTCCCTTGTGAGCGCGCTGTTGCTGCTGCTGGTGTTCGGGCTGACCCGGTGGATGTTCAGGGTGATGGGGGCCCTGAGCTGCGGCCAGGACGCGCTGCATCTGTCGGTGTGGCCGGATCCGTTGACCGCGATCTGCTGGGTGTCCGGTGCCATCGTCGTGGTGGGGGCGGGGCTGTACTGCGGTCCTCGCCTGTTCGGCTTTCTGGGCCGCAGGCTCGCCGAAGCATTGAAGGAGGCCGACCGCCCGGGGCCGCTGCCCGACGTGCCGCTGCACACGGTGCATCCGAGCATCCAGGCCTGCGAAGCGGCGCTGGCCAGGCGCACCGGCCACATGATCAGCCTGACCGAGATCAGGAGCCCGGCGCACCTGCGCCGCCTGCGCTTCTGGCTCTGGCTCATCAACCTGCTCGGTGAGCTCTACTTCACCGAAGGCCAACTCGGCAGGACGGGCGGCATCCACTTCGGCCACTGGCACATCCTCGACAACGGTCGCCGGTTGCTGTTCTGCAGCAACTTCGACGGCGCCTTCGGTGGCTACCTCGATGCCTTCATCCGCGGTGCGTCGCAGGGCGTCAACCTGATCTGGCGCAACACCGAACTGCGGCCCCGGCAGGCGGCGCGTGCCGACCATCCCGCGGTGCAGGTGGCGCGCAGCTTTCCGCCGACACGTGTGCAGATCTTCTGCGGCTGCAAGTGTGAACAGGCGTTCAAGTCCTATGCGCGCGACAGCATGGTGCCGCACCTGTACCGCTTCGAGGCGTATTGCCTGTCGAACGACGACATCGCACGCGCGACGCGGCTGCGCGTGGCGCTGCAGGGCCAGCGCACCGCCATCAAGGACGACCGGATTGCGAGGGCGCTGGAATCATGATCGAAACACATCACGATCTCGAACAGGCGTTCGGCGACATCCAGGCGCTGGTCGGCACCGGCTTCACGCGCTTGCGGCAGGGGCACTACCTGCTGCTGCAGGTTGCCGATGCTGCCCTGGCACGCCAATGGATCGGCGAACTGCTGGCGCAGGGGCTGGTGCGCGCCCTCGGCGAGGTTCGCCGGCCGCACATCCCGGGCCAGGCGCCGGCCACCGCCGATGCACGGCGACCGATCGACGAATCCGTGACGCTCACCTTCAGCCATGCGGGCCTGGCGGCGCTCGGCCTGACCGACGACGTCGACCGCCCGTTTCCCAGCGCGTTCCGCGGCGGCATGGCCGAGCCCGCGCGCCGCGAGTTGCTTGACAACGACAAGGCAACGGCATGGCACTGGGGCGACACCGATCGCCAGGCGGCTCACCTTCTGGTGGCGCACTTCTGGGCGGACAATGCGGCGCCCTCGCGCCTCCTCGATCCGGGCCTGCTCGCGAACCGGGGCCTGGTGAAAATGCATCGGGTGCCGACCTGCCCGGCCTACATCGACCCGCCCACACAGGAAGACCCGGGTTCGCGCGAACCTTTCGGATTCCGCGATGGGCTGAGCCAGCCCTTGCCGAGCGGCATCGCCTGGTCCAAGGCCGAATGGCGCGCGCGGCGGCAAGCCGGCAAGACGCTTTTCAACGACCGGTGCGTCGCGCTCGGCGAGTTCGTGCTCGGCCATCCCAACGAATACCGCGAAAGTGCGTACTGCCCGAGCCTGGCGTGGGCATCGGCGCCAACGGCGCCGTGCGTCGACTTCGGCCGCAACGGCAGCTACATGGCGGTGCGACAGATCGAGCAGCATGTGGCGGTCTTCGAGGCCTTTGCGCGCAGTTGCCCGGTGCCGGATATCGCCGAACGCATGATGGGCCGCCGCAAGAACGGCCAGGCGCTGGCCGCCGCGCCCGGCAGCCAGACCGGGCTGGACGGCTTTCGCTACCTGCAGGATGACGCCGAGGGTTTTCGTTGTCCGCGCGGCGCTCATGTGCGCCGCGCCAACCCGCGCGACGCGGTGGCGAGTTCGCCGGAAGACGGTGTGACGAGCTCCCGGCTGCACCGGCTGCTGCGGCGCGGACGCGTGTACGCAGACGAGGGCGCCACGAACAGCCCGTGCGAGGTCGGCCAGGGCAAGGGGCTGATGTTCGTCGCGCTCAACGCGGATCTCGACCGCCAGTTCGAGTTCATCCAGCGCAGCTGGATCGGCGGCTCGCGTTTTGGCGGGTTGAGCGATGAGCAGGATCCGATCCTCGGCACATCGCCCGATCGCGCCTTCACCGTGCAGGGCCTGCCGGTCGGCATGCGCATCGGCCCGCTGCCGCGCTTCACCACCGTATTGGGCGGCGGCTACTTCTTTCTGCCGGGATTGGCCGCGCTGAAATTCATCGCCGCCGGCCCGCCGGCCTCAGCGTGAGGGCTGGCTGCTGAGCAAGGCGGCCGTGCGCCCGCCCTCGTCGAGCAACACGAGCCGGTCGGGGCCGGCCAGGCGATAGGCCGTGGCGGTCTGGAGCGCTTGCAGGAACTGGGCTTCGATACCGCTGCGCGCAGGGTCGACGCAGGCCATCTTGGTCGACACGAGCTGGCCGATGCGCAAAGCGCTGCCGGCGCGCGTGAAGGCGCCCGAGAGCCGGTTGCAGCCACCCGATCCGCTCACGCGTCCGCTGTTGCGGTCGAATGCGACCTGCGGATCCCGCTGGGGCTCGCGGCCGGCCTCGATCGGCTGGCCGTTCAGTTGCGTCAACCACCACACCGGGCCCTCGATGGGCTCGTCGAGACTGATGCCGCTGCCGCAGGCGGTGATGCCTGCAGCGAACAGGGCTGCAAGGATGAAGCGGGAGAGCGGGCGGAGCGCGGAACGCATGGGAGGCCTCAGCTCAACACGACGCTGCTGAGCCTGCGCCGGTAGGTCGACACGGTCGGGTCGACCGGCGGGATCTGGCCGTCGGCCACTTTCACCTTGGCCGGCTCGATGATCTCGAGGATCGCCACATAGGTCTTGCGCGCGACTTCCTCGTTCCAGGTCTTGTCGCGCATCAGGATCTCGAGCAGCTCGTCCATCGCCTCGGGCCACTGCTGCGCGGCCATCAGCAGGCGGGCGCGGTCGAAGCGGGCCTGGAAGTCGCGCTTGGCGGCGGCGATCTTCGCGTCCAGCTCCGCCAGCACGGGCGCCGCGCCGGTGGCGGGCGCGGCGAAATCGATCGCGTCCATCCAGCGCTGCAGCGCGTCGAAGCGGCGCACCAGCGCGGTCTTGCCGATCACCGGCGCGAACGCCACCTTGGCATCGTCGTCGCGGCCTTCCTGCAGCAGCAGCTTGATGTAGTCGAAGCGCGCGTCGTCGTTGGCCGGGTCGGTGGCGACCGCATGCTGCAGCTTCTCGAGCGCGCCTTCGGTGTCGCCCTCGGCCAGCGCGTCCTGTGCGGCTTCTTCTTCGGCGACGGCTTCCAGCGCTTCAGCCGCCGCCACGTGCTTGTCGAGGAAGGTGCGGATCTCGGCCGCGGGAATGGCACCGACGAAGCCGTCGACCGGCTGGCCGTCCTTGAACATCACGCAGAACGGGATGCTGCGCACGCCGAACATCTGGCTCAGTTGCTGCGAAATCTGAGGCACCTTGTCGGCGTCGAGCTTGGCCAGCGTGAAGCGGCCGGCGTAGTCGGCTTCGAGCTTTTCGAGCACCGGGCCGAGCTGTTTGCAGGGGCCGCACCATTCGGCCCAGATGTCCAGCAGCACCGGCGTGGTCATCGAGCCGTCGATGAGTTCGGACTGAAAGTTTTCGAGGGTGATGTCGATCATGGGACGAAAGCGGGGGTCAAACGTAAAATTGAAACCATGAATCAAGCAATCCAGGTCGGCGTGGTGATGGGCTCGAACTCCGATTGGGAGACGATGCGGCATGCGGTCGAGATTCTCCAGCAATTCGGCATCGCGCACGAAGCGCACGTCGTGTCGGCGCACCGCATGCCGGATCAGCTGTTCGCCTACGCCGAAAACGCGGCTTCGCGTGGCCTCGCGGCGATCATCGCGGGCGCCGGCGGGGCCGCGCACCTGCCGGGCATGCTGGCGGCCAAGACCACGGTGCCGGTGCTCGGCGTGCCGGTTGCCAGCCGGCACCTGCAGGGCGTCGATTCGCTCTACAGCATCGTGCAGATGCCCAAGGGCGTGCCGGTCGCCACCTTTGCCATCGGCAATGCCGGCGCGGCCAACGCGGCGCTGTTCGCTGTCGCGATGCTGGCGGTCGGCAACCCCCGGCTGCGCACGCAGCTCGACACCTTCCGCGCCGCGCAGACTGCAGCAGCGCAGGCCATGACGCTGCCGCCATCGGGAGCCGACGCACCATCGGCCCCCGCGCCGGTGTCTGCTGCGCCGGTGTCGCCCTTCTCGCCGCAAGGCGGGGGTGCGCTGTGAGCGGCGCGGTCAACACGGGCCCGCCCGTGCTGCCCGGCGCCACGCTCGGCGTGCTGGGCGGCGGCCAGCTTGGCCGCATGTTTGCGCAGGCGGCACAGCGCATGGGGTACTTCACCGCAGTGCTTGATCCGGATCCGGACAGCCCGGCCGGTCGCGTGAGCCACCACCACATCCACACCGACTACAGCGATGTCGACGGCCTCGCGCGGCTGGCCGGCCTGGCCGATGCGATCACCACCGAATTCGAGAACGTGCCGGCGCCGTCGCTCGAGCACCTCTCTGCCGCGCGGCCGGTCTCTCCGGGCGCAGCGGCCGTGGCGATTGCGCAGGATCGCATCCGCGAGAAGGCGCATTTCGCCCGCTGCGGCGTGGCCTGCGCGCCCCATGCCGTGATCCAGACCGCAGACCATCTGGCCACGGTCACCGAAGCGCTGCTGCCCGGCATCCTCAAGACCGCGCGGCTCGGCTACGACGGCAAGGGCCAGCAGCGCGTGGCGACACGCGACGAACTCGCCGCCGCCTGGGAAGCGACGGGCGGGGTGCCCTGCGTGCTCGAAAAGCTGATGCCGCTGGACTTCGAATGCTCGGTGATCGTCGCGCGCGGGCACGATGGGCAAATGGTGCACTTTCCGGTGCAGCGCAACCTGCACCGCGGCGGCATTCTCGCCGTCACCGAAGTGCATGAGCAAAACATGCTCACGGCGCAGGCAGAGCGAGCGGTGGCCGCTGCAAGGTCGATCGCCGAGGGACTGAACTACGTCGGTGTGCTCTGTGTCGAGTTCTTCGTGCTGACCGACGGCACGCTGGTCGTCAACGAAATGGCGCCGCGCCCGCACAACAGCGGCCACTGGAGCATGGACGCGAGCGATGTGTCGCAGTTCGAGCTGCAGGTGCGCACGCTGGCCGGCCTGCCGCTCACGGCGCCGCGGCAGCACAGCCCGGCCATCATGCTGAACCTGCTGGGCGATCTGTGGCTGCTCGACAGCGACACGCCGGCCGAGCCGCCCTGGGGCGATGTGCTGGCGCTGTCGGGCACGCACCTGCACCTGTACGGCAAGACCGAGGCGCGGCGCGGCCGCAAGATGGGCCACCTCAACATCACCGGCGCCGACGTCGCGACGGTGCGCAGCACGGCCGACTTCGCCGCCGCGCTGCTGGGGCTGGCGATCCCGCTGTCGGAATGAGCCGCGCGTGATTCTCGACGGACAGTCTTCCGCCGCGATCGAACAAGCGGCCAACGTGCTGCGCGCCGGCGGGCTGGTCGCGTTCCCGACCGAAACCGTCTATGGCCTTGGTGCCGATGCGACCAGCGATACGGCGGTGGCCGGGATCTTCGCGGCCAAGGGCCGGCCCAGCGACCATCCGCTGATCGTGCATGTCGCAGCAGGCATGCCGGGCACCGAGTCGCTGTCGCGCTTTGCCCAGCCGTTGCCGTTGTTCGCGCAGCAGCTGGTCACCGCCTTCTGGCCCGGACCGCTCACGCTGATCGTCACGCGCCAGCCCGGCGTCGGCGCCGCGGCGGCCGGCGGGCAGGACACGATCGGCCTGCGCTGCCCGGCCCACCCGGTCGCGCAGGCGCTGCTGGTGGCCTGCGCCGCGCAAGGCGTGCCCGGCCTTGCCGGCCCGAGTGCCAACCGCTTCGGTCGGGTAAGCCCGACCACCGCAGCCCATGTGCAGGACGAGTTCGGCGACGGGCTCATGGTGATCGACGGCGGCCCGTGCGCGGTCGGCATCGAGTCGACCATCGTCGATTGCAGCCGCGGCGCGCCGGTGCTGTTGCGGCCGGGCGCCATCACGCGGGCCCAGATCGCTGCTGTGTGCGGCGAGCGTGTGCGCGACCCAGCCGAGCTGGCCCAACCCGACCCGCGCGCCTCCGGCACCCTCGAGGCGCACTACGCGCCCAACGCCAAGCTGCGGCTGATGGACGCCCGCGCGCTGCAGACCGGGCTCGACGTGCTCGGCGCCAATGCGGCACACATCGCGGTCTGGTCGCGCAGCCTGGTCAAGACCCGCTCACAGCGCGTGCTGCAGCGGCGCATGCCCGACGACGCAGCCATCGCGGCACAGCAGCTGTTCGCGGTGCTGCGTGAGTTCGACGCGGGCGGAGCCAGGCTGATCTGGATCGAAACGCCGCCTGACGCCCCCGAATGGGAAGGCGTGCGCGACCGGTTGCAGCGCGCGGCTGCGGCGTAAACCCGCCGTCGATACAAGACGCGGCGCACGGGTTGCGCAGCGCCAACGCCTGAATACTTTCGTTAACCTTCGTGCATTTGTGCCGCTCCGGTTGGGCAGCCTGCGGGCACAATTTGACGCATCTCAAAAAAGCGATCCATATCATGAAATCGAACCCCGCCGAGTTGGCGTTGATCACGAGCGCGCTGGCGGCCATCGAAAAGCTTTTGGCGCGCGCACGCGGCGATTTGCCGGAGGTGCCGTTTTTCGGCCCGACCGAACTGGGCGCCCTGCCGCCCCATGCGCAGGAGGCGGCGCAATTGAAGGAAGAAGCCAGCTACCGCGCCCGGCCCAGGGAATCCGCCATCCATTTCTGCCTGACCTCGGCCGGCGCACTGCTCGATGTGAGCCGAACCTTGCTGAAATTGCCTGAGAACCCCTCGCCGCACGAGCAGGAGAACCAGTGGAAGGCGCTCAGCAGCCACACCAAGATCGCCGGGCGCACGGCCTACCGCGCTGCGCTGATCCTGGCCGATCAAAAAACCGGCCAGTGACCCGCCCGCTTTTTCTTATTTGACCGCGTCGAACAGCTTGCGCGCGGCAACGTGACAGAACGGCGGCTCGTAGCTGCCGTGGTAGGCGCCGTAGTAGGTCGCAAAGGCCGCTGACGCCGCATCGGTCGGCGCTTTGCCGCCCGGCCCGTAGGTGGCTTGCACCTGGGCATCGACGTCGACGGTCGAGACCGTCGTCACACCCCGCGCGTCGAAATCGGCCTTCATCGGCACCAGGTGCAGCGCGGGCGGCACGGTCGGATCGCCGGCTCCGCCGCACAGCAGTGTTTTGGCGCGCGGGCTCCAGCCGAACAGGTCGTTCTTCCTCGCATCCAGGTACAGCGCGTTGACGGGATTGGTCAGCACGTCGGCCAGGAAGGTCGACTGGAACAACGCGTCGCGCGCCTGCGCCGGCGTCTCGCCATTGGCGCCGGGCAGCGCGCCCGTGGTCACCAGCGTGGTGTAGTTGAGCGTCGGGTTCGGCAGCAGGTTCTCGATGGTGGCCGCGTAGGGCGCCTTGTAGACGTCGCTGACGCTGGTGTACACATCGCCATAAACCTTCTGGTACGAGTTGACGATGAAGGGCACGAAGAACTGGTAGCCCGCGATCGCCACGCCGCTCTTGAACGAGCCCGACAGGTTGTAGGGCCCCGCCAGATGCGCGCCCGCCACCACGTTGAACTCGGCGGCGTTGTCGCGCTCGGCCGCGCGGTGCGCGGCCATCGACGAATGGCCGCCCTGCGAGTAGCCGGTGAACATCACCTTGCCCGACAGGTTGGCGTTGAGGTTCACGACCGCGGCGCGCGCGGCGCGGATCGCGTCGATCACCGAGCGGGCTTCCGAATCCGCATGCAGGTACGGGTGATACGGGTAGGTCGACTTTGCATAGCCGAGGTAGTCGGTCGCCACCACCGCGTAGCCCTGCGCCGCATACATCGCCAGCAGCAACTGCGTTTCCGGGTCGGCCGGGTTGGCCAGCGTGCGCGGCTTCTGCACATCGGTGCCCTTGGCATAGGCCACCAGCGGCGCAGCCGTGGCTGCGCAGGCGCCGGCCGGCAGCAGCAGCACGCCCGAGGCGTTGGTGTTCTCGCCGCGCGCGCCCAGCGTGGTGTAGTTGAGCGCGATCACCTTCACGTCGCACTGCGCCTTGCCGCTGAGCGCCTGCAGGCCGCTGGACTGAGTGGCGCCATCGATCTGTGCGCTGGTGAGCGTGGTCAGAATGGTTTGCTGCTCCACCAGCTTGCCGGTGCTGGCCGGGGTGTTGGGGCCGACCCCGGCGCCGATACCGAAATTGAAGTTGCCGCCGTCACCGCCTCCGCCGCAGGCCGTGAGCAGGGCCGCGGCCGCGACGGCACTCCAGAAATGCAGACGTTTCATCGTTGTCTCCGATGGATGTTGTTGTGGATCGATGCAGCGGGCCATCGTGGCCGCACGCCGAACACTTGACCACAAGGCAAACCCGCATGCTGTCAGCCGCCGCGCCGAGTTTTCTTTTCAGTCCTGCGCGGCCCAGTCGACCAGCGCGTCGAACGCCGGGCGTGCCGCGCTGGCGTTGACATGGTTCGCGATGGCGACCACCACGTAGCGCCGGCCGCTGGCGCCGTCGACATAGCCCGCCACGCCAGCCGCATCGCGCAGCGTGCCGGTCTTCAGGTGGGCGGTGCCGCCCGAGCGCAGCGCCCGCTTCTTCAGCGTGCCGTCGACACCCGTGGCCGGCAGCGACGACATCAGCTCCGGCATCACCGGCGAGCGCCAGGCGTGCAGCAGCATCTTGGCCAGGGCGGCCGACGTGATGCGCTCCTCGCGCGAGAGGCCCGAACCGTTGTCGAACACGGGCTGGCCTTCGCCGGTGCCGATGCGGTCGTTCCACCACTGGCGCAGCGTGGTGCGCGCGGCGTCGAGCGTGCCGCGGTTCTTCTGCTGCAGCCCGAGCGTGAGGAACAGCTGCTGCGCCATCACGTTGTTGCTGTACTTGTTGATGTCGCGGATCACCTCGGCCAGCGGCGGCGAAACGCTCTCGAACACCGGCTTCAGTCCGGGCGGCACGCGGCCCTCGCGCACCTGGCCCTTGAGCTGGTTGCCCATGTCGCCCCACATGCCGCCGACCGCGCGCACCGCGTAGCTGCGCGGATCGGCGTAGGCGACGGCCCAGACCTTCTCGCCGCAGGCTGCCGGGTAGCTGCCGCCGAAGCGGATGCGCGCCGGATCGGTGAACTCGGCGCGCAAGCCGCCGCGCCAGTCGCCGCATTCACCGGCCGAGAGCGGCACCGTGGACTGCAGCGAAACGCCCGCGAGCGAGGGCTCGAAGTTGATCTGCGCGGTCTGCGCCTGCGGATTCGGCACGAAGGTCATGACCACCGACTTGAAGTTCAGCAGCAGCGCATCGGGCGAGGCGTTGTAGGGCCGCAGCGGCTCGCCGTCGAAGGCCGCGGGATCGGGCTCGACCGTGTTCTCGAAGGCGCTGCGGTCGATCACGATGTCGCCCGCCACGGTGTGGATCCCGAGCCCCTGTACGCGGCGCATCAGCAGCCAGAGCCGCTCGATCACCAGCTTGGGATCGCCCTGGCCCTTGATGTAGAGGTTGCCGTTGAGCACGCCGTTGGTGATCGGGCCGTCGATGTAGACCGGCGTGTTCCACACATAGGCCGGGCCGAGCAGGTCGAGCCCCGCATAGGTGGTGACCAGTTTCATGATTGACGCCGGATTGACCGGCACCTGCGGGCGCCAGGCGAGCCGCGGCGGCTTCAGCCCTTCGGCGTCGACCACCAGCATCGTGACCGCTTCGCGCGGCACCTTGGCGCGCGCCAACGCGGCGTCGACTTCGGGCGGCAGGCTTTGCTGGGCGGCGGCGCCGGCGCATGCCAGCGCGGCGAAGGAGAAGGCGGCAACGCGGGCGGAAAAACGCATGCGCCGATTATCCCGGCCTGAACAGGTGAAGCTGCGCGTGATACAGCAGCATCACGGTCTTGGCATCGGCGATGCGACCGTCCGCCACCATCGCGAGCGCCTCGTCGATCGTCGGTTCGAGCACCTCAATGTCCTCGCCCTCGTCGGCCAGGCCGCCGCCATCGTGGAGGCGCATCGACGCGTCGTAGGGGGCGACGAAAAAGTGCAACTTCTCCGTCACCGAGCCCGGGCTCATGAAGCACTCGAAGACCTTCTGGACGCTGCCGAGCCGATAGCCGAGCTCTTCCTCGACCTCGGCGCGCATGCGCGCTTCCGGCGCCGCATCGTCGAGCAGCCCGGCCGCGGCCTCGATCAGCATCCCGGCGCCGCCGTTGACGAACGCCGGGTAGCGGAACTGCCGCGTCAGCAGCACGGTGCGGCGGGCCAGGTCGTATGGCAGCAAGGCGGCGCCATTGCCGCGGTCGTAGGTTTCGCGCTCCATGCGCTGCCACTGGCCGTCGTTGCGACGCCAGTCGAAAGCGGTTTTCTTCAGTACATACCAGCTGTCGGACAGGAGGGTGACTTCGTGCACCCGAACGCGTTCGTGCAAGTTCATGGGCGGGGATCGTACGTGCATATTCGTGCAATATCAAGATAAAACGTGCAAATAGCGCGTCGCCCCGCTACCATCGGATCATGCTGACCCGTCAACGCAAACAACACATCCTCACGACCTTGCAGCGCGACGGGCAGGTGGTCGCCAAGACCCTGAGCGAAGCGCTAGGCCTCTCGGAAGACACGATCCGGCGCGATCTGCGCGAGCTGTCGGCCGAAGGCCTGTTGCAGCGCGTGCACGGCGGCGCACTGCCGCTGGCGCCGGCCGAGGCCGACTTCGCCGGCCGCCAGCAACTGGCCACCGGCGACAAGCTCGCGATTGGCCGGGCGGCGGCCCGCATGGTGCGGCCGGGGCAGGTCGTGTTCATCGACGGCGGCACCACGGCCGTGCAGATGGCCCGGCACCTGCCGGCCGCGCTGCGCGCCACGGTGGTCACGCACAGCCCCTCGGTCGCGCTCGAACTCGTCGGCCATGCCGGCGTCGAGGTGGTGCTGATCGGCGGCCGGCTGTTCAAGCATTCGGTGGTGGCAGTGGGTGCGGCGGCCATGGAGGCCATTGCGCGCATCCGCGCGGACACCTTCTTCATGGGCGTGACCGGCGTACAGGCCGAAGCCGGCCTGACCACGGCCGACCTCGAGGAGGCGCACATCAAGCGCGCCCTGATGGCGGCGGCCGCCGAGACCGTGGTGCTGGCTTCGTCCGAGAAGATCGGGGCGGCGTCGGCCTGCGTCATCCAGCCGCTCGGCGCGTCGGTCACGCTGCTGGTGGCGGCATCGGCGCCCCCGAAACCGCTGACAGCCTTGCGCAAGACCGGGGCTCATGTCGTGCGCGCCGACGATGTGGCCTGAGCGCTCGATAATCCCTCGATGCCCGTTGTCCCCCGTTTCTCGCCGCGTGCCATCGGCATCGGCGCCGCCGTCGTCACGGTGCTGGTCTGGACGGCGTTCATCGTGATCGCGCGCGCTTCGGCCGCGCGCTCGCTGACGCCGCTCGACCTCGCCTTCGCTCGCATGGCCGGCGCCAGCCTGGTGCTGATGCCCTGGGGCGCCTGGCTGGTGATGAAGGCGCGTCGCGAGGCCGGTGTCGGTGGCACTGGCGCCAGCGGCTCGCTGTTCGGCCTGTCGCCGCTCGGGCTGCGCGTCACCGCGCTGGCCGGCATGTTCGGCGGGGTCGCCTATGCCCTGCTGGCCTACGCCGGCTTCTTTTACGCGCCGGCCGCGCATGCCTCGGTGTTGATGCCCGGCAGCCTGCCGCTATGGACCACGCTGCTGGCCGCGCTGGTGCTGCACGACCGCATCACGCCCAAGCGTGCGGCCGGGTTGGCGCTGATCGTCGCCGGCGACCTGCTGGTGGGTGGGCGCAGCCTGCTGCATGCCTTCGAAGGCGGCGAGGTGTGGAAGGGCGACCTGCTGTTCATGAGCGCGGCGTTCTGCTGGGCCTGCTACAGCGTGGTGGTGCGGCGGCAGGGCCTGGACGCGGTGCGCGCGACCATCGCCATCACCGTGTTCGCGTTCCTCACGTTCGTGCCGGTTTATGCAGTGCTGGTCGCGGGCGGCTGGGTGCGCAGCCACCTCGGCAGCGCGCCGTGGGGCGAGGTCGCGTTCCAGATGGCGTTCCAGGGCCTCGGCTCGGTGGTGGTCTCGGGCATCACCTTCACCCGGATGATCCAGTACTTCGGCCCGGTGCGCTCCACCATGATCACCGCTCTGGTGCCTGGCTTGTCGGCCTTTGGCGCCGTGATCTTTCTGGGCGAGCCGTTGCACTGGAGCCTGCTGGCCGGGTTGCTGCTGGTGACGGCGGGCATCCTGTTCGGCGTGCAGCGCGTGCGCCCGCTTGCGCCTGAAAAGACGGCGCCTCTCGCCCGTGCGGTGGGCGTTGCAGGTCGATTCGATGCATAAGTTGCTGGCCTTCGACACCAGCACCGAGCACCTGTCGGTGGCTGTTCAACACGGCGACGCGCTTTGGACGCACAGCGGCGCGGGCGGCGCGCAGTCCTCCACCACGCTCATTCCGCTCGTGCTGCAGCTGCTGGCCGAGGCCGGCCTCACGCTGCAGCAGCTCGATGCCATCGTGTTCGGCCGCGGCCCGGGTTCCTTCACCGGGCTTCGCACGGCCTGCTCGGTGGCCCAAGGCCTGGGGTTCGGCGCCGGCGTGCGCCTGTTGCCGATCGATACGCTGCAGGCCGTGGCCGAAGAGGCGCGCGAGCGCTTCGGCGCGCGGCGCGTGTTGGCTTTGCTCGACGCGCGCATGGACCAGGTCTATGCGGCCGGCTATGACTTCGACGCGGATGCGCCGGCAGGCAGCGCCCCGCGGCTGCTGGCGCCCGAAGAGGTGCAGGTGCCTGCGGGTTGGGCGATGGCCGGCAATGCGTTCCAGGCCTACGGCGAGCGCCTGCCGACCGGCCCGGCGCGCCACGCGGTGCTGCCGACGGCCGCTGCCCTGCTGCGCCTGGCGCCCGGCCTGATCGGGGCCGGCTGCACCGTGGCGCCGGCCGAAGCCTGGCCGCTCTATGTTCGCGATAAAGTGGCGCAGACCACCGAGGAACGCCTGCGCATTCGCCGCGAATCCGCTGCCCAAGCTTCGGTAACCCCTTCGACATGAGCGCCGTTCTGCAACCGCTGGAAGCCCGCCTGGAGCCCCTCACCATCGAGCGGCTGGTGCCGGTGTGCGCGGTCGAGCAGACCGCCTACAGCCACCCGTGGACGCGCGCCAACTTCATCGACTCGCTGCACGCCGGCTACCACTGCCAGTTGCTGGTGGGCGGCCCGGCGGCGCGCGGCGGCGACGAAACCCTGATCGGCTATTTCGTCGCCATGAAGGGCGTCGATGAAGTGCACCTGCTCAACCTCACCGTGGCGCCCGCGTTCCAGCGCCAGGGCTGGGCGCCTCTGTTGCTTGAAGCGCTGGGTGGCTGGTCGCGCGGGCAGGGCGCGCAGTGGCTGTGGCTGGAAGTGCGCGCCAGCAACGCGCGCGCGCTCGAGGTCTACGAACGCCAGGGCTTTCGCCGCGTCGGCTTGCGCAAAGGCTATTACCCGGCGCACGACGGCCGGCGCGAAGACGCGATCGTCATGAGCCTGCGCCTCAACGAATCGACGAGCGCTTGGGGGGCACTCAAATGAGCACCCTGGCGCTCGATGCACGGCAACGCGCGATGCTCGACGAGATGGGCGTGAAGGTCTGGTGGCCGGCCGAGCCGGCGCCGCCGATTGCGATCGAAAAGGCCGCTGCTCCCGCAGAGCCGGTGGTTGGTGCTGCCCGATCCGAGGTGCCGATCGAAGCGCCGGTGCGGCCGGCCGTGGCGGCGCGTCCGGCGGCGGTCGCAGCAGCACCCGTGGTGCGCCCGGCGCCTGCTGCCGGCGACGCCGTCGTGCTGGTCGAGCCGCCACAGCGCCTCTACGGTGGCAGCGCGGCGCAGGGCGGCTGGCTGATCGTGGCCGACATTCCGCCCGAAGCCGATGGCCGCCATGGCGAGCCGTTCGCGGGCGACGCCGGCCGGCTGCTCGACAACATGCTGCGCGCGCTGCAACTGCACAGCGGCGCCGTGCCGGTGCATTTGATGCGCACGCACCGTGGTGCGGCCGCGTCGAACGCCGGCCTGCGCCCGTTCGACGAGAGCTTCGCGGCGCACATCGCCGCCGTGGCGCCGCGGCTGGTGCTCGCGCTGGGCCCGCTCGCGGCGCTCGGCCTGCTGCAGCGCGCCGAGCCGCTCGGCAAGCTGCGCGGCCGGGTCACCGAAATCGCGGCGTTGCCCGGCGTGCAGGTGGTGGCTACCTACCATCCGGCCTATCTGCTGCGCAACCCTGCCGACAAGGCGCGGGCTTGGGCCGACCTCTGCCTGGCGGCCGCGCAGCTCGGCTGACGCAGCGGGCCGGAACCTAAAATCCGGCCCCATGACCTTCCTCTTCAAGCTGCGCGCCGCCGAGCAGCAGAACGCTTCCATGCTCTGCGTCGGCCTCGATCCGGAACCGAGCCGCTTCCCGGCCGGGCTCAAGGGCGACGCCAGCCGCATCTACGACTTCTGTGCGCGCATCGTCGATGCCACGGCCGACCTCGCCATCGCCTTCAAGCCGCAGATCGCCTACTTTGCCGCGCACCGCGCCGAAGGCCAGCTCGAACAGCTCATGGAGCACCTGCGCCGCAACGCGCCGCACGTGCCGGTGATCCTGGACGCCAAGCGCGGCGACATCGGCTCGACCGCCGAGCAGTACGCGATCGAGGCCTTCGAGCGCTACGGAGCCGATGCGGTCACGCTGTCGCCGTTCATGGGCTTCGATTCGGTGGAACCGTACCTGCGACATGCCGGCAAGGGTGCCTTCCTGCTGTGCCGCACCAGCAACCCGGGCGGCGCCGACCTGCAGGGACAGCGGTTGGCGGGGCTGGAAGGAGAACCTTTTTTGTATGAACACGTTGCGCGGCTGGCGCAAGGCCCCTGGAACCTGAACGGCCAGCTCGGGCTCGTGGTCGGCGCCACCTACCCGGCCGAGATCGAACGGGTACGGGCGCTCGCACCTAACGTGCCGCTGCTGATCCCGGGCGTCGGCGCGCAGGGCGGCGATGCGGTCGCCACGGTGCGCGCCGGATGGCGCAGCGATGCGCCGATCGTCGTCAATTCATCGCGCGCGATCTGCTATGCCTCGTCGGGCGACGACTTCGCCGAGGCCGCCCGGCGCGTGGCCATCGGCACGCGCGACATGCTCCAGGCGGCGCGTTCCTGAGCGACATTTCCTGTTAGACGCAAGCCCGAGTTGTATCAATGTGACGTAAAAAGTCACAGTTAATTACACTCGTTGTCTCGAGGCCGTTCTTTTCGGGCCTTAGCGTCTCGTCCCAGCCGGGCATGGCATTTGCCTTGTGGTTGTGGGCGCCGGAGCGCCGAGGAGCGAGAACCTGATGGTTGAAGAACAAGAAATCGCTGCTGCGCCAGCGTTGGGGGCAGTGCGCGCGCTGCCTGAGGCCGATGCCACGTCGGCAGGCCGGAGTCCCCCTCTTTCGCTGGCTGCCGCGCTGGCTGCATCGGCCGCGCTGGCCGCCTGCGGCGGCGGGGGTGGTGGAGGAGGCGGTGGCGGCGCGGCATTTTTCGGCCCCGGTGCAACGACCGGCGCCACCAGCGCCGGGTCGCTGACCGCACTCGGCACCACGCCCACCGCGCAGGGCTACCTCTACACCACGGCCAAGACCGACGACGAGGCGGCGCGCTTCCTGCTGCAGGCGCAGTTCTCGGCCAGCGAGGCCGACATCGCCGCCGTGCGCACCAAGGGCTACCTGCCGTGGCTTGGCGAGCAGGTCGACAGGGCGAAGGCCCAGACCGGCTGGGAATGGCTCAACAGCAAGCCCTACAACACCGTCTACACCGACGACATGATCTGGAACCAGCTCATGACGGCGCCGGACGGCTTTCGCAAGCGCATGGCGCTGGCCTTCACCGAGATCTTCGTGGTCTCGGCCAACGACATCGGCTCGAACTGGTCCGACCACATGATGGCCCAGTACTGGGACATGCTGGTGGCCGGCGTCACCGGCAACTTCCGCAAGCTGCTGGAAGACGTGACGCTGAACCCGGCGATGGGCTACTACCTCAACACGCGCGGCAACCAGAAGGAAAACGCGCAGGGCCGCCAGCCCGACGAGAACTATGGGCGCGAGGTGATGCAGCTCATGACGCTGGGTCTCTACCAGCTCAATAACGACGGCACCGTCAAAAAGGCGGCCGACGGCACGCCGCTCGACAGCTACACCCAGGACGACGTCACCAACCTGGCCCGCGTGTTCACCGGCTACGACCTCGACATCAAGAGCGCCGAGCGCACCGCCTTCCCCGTGCCGGGCCAGACCTACACGATCGAAAGCAACCAGTGGACGCAGCGGCCGATGGTGCTGACCGCTTCGCGCCACTCGATGGTGGAAGCCAAGTTTCTCGGCGCCACCGTGGCGGCCAACACCGAGGGCACGGCGGCGCTCAAGACCGCGCTCGACACGCTGTTCAACCACCCCAACGTCGGGCCGTTCATCGGCAAGCAACTGATCCAGCGGCTCGTGACCAGCAACCCGAGTGCGGGCTATGTGTCGCGCGTCTCGGCGATTTTTGCCGACAACGGTGCCGGTGTGCGCGGCGACATGAAAAGCGTGCTCGCCGCCGTGCTGCTCGATAACGAGGCGCGCGCTCCGGACGGGCTCGCCAGCCCCGACTTCGGCCGTTTGCGCGAGCCGATGCTGCGCCTGGTGCAATGGGGCCGCACTTTCGGCATCGCATCGACCAAGGACACCTGGAAGATCGGCAACACCTCGGATGCAGCGAGCCGGCTCGGCCAGAGTCCGCTGCGCTCGCCTTCGGTGTTCAACTTCTTCCGGCCCGGCTATGTGCCGCCGTCGACCGTGCTGGCGAGCGAAGGCAAATCGGCGCCCGAGTTCCAGCTGGTCAACGAGACCAGCGTGGGCGGCTACCTCAATCACCTGCAGAGCGTGCTGGCCAACGGCTACGACAGCAAGGATGTGATCGCGAGCTACGCGACCGAAAAGACGCTGGTCACCGATGCAGGCGCACTGGTGCGCCGGCTCAACCTGATGATGTGCGCCAACCAGCTGTCGGCCGCGACGCAGAAGACGATCACCGACGCGCTCACCGCGCCGGCCGTCACCGCCGCCAGCACCGATGCCGTCAAACTCAACCGCATCTATGCGGCAGTGCTGATGGTGATGGCTTCCCCCGAATACCTGATCCAGAAATAGGGCGCCCCATGCATCTGATCGATCCCAAGGGCCACAGCCGCCGCGCCTTCCTGCAGCGCTCGAGCGCGCTCGCGCTGGCGGGCACCGCGATGCCGTTCGCACTCAACCTGTCGGCGATGAGCGAGGCCGCAGCCCAGTCCGCCACCGACTACAAGGCGCTGGTGTGCGTGTTCCTGTTCGGCGGCAACGACTACGCGAATACCGTCATCACCTACGACGACGACAGCTACAACAAGTACAGCACCATCCGCGTGCCCCAGGCCTCCGGCGGCGTGGCCATCGCGAAGGACGCAGCACTCGCCGCCACGCTGCTGAGCCCGACCGTGCCGCTGGCTGGCGGCCGACAGTACGCACTGCATCCGCAAATGACGCAGCTGGCCGGGCTGTTCAACACCGAGGGCAACGTCGCGGTGCAGCTCAACGTCGGCCCGCTGGTGGTGCCGCTGAGCCGCGCGCTCTACAACAACAGCAACAAGAAGCTTTACCCGCAGCCGCCCAAGCTGTTCTCGCACAACGACCAGCAGTCGACCTGGCAGTCGTCCTCGCCCGAAGGCTCGACCATCGGGTGGGGCGGCAACATCGGCGACCTGGTGCTGAACCAGAACAGCAACTCGCTGTTCACCTGCATGTCGGTGTCGGGCAATGCCGTGTTCCTCTCGGGTGACAGTGCGCTGCAGTACCAGGTCAGCACCGGCGGCGCGGTGCGCATCAGCAGCGTAAGCAGTGCGAGCAGCGCCAGTCTCTTTGGCTCGTCCACCGTCAAGAGCGCGATGCAGTTGCTCACGCAGCAGGCGCGCGGCCACAAGCTCGAAAACGAATACAACAAGGTGACCAAGCGCGCCGTCGACGCCGAGGGCTCGGTCACCACCGCGATCCAGTCGGCTTACCCGGCCGGCACCTTCCCGACCACCGGCCTCGGCAACCAGCTCGCGATGGTGGCCCGGCTGATCCGCGGCCGCGGCACGCTGGGCAGCAAGCGCCAAGTCTTCTTCGTATCGATGGGTGGCTTCGACCTGCACGACAACCTGATCGCCAACCAGCCCGGCCTGATGAAGCAACTCAGCGATGCGATGGCCGCGTTCCACAAGCAGATGGCAATCGAAGGCATGGGCGACAAGGTCACGGCCTTCACTGCCTCCGATTTCGGCCGCACGCTGGCGTCCAACGGCGATGGTTCCGACCACGGCTGGGGCAGCCACCATTTCGTGGTCGGCGGCGCGGTCAAGGGCAAGGCGATCTATGGCTCGCCGCAGGTGGTGAGCATCGACAACACCTCGACCTCCGCGGGCTACGAAGGCCACGTGGGCCAGGGCCGGCTGATTCCCACCACCTCGGTCGACCAGTACGGCGCGACGCTGGCCAAGTGGTTCGGCGTGCCGGACGCCGACCTGCCTGGCATCCTGCCGAACCTCAAGAATTTCGGCGGTAGCCTGGTGGTCAACAGCACCACGTACAACTATCCGAAGGATGTAGGGTTCATGATGCCGGCTTGAACTCCGGAGAACTTTCCATGAACGCAACCCGCCTTGTCGGCATCGTGCTGATCGTCGCCGGCATCGCCGCGCTGGCGCTCGGCAGCTTCAGCTTCACCAAGGAAACGCATCAGGCCAAGATCGGCCCGATCGAGCTGTCGGTGAAGGAGAAGGAGACGGTCAACCTGCCGGTGTGGGCCGGCGTCGCGGCGATCGTGGTGGGCGGCGCGTTGCTTTTCGTCGGCGGCCGCAAGGGCTGAGGGCCTAGCGCCGCGCCGCGCCAAGCCGCTGCGACACCGCGTCGCCGCAGGCCCTGAGCGCCTCGGCCAGCGCACCGTCCCACGCCGTGTCGAAGATCCCGGCCGGCCCGATCGCGGCAATGGCCAGCACGATCCGGCCGGTGTGGTCGAACACCGGCGCCGCCATGGCGCTCACGCCCGGCACGATCTCGCCCTCGGAGCGGCTGATGCCGTGCGCACGCACCTCGCGCAGCAGCACTTCGAAATCCTTCCAGGACGGCGCGCCGTGCTCGCGCTCGTCCGCCAGCAGACGCTTCACCTCCAGCGGGTCGAGGTAGGCGCCGAACAGCCGGCCCGAAGCCGTGTTGGCCAGCGAAAACACCGTGCCGTGCCGCAGGCTTACATGCACCGAAGCGGCCGACTCTGCAATGCGCACGATGGTGGCGCCGCGATCACCCCACACCGCCAGCGCCACTGTGTGGCCGATCTGCCGGGCCAGCGCATCGATCAGCGGTGTCGCGATCTGGATCGGGTTGGCCTGCTGCAGGCCGATCAGCCCCAGTTGCAGCGCCAGCGGCCCGAGCGCGTAGTGGCCGGTCGTGTCGTCCTGCTCGATCAGCCCGAGCCGGCCGTAGCTCACCATGTAGGGGTGCGCCTTGGCCGCCGTCATCCCGGCGTCGCGTGCCAGATCTTTCAGCGGCATCGGCCGGCCGGTGTGCACCAGCGCGCGCAGCAACTCGCCCCCGACTTCGATGCTCTGGATGCCGCGCTGCCCGCGTTCGATGCCGGATGCCATGGTGTTTTGATATTCGTCTAAAAAGAATGCATTAGACAATAGCAGATGAAGGCATTACCATCCACCTCTGTTTTCGCGGAGACATTCCAGATGACCATCCCCTGCCAGAGCGGCTTTGGCAACGAATACGCGAGCGAGGCGGTGCCCGGCGCGTTGCCGCAGGGCCGCAACAGTCCGCAGCGCGCACCGCTCGACCTTTACCCCGAACTGATCTCGGGCACCGCCTTCACCGCGCCGCGCCACGAGAACCGGCGCTCGTGGCTGTACCGGCGCCAGCCCTCGGTGGTGTCGGGGCGCTACCAGCCGTATGCGCAAACGCGCTGGCAAACCGGCGGCGACCGCAGCATCGCGCTGCCGCCCGAGCCCATGCGCTGGCAGCCGCTGCCGCTGGATGGCGCGGCCGATGCGGACTTTGTCGACGGCATGCACACGCTCGCGGCCAATGGCGACTGCGAAGCGCAAACCGGCATCGGCGCGCTGGTGTACCTCGCGGGTCGTTCGATGGTGCGCCGCGCCTTCGTCAACGCCGACGGTGAAATGCTGCTGGTGCCGCAGCAGGGCCGCATCGTGCTCACGACCGAGATGGGCGTGCTCGAGGTCAAGCCGGGTGAGATCGCGCTGGTGCCGCGCGGCGTGGTGTTCAAGGTCGGCTTGCCCGACGGCATTTCGCGCGGCTACGTCTGCGAGAACTACGGCGCCCAGTTCCGCCTGCCCGAGCTCGGCCCGATCGGCTCCAACGGCCTGGCCAACGCGCGAGACTTCCTCGCGCCTGTGGCCGCGTTCGAACAGGAAGAGGGCGGCTACGAACTCGTCAAGAAGGCCGGCGGGCGCTTCTGGCGCGCGCCGACCCGCCAGTCGCCGTTCAACGTGGTGGCGTGGCATGGCAACCTCGCGCCGGTGATGTACGACACCGCGAACTTCATGACCATCGGCTCGATCAGCTTCGACCACCCGGATCCGTCGATCTTCACTGTGCTCACCTCGCCGAGCGACACGCCCGGCACAGCCAATTGCGACTTCGTGATCTTCCCGCCGCGCTGGCTGGTGATGGAAGACACCTTCCGGCCGCCCTGGTACCACCGCAATCTGATGAGCGAGTTCATGGGCCTGGTGTATGGCGAGTACGACGCCAAGCCAGGTGGCTTCAAGCCCGGCGGCGCCTCGCTGCACAACTGCATGGTGCCGCACGGCCCCGACGAAGAAGCTTTCACGAAGGCCAGCCAGGCCGACCTGAAGCCGCAGAAGCTGGACAACACGCTGGCCTTCATGTTCGAGAGCCGCTTTCGCTTCATCCCCACCGCCTGGGCGCTGCAAAGCCCCGCGTTCGACCCCGACTACGCCGACTGCTGGGCCGGCCTTCAAGACCAATACAAACCATGAACCTGCTCAACGAAACCCATGATCCGGCACTGCGCAGCTGGGTGCCTTCGGCCAACGAAGCCGGCAGCGACTTCCCGATCCAGAACCTCCCGTTCGGCCGCTTCAGGCCGGCGGACAGCGACGAGCCTTTCCGCATCGGCGTCGCGATTGGCGACCGGGTGCTGGATCTGGCGGCCGCGAAGCTGGTCGACCACGCCGACATGAACAGGCTCATGGGTGCGTCGCTCGCCGAGCGTGCCGAGTTGCGCGCTGCGCTGTCCGAGGGCCTGCGCGAAGGCAGCCCGAAGCAGTCGGGCTGGGAGCTCGCGCTCTATGCCCAGGCCGCAGTCGAGATGACGGTGCCCTGCCGCATCGCCGACTACACCGACTTTTACACCGGCATCCATCACGCCACCACGGTCGGCAAGCTGTTCCGGCCCGACCAGCCTCTGATGCCCAACTACAAGTGGGTGCCAATCGGCTATCACGGCCGCGCTTCGTCGATCGGCGTGAGCGGCCAGCGCTTCCGGCGGCCGCAGGGGCAGACCCGGGCACCCGATGCCGAAGCGCCCAGCTTCGGCCCATCGAAGCGGCTCGACTACGAACTCGAACTCGGCTTCTTCGTCGGCCAGGGCAATGCGCTGGGCGAACCGATCGCCCTCGGCGAGGCGGAGCAGCACCTGTTCGGCGTGACGCTGCTCAACGACTGGTCGGCGCGCGATCTGCAAGCGTGGGAGTACCAGCCGCTCGGCCCGTTTCTGTCGAAGAACTTCGCGAGCACGCTGTCACCCTGGCTGGTGACGATGGAGGCGCTGGCACCGTTCCGCGCGGCCGCGTTCGAGCGGCCGGCCGGTGACCCGCAGCCATTGCCCTACCTCGACAACGCTTCCAACCGCCAGGCCGGCGGGCTCGCCATCACGCTCGAGGTGTGGCTGCAGACTGCGAAGATGCGCGAGGCCGGTGAAGCCCCGGCGCGCCTCACGCGCGGCAACACCATCGAGGCCGCTTACTGGACCGCGGCGCAACTGGTCACGCACCACACAGTGAATGGCTGCAACCTGCAACCCGGCGACCTGCTCGGTTCGGGCACGCTGTCGGGGCCCGAACCCGATCAGGCCGGCTCGCTGCTGGAACTCACGCTGGGCGGCAAGCAGCCGATCACGCTGCCCAACGGCGAACGCCGCACCTTCCTGGAAGACGGCGACACGCTCACCCTGCGTGGCTACTGCGAGCGCGAAGGCGCAGTGCGTATCGGCCTGGGCGAGGTGAGCGGAACGCTCGTGCCCTGAGCCCCGGTCAGGCCCCGGCCGCGCGGGCTGCCTCGAGATGGGTCTTGGCCCGCTCCGCCAACGCCATCTCGCCCGGCGTGCCGGGCGAAAACGCCTCCACCGGCATTGGCCGGCCGTGCGAGTCCACCGACACGAACACGACTAGGCACTCGGTGGTCTTGGCCATTTCGCCGCCCTTCATGTCGCCGCTGCGCACCTCGACCGAGATGTTCATGCTGGTGGTGCCGGTATAGGCGAGCCGCGCTTCCACTTCGACCAGGTCGCCGATCATGATGGGGTGGTGAAAGCGGATGCTGCCGATGAAGGCCGTCACGCAATAGCGCTTGGCCCAGCTGGTCGCGCAGGCATAGCCGGCTTCGTCGATCCACTTCATGACGGTGCCGCCATGTACCTTGCCGCCGAAGTTGACGGTGTTGGGATTGGCCAGGAAGCGAAGCGTGATGGACGGCATGAGGGCCTTTGTGCGGTGGGTGACAGATTATTGCCGCCCGGCGCGCGCTCAATGCGGCGAATCTTGTGCCCGCAGCGTTTCGTCGAACAGCCAGAGCAACTGCCGCGCGAACAGGTTCATGTTCAGGGCGCGGTTCGCTTCGCCGGTTTCGATCGTCCGGCTTGCGGTGACGGCACCGGCAACGGCAATGCACAGGTGGCCCGGTGCGTCGCCATAGGGGCTGCCCGAAGGGCCGGCTGCGCCCGTTTCGCCGAGCCCCCAGGTGGCACGATGGGTGTCGCGGACCCGGCCCGCGATGAGCCTGGCAAAGGGTTCGGTTTCCCCGCGCATCCCGGCCACGTCGGCGGCCGTCAGCCCGAGCAGCGCCTTGCCGGCGCGCCGCGAGTACACGACTGCGCCGCCGAGGAAAAAGGCCGACGCGCCAGGCACCGCGAGCAGCGCGGCCGACACCAGGCCGCCGGCCGAAGACTCTGCCACCGCCACGGTCTGGCCGCGTTCGCGCAGCGCCGCGCCGACACGGGCGGCCAGGTCGGCCAGGTCGGCCAGATCGGCCAGTGGCGCCACGCCGGCCCCGTCAGCCGTGGACGCGCTCAACCTGCCAGGCCCGCAAACACGTTCTGCACATCGTCGTTCGCATCGATGGCGGCCAGGAAGGCTTCGACCTCCTCCAGATGTTCGGCGCTGAGGCTCGCCGGGTCGACCGGGTTCTTGGCCTTGTAGCCGAGCTTGGCGGACACGACGTGGAAGCCCTGCGCCGGAAGTGCGCGGCTCACCAGGTCGAGGTCGGTGGGGTCGGTCAGAAACACCGTGGGGCTGCCCTCCTCGCCCGGCTCGAAGTCTTGCGCGCCGGCTTCGATGGCGGCCAGTTCGGGGTCGGCATCGGCCGACGTCGACTCGGCTTCGATCATGCCCAGATGGTCGAAATCCCAGGCCACCGAGCCCGACGTGCCCAGATGGCCCTTGCGAAACAGCACCCGCATTTCGGGCGCGGTGCGGTTCACGTTGTCGGTCAGGCATTCGACCATCACCGGCACGCGGTGCGGCGCAAAGCCTTCGTAGATCACATGCTCGAAATGAACCGCATCGCCGGTGAGTCCGGCACCCTTCTTGATGGCGCGTTCCAGCGTCTCCTTGGGCATGGAGACCTTGCGGGCCTGTTCCACGACCAGCCGCAGACGCGAATTCGAGGCCGGGTCAGCCCCGCTGCGGGCCGCGATCATGATGTCCTTGGCCAGTCTTCCGAACAGCTTGCCCCTGGCATTGGCCGCCAGTTCCTTGCCTTTTGCTTTCCACTGCGCGCCCATGTCCGTTCCTCGTTGTTGTGGCGGCCACAGCATAGTCCTTGCGACTGCGTGGCAACATCGGGCGATCGATTGAGACCCGGAGCCTTCCGCATGCCTTTTTTCGTCGCGTGCACCCGGCGTGGACGGCCTGCGCCGCCGAAGGTCAGCGGTAACCAGCCTCGTTCGGGTTGTGGATGATCCAGATCAGGTTGCCGCTGCTGAAATCACCCATGCCGCCACCCGCGAAAATCAGGCGGCCCTGGCCCTTGTAGGTCATCTCGAAGCGGTGCCGGTCGGCACCGAAATAGAACGGGATCCAGGCCTTGCCGGTGATGTAGGCACCTTGGTCGGTCGGTGGGCCCGCGATGTCCTGCACCTGCCGTGTCGACATGCCGATCTGCAGCCTGGCGAACTTGCTGTTGGCGGCCGGGTTGCCGGTGATCTCGCCCTCGAAGTCGTTCAAGCCCTTCACAGTGCGGCCGCTGCCTGCTTCCACCTTCGACGAATCGACCACGTTGCCGCGCGCGTCCATGCCGGGCTTGCCGGCGCCGATGGTCGACGGCGCGGGCGTCGCAGCCTGCGGTGCGGGCGCCGGGGCAGCGGCCGGACGCGCCGGCTCGACGGCCGCCACCGCGCAGCGCTCGAGCTCGACGATCTTCTGCTTGTCCTTGGGCACGAAGCGGTAGTCACGGATCTTCGTCGTGACGGTGCCGCCGGTGAAGCCACCGCCCACCGAGCGGCAGCGGAAGTAGATGAGGTCGCCAGCGTCCACCGCGTACAGCCCCGGCGGCACGCCGCGGCCCGCGGCTTTGGCGAGCGTCAACGTCGTCGTCTTGCCGACGAGCTCGGGCTTGGCGCGCTTCTCGTTGCCGTCGTCCAGCAAGCCGCTGAGCTGGCGGTAATCGAGGCCTTCCACGGCGGGCGGCGGCGGTGGCGCGACCGGCGCAGCGGCGGCCGGTGCAGGGGCCGCGGGCGCCGCCGCGTTCTTCGATGTCGACGAGCAGCCGGCGGTCGCCAATGCGACTGCGGCCGCAACAGCCAGGAAATTCAGGGGCGTTCTAAGGGTCAAGGTCGAGCTCCGTATGGGTCTGCCGGGGATGTCTCCGGCCAGCGGCATTCTCCGGGTTTTTTGCGGCCTGTCCGCACGCCAAACGGTCGATGCGGCCTGTGCGGCAGAGACCGGCACGCGACAATGCCCTGGCGCCGCTCTTGCTAAGGTCGGAGTCCCCAGAAACTGTTCGCTGCTCCCGATGACCGACGCCCCCACCGCTGCCTGCCTCGTCGAAGACCTTGTGGCGCTGATGCGTCTTGAAGCCGTGGGCGAAGACCGCTTTCGCGGCGAGAGCGAGGACATCGGCACACCCGCGGTGTTCGGTGGCCAGGTACTCGGGCAGGCCGTGATGGCCGCGAGCCGCACCGTCGAGCCCGATCGGCCGATGCATTCGATGCACGCCTACTTCCTGCTGCCCGGCGAGCATGCGCCGATCGACTACACCGTGGACCGCGTGCGCGACGGGCGCAGTTTCACCACGCGGCATGTGCTGGCGCGCCAGCGCGGCCGCATCATCTTCGAGATGGCGGCCTCGTTCCAGACCGTCGACGAAGGGGTCGAGCACCAGCTGGCGATGCCCGAAACACCTGGCCCCGAAGGCCTGCCGAGCGAGCTCGAGCGGCGCGTGGCACTGGGCGACCGGCTGCCCGCGCGCTGGCAGGTCAAGGGCACCGAGCCGCACGGCATCGAATTTCGCCGCGTCGAGGACGACGACCTGCTGGCACCGGTGCCACGCGAAGGCGGCAGCGCCGTCTGGATGCGTGCCGTCTCGCCGCTGCCCGACGATCCGATGGTGCACCGCGCCTTGCTGGCCTATGCATCCGATCACGGCCTGCTGCGTGCCGCGCTGGTACCGCATGGCCTGACCTTCATGACCGGGAAACTGCGCGCGGCCAGCCTGGATCACGCCATGTGGTTCCACCGCGAGTTCCGTTTCGACGACTGGCTGCTCTACACGATCGATTCGCCAAGCGCCGGCGGTGCGCGCGGCTTCTGCCGCGGCAGCGTGTTCGCGCGCGACGGCCGGCTGGTGGCTTCGACCGCGCAGGAAGGCATGTTGCGCGTACTGCGCTGATGTACTGCGCGCGGGTCAGCCCTTGAAGGGGTTCGACGTCGCGAACCAGAGCCCGATGCCGGTGGCGATGATGAAAGCGCCGTCGGTCACGCCCGCCACCAGGAAGAACTTGGTCTGCAGCGTATCGACCAACTCCGGCTGGCGCGCCGTGCCCTCCAGAAACTTGGAGCCGACGATGCCGATCCCGATGCAGGAGCCGAAAGCAGCAACGCCGATCAGCAGCGAAACGCCGAGGGGGAGGATGTCGAAGCCGTTCATGGCGGGTTCCTTTCTTGAGTTGCCTGGTTTGTGAACGTGGCCCCACTGTCGTGCAATGCCGGCACACGGTCGATAACGCCGCAGGTCATGGTGCCGCGCCAGCCGCGAGAATCGCGTCATGACATCCAACCTGCCGCTCCCCACACGCCGACGGATGTGCTCGCGCCTCGTGATCGCTGTGGCGGCGCCCGGTTGGATCGCCAGCGGCTGGGCGCAGGCGCAGGCCACTGGCCGAACCGAAGCCTTGTACGAGGGCGTGCTCGGCACCAGCCTGATCGGCATGACGCTGGTGGCGCCCCGAGGCGCGGATGGCCGCCTGACCGGTCACTACTTCTACGGCAAGTTCCTGAAAGACATTCCGCTCACGGGCAGCTTCCAGGGCGGGCGGCTCACGTTGCGCGAAGCGAGCGGCGGCACCTTCACGCTGGATCTGGTGGGCAATGGCACTGGGGGCGGAAAACCGCTCGACTTCAGCAACAGCATCGGGCTCACGGGCGTCTGGACGCAAGGGGGCAAGCGCCTCGATGTGACGCTCGGGAACACCGCCAACCGGCAGGCCGGAGGCCGTCGCTATGAGCAGGTCACCAAGGAAACCGACGAGGAGTTCGAGGTGCGTGTGCAGGGCTTCCACCGGGCGGTGCTGGCGGGCGACCGTGCCGAAGCGGCACGCTTCGTCGACTTTCCGCTGCGCGTCAATCAGGGCGGAAAAGGCCGTGAGATCGCATCGGCCGAGCAACTGCACGCCGCCTGGGATCAGGTCTTTACGCGGGCCTGCCTCAACGCGCTGAAGGAGGCGCTGCCGCATGACATGTTCGTCTCCAACGGTCGCGCCATGATCGGCAACGGCGTGGCCTGGTTCAGCGCCAACGGCGCGGTGGCGATCAACGTACCCTGAACCGACCGCTACAGCAGGCGCTTGAGATAGCGCCCGGTGTGGCTCGCCTCGTTCGCCGCGATGTCTTCCGGCGTGCCTTCGCCCACCACCATGCCGCCGCCGGCGCCGCCCTCGGGCCCCATGTCGATGAGCCAGTCGGCAGTCTTGATGACGTCGAGGTTGTGTTCGATCACCACGATCGTGTTGCCCGCGTCGCGCAGCTGGTGCAACACCCTCAGCAACAGCTCGATGTCGGCGAAGTGCAGGCCGGTGGTCGGCTCGTCGAGGATGTAGAGCGTGCGGCCGGTGTCGCGCTTGCTGAGTTCGAGCGCGAGCTTCACGCGCTGCGCCTCGCCGCCCGACAGCGTGGTCGCCGACTGGCCCAGCTTGATGTAGGAGAGGCCCACGTCCAGCAGCGTGTGCAGCTTGCGCTCGATCGTCGGCACGGCCTTCAGGAACTCGTGCGCCACCTCGACCGTCATGTCGAGGATCTGCGCGATGTTCTTGCCCTTGTACTGCACCTCGAGCGTTTCGCGGTTGTAGCGCTGGCCGTGGCACACCTCGCAGGGCACGTACACGTCGGGCAGAAAGTGCATCTCGACCTTGACCACGCCGTCGCCCTGGCAGGCCTCGCAGCGCCCGCCCGCCACGTTGAAACTGAAGCGCCCAGGCCCGTAGCCGCGCTCGCGCGCGGTATTGGTTTCGGCCATCAGCTCCCGGATCGGCGTGAACAGGCCCGTGTAGGTGGCCGGGTTGCTGCGCGGCGTGCGGCCAA
>JBDUCH010000294.1:0-5389 GCA_040003555.1 Variovorax sp. | reverse complement strand
GGATACGCGACGCCGGGCGAGTAGGCCAGCGACAGGTCGCGCTGGTTCATCAGCGGTTTGGTCGGCGTGATGGAAATCTTGCCGCGCGCGGGGCTGCGGTGGTATTCGCGTGCGGCTTCGCGCAGCGCTTCTTCTGCCGGTGACAGGGGGGCGGCCATGAAAATCTCCTTGGTTCTTTGACGACCGAAGAGGCTACTCCAAAAGCGCAAGCTGCCCCGGTAGTGACAACCACGATGGTGCGACCCGGGCGCCTCGCACCGGGTCGCTAAACTCTGCCCCGCGGCAGTTTCAGCCGGATACAAGACAACCCCGGAGGGCCTGCGGGTCATGGCACTTCAAGAATTCACAGGATCGAGCCCCGACGTCGTGGTCATCGGTGGTGGGCCCGCCGGCTCTACGGTTGCTGCGCTGCTCGCGGACAAGGGCCACGACGTGGTGCTGATCGAGAAGGCGCGGCATCCGCGCTTTCACATCGGCGAATCGTTGCTGCCGATGAACATGCCGCTGTTCGACCGGCTGGGCATCCGCACCGAGGTCGAGGCCATCGGCATCGCCAAGTACGGCGCCGAGTTCGTATCGCCCTGGCACGACCACACCAGCCATTTCTCCTTCGGCGAGGCGATGGACAAGTCGTTTCCCTATGCCGTGCACGTGCGCCGCGCCGAGCTCGACGAGCTGCTGTTCCGCCTGGCCGCGAAGCGCGGTGCGCGCACCTTCGAAGGCCACAAGGTCACGCAGGTCGACACGGAAGCCGGCAAGGGCGGCGACGACCGCGCGCTGGTCAAGGTCAAGGCCGACGATGGCACGGAAACCAGCTGGCGCCCGCGCTTCGTGATTGACGCCAGCGGCCGCGACACGCTGTTGTCGAACCAGTTCGACGCCAAGCAGCGCAGCCGCAAGCACGCCAGTGCGGCGCTGTACGGGCACTTCGCCGGCGCGCAGCGCAATCCTGGGCGCTACGAGGGCAACATCACGCTGTTCTGGTTCGACCACGGCTGGTTCTGGTTCATTCCGCTGCGCGACGGCACCACCAGTGTCGGCGCCGTGGCGTCGCCGGCCTACTTCAAGCAGCGCAAGGGCAGCCTGACCGAGTTCCTGATGGAAACCATCGCGCTCGCGCCCAAGCTGGCCGAGCGGCTCAAGGACGCGACGCTGCTCGAGGGCGCCACCTCGACCGGCAACTACGCCTACGACTCGAAGTTTTGCCGCGGCGACCGCTTCATGATGATCGGCGACGCCTACGCCTTCGTCGATCCGATGTTCTCGTCGGGCGTGTTCCTGGCGATGAACAGCGCCTTCGAAAGCGCGACCGCGGTGAACCACTGGCTCAAGGGCGAAGCGAAGGAGGCCGAGAAGGCCTTCCGCCGCTTCGAGAAGGTCATGCAGCACGGGCCGAAGATGTTCTCGTGGTTCATCTACCGCATCACGTCGCCAGCCATCCGCAGGATCTTCATGCAGCCGCAGAACGTGTGGCGCATGCAGGAGGCGCTGCTGTCGATCTTGGCGGGCGACCTGTTTCGCGACACGCCGGTGGGGCCGCGCTTCCTGAGCTTCAAGCTGGTCTATTACGTGTCGTGCATCACGATCATGCCGCAGGCATTCAAGACCTGGGTCTGGCGCCGCAAGAACCTGAAGGATTCGCTGGAGGCCTCCGGGCCATTGCCGGTTCGTGAAAGCGTGAACGTCAAGGGTTGATCGGACAGGGAGCCTGGCCTTTGCTGAAGCTTGCTGCGTTGGCGGCACTGGCATCTCGCTGGCGCTTCGTGCTTGAGGTTTCGGGGGGTAGGCCGATGGCGGCGGGTGGCCCCTTCCGCGAATGTCCCCCGCCTTCGGCTCCTCCTTTATTTCGCTGCAGGGGCCACCCGCCGCCCTGAGCCCACCCCGGAACCGGAATCAGTCCGGCTGCACCGGATGCTGCGCCAGTGCTTCGAGCGCCTTGACCAGCGCCGAATGGTCGGCCTGCCCATGGCCCAGCGCGGCGCAGGCGTTCATGAGTTGCGCGGCGCCGGCCGTCTGCGGCAGTGCGACGCCGAGCGTGCGCGCGCTCTGCAGCGCCAGGTTCAAGTCTTTCTGGTGCAAGGCAATGCGAAAGCCCGGCGCAAAGGTGCGCTTGATCATGCGCTCGCCATGCACTTCGAGGATGCGCGACGACGCGAAGCCGCCCATCAGCGCCTGCCGCACCCTGGCAGGGTCGGCGCCGGCCTTCGATGCGAACACCAGCGCTTCGGAAACCGCCGCGATGTTCAGCGCAACGATGATCTGGTTGGCAACCTTGGTGATCTGCCCGGCGCCGACATCGCCGACCAGCGTGAGGTTCTTGCCCATCTTCTCGAGCAGCGGTTTCACGCGATCGAAGTCGGCTTGCGCGCCGCCGCACATGATCGTGAGACTCGCGGCCTTCGCGCCTACCTCGCCGCCGGAGACGGGCGCATCGACATAGCCGCAGCCGAGATCGCCGATGCGTTGCGCGAACGCCCGGGTGGCGATCGGGTCGATCGAACTGCAATCGACCACCAGCTTGCCCTTGGCGAGGCCGGCCGCAACGCCGCCTTCACCGAACAGCACCTTCTCCACGTCGGGCGTGTCCGGCACCATGAGGAAGACGATGTCGGCCTTCTGTGCCACCTCGGTGGCGCAGGCGCACACCAAGGCGCGCGAAGCGAAGGGCTCGGGTGCGGTGCTGCGCGTGTGGACAAAGAGCGCGTGGCCGGCGTCGAGCAGATGCCCCGCCATGGGTGCGCCCATGATGCCGAGGCCAATGAAGCCGATCTTCTGCGATGCGTTGGACATGTCGTTTCGCTTCCTTAGTGTGTGAGCGCGGTGCGCCAGCCGAGGCCTGCGGCGGTATCGGCACGCGGCCGGTACTCGCAGCCGATCCAGCCCGTGTAGCCGATCGCGTCGATGTGCCCGAACAGCCACGGGTAGTTGATCTCGCCGGTGCCGGGTTCGCCACGGCCCGGGTTGTCGGCCAGCTGGATGTGGCCGATGCGCGCGAGGTGTTTGCCCAGCGTGGCGCCGAGCTCGCCTTCCATGCGCTGCGCGTGGTAGATGTCGTATTGCAGCAGCAGGTTCGGCGACCCCACCTCGTCCATCAGGGCCAGCGCCTGGTCGGTGCGCGTGAGCATGAAGCCCGGAATGTCGAAGCTGTTGATCGGCTCGATCAGCAGCCGGATGCCGGCGGCCTGCAGTTCGCGCGCCGCAAAGCGCAGGTTCTCCACCAGCGTGGGCTGAACCTGGTGCAGGGCCGCGCCCACGGGCATCTTTCCGGCCAGGCAATTGAGCTGCGGGCAGCCGAGCGCGTTGGCGTAGTCGATGGCGCGCGCCACGCCTTCGCGAAATTCGGCGACGCGATCAGGATGGCAGGCGATGCCGCGCTCGCCGGCTTCCCAGTTGCCGGCCGGCAGGTTGTGCAGCACCTGTTCCAGTGCGTTGTCGCGCAGCGCGGCCACCAGCTCCTGCTTTGGCACCGCATAGGGAAACAGGTATTCGACCGCGTCGAAGCCGGCCCTGGCGGCGGCCTCGAAGCGTTGCATGAACGGCAGCTCGGTGAAGAGCATCGTGAGGTTGGCGGCGAATCGCGGCATCGTGCGTCCTCAGTCGAGCATCGCCATGGCGGCGATCGAAGTGGGCGCGTCCTCGCTGCGCTCGGCCATTGGCTCGAACTCGTTGATGGCGTCGATCTCGGTGCCCATCGCGATGTTGGTCACGCGCTCCAGCATCACCTCGATCACCACCGGCACGCCGAACTCGGCCATCAGTGCCTCCGCGCGCTGGATCGCGGGTGTCATCTCTTCCTGCTTGCGCACGCGGATGCCCTTGCAGCCGAGCCCTTCGACCACCTTCATGTGATCGACGCCGTAGCCGGCCTCGATGCCGGCGTCCGGCGCTGCGTTGATGTTGTCGAACGCGAGCTGCACGCAGTAGTCCATCTCGAAGCCGCGCTGGCTCTGGCGAATCAGGCCCAGGTAGCTGTTGTTCACCACGATATGGATGTAGGGCAGCTTGAACTGCGCGCCCACGGCCAGTTCTTCGATCATGAACTGGAAGTCGAAGTCGCCCGAGAGCGCGACGATCTTGCGGCTCGGGTCGGCGGCGCGCACGCCGAGCGCGGCCGGGATCGTCCAGCCCAGCGGGCCGGCCTGGCCGCAGTTGATCCAGTGGCGCGGGTTGTAGACGTGCAGGAACTGCGCGGCCGCGATCTGCGACAGGCCGATTGTGCTCACGTAGCAGGTGTCATGGCTGAAATTGTTGTTCATGCACTGGTACACGCGCTGCGGCTTCATCGGAACGTCGGCAAAGTTGGTCTTGCGCAGCAGGGTCTTCTTGCGGTCGCGGCATTCGCCGGCCCACTTCGCGCGGTCGGGCAGGCGGCCTTCGGCCTTCATCTTCTCGGCCACCGCAACGAACTGCTCGAGCGCGAGCTTCGCATCCGACACGATGCCGAAATCGGGCGTGAACACACGGCCGATCTGGGTCGGCTCGATGTCGACGTGCACGAACGTGCGGCCCTTGGTGTAGACCTCGACCGTACCGGTGTGGCGATTGGCCCAGCGGTTGCCGATGCCGAGCACGAAGTCGCTCGCCAGCATCGTGGCGTTGCCATAGCGGTGGCTGGTTTGCAGGCCGCACATGCCGGCCATCAACGGATGGTCGTCGGGGATCGCGCCCCAGGCCATCAGGGTCGGGATCACCGGCACACCGGTCGCCTCGGCGAAGCGAACGAGCAGGTCGGCTGCATCGGCGTTGATGATGCCGCCGCCCGCCACGATCAACGGCCGCTCGGCTGCGTTGAGCATCGCGATGGCCTTCTCGATCTGAGCGCGCGTGGCTGCGGGCTTGTATGGCACCAGCGGCTGGTAGGTGTCGATGTCGAACTCGATCTGCGCCATCTGCACGTCGAAGGGCAGGTCGATCAGCACCGGGCCGGGGCGCCCCGAGCGCATCAAATGAAAAGCCTGCTGGAACACCTGCGGCACCTGCCCGGGCTCGCGCACCGTGACGGACCACTTGGTGACTGGCTTGGAGATCGACTCGATGTCGACCGCCTGGAAGTCTTCCTTGTAGAGCCGCGCACGCGGCGCCTGCCCGGTGATGCAGAGGATCGGAATCGAGTCGGCCCAGGCCGAGTAGAGGCCGGTGATCATGTCGGTGCCGGCCGGCCCCGAAGTGCCGATGCACACGCCGATGTTGCCGGCCACAGCTCGCGTATAGCCCTCGGCCATGTGCGAGGCGCCCTCGACGTGGCGCGCGAGGATGTGCGCGATGCTGCCCTGCTTGCGCAGCGCCGCGTAGAGCGGGTTGATGGCGGCACCGGGCACGCCGAAGGCCTGCGTGACGCCTTCTTTTTCCATCACGAGCACGGCAGCCTGCGCTGCGGTCATCTTGGCCA
>JBDUCH010000293.1:0-5397 GCA_040003555.1 Variovorax sp. | reverse complement strand
CTGATGGCGCAGCACGAAGAAATCCACTGCGCGCAGTTTCCCGGCTCGCTGGTCGGCCCGATCTTCGCGGAGCAGATGGAAGTGACCATCCGCCACCATGCGCTGGAGTCGGGCTGCTTCGTGGTCAACGCCACGGGCTGGCTCACCGACGCCCAGATCGCAGCCATCACGCCAGATGCTGGCCTGCAGAAGGCGCTGCGCGGCGGCTGCCACACCGCGATCGTCTCGCCCGAAGGCAAGCATCTGGCCACGCCGCTCACCGAAGGCGAGGGCATGGTCGTCGCCGACCTCGACATGGCGCTCATCACCAAGCGCAAACGCATGATGGACTCGGTCGGCCACTACGCACGGCCCGAGCTGCTGAGCCTGGTCATCAACGACCGCCCCGCGGCCACGACCTTCGCCATGCCGGCGGCCGCACCTCTTTGTTCTTCCAACCCTTCCACCGGGAACACCCTCCATGACCACGACCGCCAACCCTTCGAGCCGCCAGTTGATGACGGAGTTGCAGTCCTTCGGGTTGCGGCTGGCTGATACCGGCGCGGGGGTTGCCAGCCGCCGGGGCGGCGCCGGGCCGTCCGACCACAAGGCCGTGACCATCGACGGCCACACGATCATGGTGCCGGTGCACACCTCGACCGCCTGGCATTCGCCGTTCACGGCCCAGGCGCCGGATGCAATGGGTGTCAGCACCATCACGCGCGGCACGATCCCGATTGCCAGCATCAGCTTTCCGAAGCAGCCGCGCTTCTACGGCATGCAGACCTTCGACGGCGTGCCGTATTCGCACATCGCGACGCTGCACGGCGCCGACGTGCTCGCCACCACGGTACTGCAAACCTGCATCCGCTACGAGAGCCGCAAGAAGACCTGCAAGTTCTGCGCGATCGGCCAGTCGCTCGCGGCCGGCCGCACCGTGGCGCGCAAGACGCCCGAGCAACTCGCCGAGGTGGCGCGCGCCGCGGTGCTGCTCGATGGCGTCAAGCACATGGTGCTGACCACCGGCACGCCGAACGCCACCGATCGCGGCGCGAAGATCCTGTGCGAGAGCGCGTTCGCGATCAAGGCCGCGGTCGACCTGCCCATCCAGGGCCAGTGCGAGCCGCCCGACGACGACCAGTGGTTCCACCGCATGCACGCGGCCGGCATCGATACGCTCGGCATGCACCTCGAAGTGGTCACGCCCGAAGTGCGCCAGCGCATCATGCCGGGCAAGGCCAGCGTGCCGATCTCGCGCTACATGAGCGCCTTCGAGGCGGCGGTCGGCGTGTTCGGCCGCGGCCAGGTCAGCACCTACATCCTCGCTGGGCTCGGCGATACGCGAGAAGCGATTCTCGAGATCTGCGACCGGCTGTTGGCGCTCGGCGTGTATCCGTTCGTGGTGCCGTTCGTGCCGATCAGCGGCACGCCGCTGGAAGACCATCCGGCCCCGTCGCCCGTGTTCATGAAGTCGATCCTGCAGCCGCTGGGCCAGAGCCTGTCAGCCGCGCGGCTCAAGTCGAGCGACATCAAGGCCGGCTGCGGCAAGTGCGGCGCGTGCTCTTCACTCTCCGTGTACGAGAACTGAGCCATGTCGTGCATCGATGACACCGTCGAGCCGGTCGCGCAATACGCGCCCGTCGAGTTCCTCGTGCGCGAGGCAGCGCAGGCCTGGGAGCGCGACGGTGCGCACGCCTTGCGCCGCGCCGTGTTCTGCATCGAGCAGGGCATCTTCACCGGCAACGACCGCGACGCGATCGACGACACGGCGCAGTTGCTCGTGGCGATGTCGTGCATCGGCGGCATGCCGGACCAGGTGGTCGGCACGGTGCGCATCCATTCGCCGGCACCGAGCGTCTGGTGGGGTTCGCGGCTGGCGGTGCATCCGGCGTTCCGCAGCCAGGGCCACCTGGGCGCCACGCTGATCCGGCTCGCAGTGTCGCGCGCGCATGCGCAAGGCTGCGAGACCTTCCTGGCGCATGTGCAGTCACAGAATGTGCCGCTGTTCCACAAGCTCGGGTGGCATTCGCTGGCCGAACTGAGCATCCACGGCCGGGCGCACACCGAAATGCAGGCCGATCTCTTGCGCTATCCGCCGTGCCACGATGCTGTCAGTGGTTTCGTCTCGCGCGCCAGGAGCGCGGCGTGACCCTGTCGGAACTCACGTCGGCCGTGCGCGAGAGCCGGGGATTTGCGCACAAGCGCGACATCAGCGACATCGTCTCCGCGCTCGGGCAGGCCCTGCCAGGCGGCACCGATGCACTGGCGCAGGCGGTGCCGGTGGGCGACGACTGTGCGGCAATCCCCGACGGCCAGGGTGGCTACCTGCTGTTCGCGATCGAAGGCCTGGTCGAGGACTTCATCGAGCGCATGCCCTGGTTCGCCGGCTACAGCAGCGTGATGGTCAACGTGAGCGACATCTATGCGATGGGTGGTCGTCCGACCGCGGTGGTCAATGCGCTGTGGAGCGCCGGCATGCATCCGGCCGGCGAGATGCTCAAAGGCATGGCCGAAGCCTCGGCGAAGTACGGCGTGCCGATCGTCGGCGGCCACAGCAACAACAAGAGCGCGCGGCCGCAGCTTGCGGTCGCGATCCTTGGCCGCGCACAGAAGCTGCTGAGCAGCTTCGCGGCGCGGCCCGGCGACCGGCTCTTGATGGCGGTCGACCTGCGCGGTGCCTACCAGGAGCCGTTTCCGTACTGGAATGCGTCGACCGCGGCGCCCGCGGCGCGGCTGCGCGGGGATCTGGAGTTGCTGCCCGCGCTGGCCGAGGCCGGCCTCTGCGATGCGGCCAAGGACATCAGCATGGCCGGTGCCGTCGGCACCGCGTTGATGCTGCTCGAATGCTCGCAGGCCGGCGCGGTGATCGATGTCGACGCCATGCCGCGGCCGGCCGGCGCGCCGCTGCTGCGCTGGCTCTCCTCGTTCCCGAGCTACGGCTTCGTGCTCAGCGTGCGCCCGGACAAGGTCGATGCCGTGCGCTCGCGTTTCTCCGCGCGCGGCCTGGCCTGCGCCGCGGTGGGCGAGGTCGACGACTCGCGCACCTTGGTGTTGCGCCGAGGCTGCGAGCAGGCGCTGCTCTGGGATCTGAAGCGCGACGCATTCATCGGCGAGGCGACCGTCCATGCCTGAGCGCACCCTGAAGATCGGCCTGCTCACCCACTCGGTCAATCCGCGTGGCGGGGTTGTCCACACGCTCGAACTCGCGCACGCGCTGCACGATGCGGGGCACGACGTGACGGTGATGGCACCGGCTGCGCCGGGTCAGCGCTTCTTCCGGCCGGTGCGCTGTGCCACGCACCTGATCCCTGTGGGCGGCGCGTCGCTCGACATGGTCGAGATGGTCGGCAGGCGCATCGAAGCCTTCGCCGCGCACCTGTCGGCGCTGCTGGAGCACACGCGCTTCGACGTGCTGCACACGCACGATCCGATCGGCGGCAACGCGCTGGCCAATCTGCAGGACGATGGCCTCATCGAGGGTTTCGTGCGCACCGTGCACCACCTCGAAGTGTTCGATTCGCCCCAGCTCATGTTCTGGCAGGCGCGGGGTTTCCGGCGTGCGCGGCAGGTGTTCTGCGTGAGCCGGCTGTGGCAGGACATCCTGGCGCGCCAGCACGGCGTCGATGCCGCCGAAGTGGGCAATGGCGTCGACACCCGACGCTTCAGCCCGGTGACGCAGCCCCAAGACACCGCGCTCGCGCAGCGCCTGGGAGTGCGCGCCGATGCGCCGGTCATCGTCGCCGTCGGCGGTGTGGAGGAGCGCAAGAACACGCTGCGGCTGCTGCAGGCTTTCGTGCTGCTGCGCACCCGGCAGCCCGATGCGCAGCTCATCATCGCCGGCGGCGCGAGCCTGCTCGATCACGCGCGCTACACGCGCGAGTTCAAGGCATTCGCGCAGGCCAGCGGCATCGCGATTGGCCCGTACCACCCGCTGCTGCTGACCGGCCCGCTGACGGACGCCGACATGCCTGGTCTCTACCGGCTCGCCGATGTGGTCGCGATGCCATCGCTCAACGAAAGCTTCGGACTCGTCGTGCTGGAGGCGCTGGCGAGCGGCGCGCCCGTGGTGGTGTCGCGCATTGCGCCATTCACCGAATACCTGGAAGACGGCGATTGCGAATGGGCCGACCCGCAGCGCGCCACTTCCATCGCCGAAGCGATCGACCGCGCACTGCTGCGCGTCGATGCGGCGGCTGTCGCGCGTTCGGCCGGGCGCCTGGCCCGGCGCTTTAGCTGGGCCGCGAGCGCCGAGCGCCATGCGCTGCTCTACCGGCAGGGCCCGGCCTCGACGCTTCCAAGGCAGGCCACCACCGCCTGCTGAACCACGAGAGAACCGTTGCCATGCCCGTCATGCATTTCCACGTCCGCTGGCCCGACCAGAGCGAAACGCGCTGCTATTCGCCCTCGCTCGTGGTGGCGGACTACCTCACGCCCGGGGCCATCTACCCGCTGCCCGATTTCCTCCAGCGTACGCGCGACGCACTCGGCATCGCCTCCGAGCGAGTGCGCGCCAAGTACGGGTTTGCCTGTTCGCAGGCGCTTGGCCAGCTCGCGGAGATCGAGCACATCGCCCGCCGCTTTGGCGACCAGGCCGATGCGCAGGTCACCGTGACCGCGTTCGACTGATCCACACCCTTGTTCCTGAGGTCCCATGTCCACCACCACCTCCACCACCCACTACAGCGTCGTCGTCATCGGCGGCGGTCAGTCCGGCCTGTCCCTGAGCCATTGTCTGCAGCAGCGCGGCATCGACCATCTCGTGATCGAAAAGCGCAGCCTGGTACACAGCTGGCGCACCCAGCGCTGGGATTCGTTCTGCCTGGTCACGCCCAACTGGCAGTGCAATCTGCCGGGCTGGTCGTACACCGGCAGCGATCCGCACGGCTTCATGGTCAAGGACGAGATCAACACCTGGCTGGCCGGCTTCGTCGAGCAGGTGCAGGCGCCAGCGCTCGAAGGCGTGACGGTGCAGAAGGTTTCGCGAGCGGGCGATGCCGATGAATACGTGGTCGAGACCAGCGCCGGGCACTTCACTGCCGGCCAGGTGGTCGTGGCCTCAGGCGGCTATCACAAGCCCGTGGTGCCGCGCATGGCCGAGCGGTTGCCACCCACCGTCACGCAGTACCACTCGGCACAGTACCGCAACCCGTCGCAACTGCCCGAGGGCGCGGTGCTCGTGGTCGGCTGCGGCCAGTCGGGCGCGCAGATCGCCGAAGACCTGCATCTGGCCGGCCGCAAGGTATTCCTGGCGACCGGCAACGCGCCGCGCTGTGCGCGCTTCTACCGCGGCAAGGACGTGGTCGACTGGCTGGCCGACATGAACTACTACGACATGCCCGTCACCTCGCACCCGCTGCGCGAGGGCGTGCGCGACAACACCAACCACTACGTGACCGGCCGCGACGGCGGGCGCGACAT
>JBDUCH010000292.1:0-5410 GCA_040003555.1 Variovorax sp. | reverse complement strand
TGGGCGAAAACGGCGCCGGCAAATCGACCTTGATGAAGATCATCTACGGCTCGGTGAAGCCTGACGAGGGCACGGTCAGCTTCAATGGCCAGCCGGTGAATATCCGCAATCCGCAGGAGGCGAGGGCGCTCGGCATCAGCATGGTGTTCCAGCACTTCAGCCTGTTCGACACGCTCACGGTGGCCGAGAACGTCTGGCTCGGGCTCGACAAGAGCCTGGCGCTGATCGAGGTGACGCAGCGCATCACGGCCAAGGCCCGCGAGTACGGGCTCGACATCGACCCCTCGCGCCCGGTGCATACGCTCTCGGTCGGGGAGATGCAGCGCGTCGAGATCATCCGCGCACTGCTGACCAACCCCAAGCTGCTGATCCTCGACGAGCCGACCTCGGTGCTGACGCCGCAGGCGGTGCACAAGCTTTTCGTCGTGCTCAAGCAGTTGTCGTCGGAGGGCTGCAGCATCCTCTACATCAGCCACAAGCTGCACGAGATCCGCGAGCTGTGTACCGCCTGCACCGTGTTGCGCGGCGGCAAGGTCACTGGCGTGTGCAATCCGCAGAACGAAAGCAACGAGTCGCTCTCGCGCCTGATGATCGGCGCCGAGCCGCCACCGTTGCAGCATCGCGAACTCAAGACCGGCGCGGTCGCGCTGCGTGTGAAAGGCCTGACCCTGGCGCGCGACGACCAGTTCGGCGTCGACCTCGACGGCGTCTCGCTCGATGTGCGGGCCGGCGAGGTGGTCGGCATCGCCGGCGTTTCCGGCAACGGGCAGAAAGAGCTGCTCTATGCGCTGTCGGGCGAAGACACGCGGGCCGAGTCGGCCATGATCGAGATGTTCGGCCATCCCGCTGCGCGCCTGCGCCCGCGCGGGCGGCGCAAGCTCGGCGTGCACTTCGTGCCGGAGGAGCGGCTCGGCCGCGGCGCGGTGCCGACGCTGAGCCTCGCAGAGAACATGCTGCTGACGCGCGACAACGCGATCGGCAAGAGCGGCTGGATCCGCATCGGCGCGCTGCAGACGCATGCCGAAAAAATCATTGCGCGCTTCAACGTCAAGGCGGGCGGGCCGGGGGCGGCGGCGCGTTCGCTCTCGGGCGGCAATTTGCAGAAATTCATCGTCGGGCGCGAGATCGATGCCAACCCCAAGCTCTTCATCGTGGCGCAGCCGACCTGGGGCGTCGACGTCGGCGCAGCGGCGCTGATTCGCGGCGAAATCCTAGCGCTGCGCGACGCCGGCTGCGCGGTGCTGGTGGTGAGCGAAGAGCTCGACGAACTGTTCGAAATCAGCGACCGGCTGTATGTGATCGCGAAGGGGCAGCTCTCGCCCTCGGTCGATCGGGCCGCGGCCACCGTGCCGCAGATCGGCGAATGGATGAGCGGTTTGTGGCACGGCGCCGCCGCTGCACGGGAGGCTACCCATGCTTAAGCTCGAAGCCCGCCCGCAGCTCTCGCGTTTCTGGAGCTACGGCTCGCCGATCCTGGCGCTGCTGATCACGGTGCTGATCGGCATGGCGCTGTTCGCTGCGCTGGGCAAGGATCCCGTCAAGGGCCTGCTCGTGTTCTTCTGGGAACCCATCAGGAGCGGCTATGCGCTGGGCGAACTGATGGTCAAGGCGACCCCGCTGTTGATCATCGCCCTCGGCCTGGCCGTCTGCTTCCGCTCCAACGTCTGGAACATCGGCGCGGAGGGGCAGTTCGTGATCGGTGCGATCGCGGCCGGCTACGTCGCGCTGCTGGCCGACAAGAGCACCGGCCCGTGGATCGTGGCGGCCATCATCGCGGCCGGCGTGCTGGGCGGCATGCTCTGGGCAGCGATCGTCGCGCTGCTGCGCGACCGCTTCAACGCCAACGAGATTCTGGTCAGCCTCATGCTGGTGTACGTGGCGACACTGGTGCTCGGCTACGTGGTGGCGGGCCCGCTGAAGGATCCGATGGGCTTCAACTTTCCGCAAAGCAAGACCTTCGAGGCGGTGACGCAGATCCCGCGGCTCATGAAGGGCTCCCGCGTGAGCATCGGGCTGGTGATCGCGCTCGGCGGCGTGGCGGCGCTCTGGATCTTCCTGTTCCGCACGCGGGCCGGTTTTGCGCAGCAGGTCGGCGGCCTCGCGCCGGCAGCAGCGCGCTACGCGGGCTTCTCGGCCCGGCGCGCGGTGTGGATCGCGCTCCTGACCTCGGGCGGCGCGGCTGGCCTTGCCGGTGCGCTCGAAGTCGCAGGCCCGATCGGCCAGCTCACGCCCTACGTGCCGGCCGGCTACGGCTTCGCGGCCATCATCGTGGCTTTCGTCGGGCGGCTGCATCCGGTCGGCATGGTGTTCTCGGCCATCCTCATGAGCATGTTCTACATCGGCGGCGAGTTGGCCCAGTCGCGCCTCGGGCTGCCCAAGTCGCTGACCGGCGTATTCCAGGGGCTGCTGCTGTTCACGCTGCTGGCCTGCGACACGCTGATCGCCTACCGCGTGCGGCGCAAGGCTGCGCCAAAGCCGGCGCCCCTATCGCCGGGAGCGGCCTCCCTGCAGGTCAGCACCCCCCTCACCGCGCAGCCTGTCGCGCGCGCCACCGAAGGAGTTCTCTGATGGACGGGTACGCACTCCTGCTGGGCTCGATGCTCAGCGCCGGCACCGTGCTGGCGATCGCTTCGCTCGGCCTCCTGATCAACGAGAAGGCCGGCATCGTCAACCTCGGCGCCGAGGGGCTCATGCTGTGCGCCGCGATCGCCGGCTTCGCGGTCACGGTGCAAACCGGCAGCAGCTGGCTCGGCTTTGCCGGCGGCATGGTGACGGGCGCCTTCCTCGCGGCCGTGTTCGGCGTGCTGGTGATCTGGCTTAACACCAACCAGTACGCGACCGGGCTTGCGCTGAGCCTGTTCGGCGTGGGCTTTTCGGCCTTTGCCGGCATCAACTATGTGCAGGCCAAGCTGCCCGAGAGCGTGCAGTACAAGCTGCCGTTTCTGGGCGATCTGCCGCTGGTCGGGCCGGCGCTGTTCCGGCACCACCCGATCGTCTACTTCGCGGTGGCGCTCACCTTTGCGCTGATCTGGTTCCTGTACCGCACGCGTTCGGGGCTGGTGCTGCGCTCGGTCGGCGAGTCGCCGGAGTCCTCGCACGCGCTCGGCTATCCGGTGCGGCGCATCCGCTTCCTGGCGGTGCTCGCGGGCGGTGCGCTCTGCGGACTGGCGGGTGCCTACCTGTCGGTGGTCTACACCGGCCTGTGGGTCGAGAACATGGTGGCCGGCAAGGGCTGGATCGCGCTCGCGCTCACCACCTTCGCCACTTGGCGGCCGGCGCGCGTGCTGCTCGGCGCCTACCTGTTCGGCGGCGTCACGATGCTTGGTTTTCACCTGCAGAGCGTCGGCGTCGACATTCCGAGCCAGTTCCTGAACATGATGCCGTACCTCGCCACGATCGTGGTGCTGGCGCTGATCTCGCGCAACCCAGCCTTCATTCGCATCAACATGCCGGCGTCGATCGGGAAACCGTTCTACCCCGGCTCATAATCTGTTTGTGTTTTCTTGTTTTGCAACCTGCCTTTTGAGGATTTCCGACAATGAATGATCTGATGAACAAGCGCTCCCTGCTCAAGCTGGCGGCCCTGACGGCCGTCGCTTCGGCCGCCCTCGTGGGTTGCGGCAAGAAGGAAGAGGCCGCAGCCCCCGCTGCCGCCCCGGCTGCGCCGGCACCGACCGCCGCCGCACCCGCTGCGGCCGCCCCGCTCAACATCGCGTTCGCCTATGTCGGCCCCGTTGGCGACGGCGGCTGGACCTTCGCGCACGACAACGGCCGCAAGGCGCTCGAGAAGGAATTCGGCGACAAGATCAAGACCACCTTCGTCGAGAGCGTGCCCGAATCGGCCGACGCCGAGCGCGTGTTCCGCGATCTCGTGGGCCAGGGCAACAAGCTGATCTTCGGTACCACCTTCGGCTACATGGAGCCCATGCTCAAGGTCGCGGCCGACAGCAAGGAAGTCAAGTTCGAGCATGCCACCGGCTACAAGACCGCCGAGAACATGCGCACCTACGACAGCCGTACCTACGAAGGCGCGTACATGGCCGGCATCATTGCGGGCGCGATGACCAAGACCAACACGCTCGGCGTGGTCGGCTCGGTGCCGATTCCCGAAGTGCTGCGCAACATCAACAGCTTCACCATGGGCGCGCAGTCGGTCAACCCCAAGATCACCACCAAGGTGGTCTGGGTCAACGAATGGTTCAGCCCGCCGAAGGAAACCGAAGCGGCCACCGCGCTCATCAACGGTGGTGCCGACGTGCTGTTCCAGAACACCGACTCGCCCGCCGTGCTCAAGACCGCGCAGGAAAAAGGCAAGCGCGCTTTCGGCTGGGATTCGGACATGACCGCCTACGGCCCGAAGGCCCACCTGGCCTCGGCCGTGATCAACTGGAGCCCGTACTACATCAAGGCCACGCAGGACGCGCTCGACGGCAAATGGGCGACCGGTGCCAGCTGGTGGGGCGTCAAGGAAGGCGCGATCGACATCGTCTCGCTGGCCGACGACATTCCGGCCGACGTCAAGACCAAGGTTCAAGATGTCAAGAAGGGCCTGAAGGACGGCACCTATTCGATCTGGAAGGGCCCGATCGTCGGCCAGGACGGCAAGGAGCTCGTGGCTGCCGGCGCAGTGGCCGACGACAAGTTCCTGTCGGGCGTGAACTTCTACGTCAAGGGCGTTGACGGCAAGGTTCCGGGCGACAAGAAGTAATCGCCGCCTCGCTGATTGCGGACAAAGGGTCGCCTGAAGGCGGCCCTTTTTATTTGTGACTCACACGCTGAAGCTTCGCGGCATTTAGCTCGGAGCCCGTCGGCACCACGCCCGAGGCGTTCTCGAAATTGGCGCGCTGCGATTGCACTTCAACGCACTTTCGCGCCGTGATGTCGGCACACCTCGAGCACTACGCCGCGCAGCCATCGGTGCGCTGGATCTCGTTCGAATCGGGGGTGCCACATCTGCGATATGGTGATGTGCTCGGTCGGCACTGGCAGCTCGAACGAGCGCAGCGCGGTGCTTGCTCTCAGGTGTTCGAAGTACGACGCCGGCATCAGCGCCACCATGTCGGTTGCAGCCGCGGTCGACACCGCGGTGCCAAAACTTGGAACGACGACCGCGACGTTGCGCGTCAATCCAACGGCGGCGAGGGCGGTGTCCACTGGGCCCGTGATCCGTCCCCGGCGCGACGTCACCACGTGGTCGCAGGCAGCATATCGCTCGGCGGTGATCTCGCCTTCGGCCAGCAGCGGGTGCCCCTGTCGCACGACGGCGATGAAGTGGTCATGGTAGAGCGCTTGAACGCGCACCTCCGGGCCGGACTCGCCGAGAACGCCGACATCAAGATCGATCAATCCCTCTCGCAGCGGGCGCACGTCCTTGTCGGGCTTGGGCGCGAAGCGCAGGCGCACACCGGGC
>JBDUCH010000291.1:0-5422 GCA_040003555.1 Variovorax sp. | reverse complement strand
GGACCAGATACCGACACCATCGCGTATCACCAAGCATCAGAAACCCGCACGTGCCCTCGCGTAGCGGGTTTTTCTTTGGCCCCAACCCATTGCACGGCGTAGCATCCCATTTCAGAGAAATGCCGTTACTTTTGCCGTGTCTCGGAAAGTACCGGCACGGCGCTGCCACCGGAATTGTCGGATCACAGGATCAGTAGGTACGCGCGCGTGCACGAGGGTCACGATCGACCGCTGTCCAACCCGCTAGGAGGCCTATGAAGCAGGTATCACTGACCATTCCAGAAATTGGATTGATTGCCGGAACACGGGCGGCGGGCGCTGCGGGCCTCGCACTGCTGCTCAGCGACCGAATGAACCCGGAACAACGCCGCGCCATCGGCTGGACGCTGCTCGCCGTAGGGGTCATCACCACGGTGCCGCTGATCGCGCAAGTGTTTGGAAAACGTCAGGCATAACCGTCACGCCGTCGATGCCGAGAGGAAGCATCGACCCTTCGCGTGCACGATGAGCGCGAGCTCCAAGCGGCGGTGGGTCTTCCTGCGGTTGAGCAAAAGGCAGACAGGCCTACCCCAGATCCTGATGCAAACAGAGGATGTTGCCTTCAGTGTCGAGGAACCAAGCCGCCTTTTCGGCGCCCAGCACGCAGACGTGTTCCACGGTCTTCAGGCCCGGAAAGTCGTAGTTCTCGAACACGACGCCAGCCTGCTGCAGCTCGGCAATGCTCGCTGCGATGTCCGGCACCCGAAAGCTCACGGCTGTGTGGTCGGCCTTGGTGCCGCCTTCTTTCGGAAACAGCGCCAGCGTGGTGCCTGCACACTCGTAGGTGTACTTGCCATCGGGCTTCAGCTCGCCGGCCCGCAGGCCCAGCGAACCTTCGTAGAAGCGTCGGGCGCGCTCCAGATCCTTCACGGGCAACATGGTGGTTACCGGGGCATCCATCAACATAGGCACCTCCTTTCGGACGAGACTTGGATTCTGCGCCCGTGGCGGCTTTAGCTCCAGCCCGCGTCAACGACGAAGTTCTGCGCGCTGCACATGCGCGAGTCGTCGGCGGCAAGAAACAGCGCCATGGCCGCGATGTCGCTGCCCATCACACGGCCGGGCAGGCACTGGGCGGTGTCGATCTCGGCGGCGGATTCGGGCTTCACCCACAGCTTGAGCTGCCGCTCGGTCATCACCCAGCCAGGCACCAGCGTGTTGACGCGGATGTTCTGCTTGCCGAGGTCGCGCGCCAGCGAGCGCGTGAGGCCCTGCGCCGCCGACTTGCACATGGCGTAGACCGAGAGGTCGGTGTTCTTGTTCATCCAGCTCACCGAGCCGAGGTTGATGATGCTGCCGCCGCCCAGTTGCACCATGTCGGGCGCCACGGCCTGGGCCGCAAAGTACTGGTGCTTGAGGTTGACGGCCACCGTCCGGTCGAAGAATTCGGGGGTCACATCGGCCACCTTGTGGCGGTGGTCGTTGGCCGCGTTGTTGACCAGTGCGCCGATCGGCCCGAAGCGCGCGCGCACCGCGTCGATGGCCGCGCGCAGGGCGGCAATGTCGGTCACGTCGCAGCGCTGGAACAGCGCGGTGTCGGCGCCGAGTTTCTGCGCCAGGGCCTGGCCGGCTGCCTCGTCGATGTCGACGAAGCCGACCTTCGAGCCTTGCGCCGCAAAAGCCGCGACCACGTCCGCGCCGATGCCCGAGGCGCCGCCCGAGACGAAAACAGTGCGGCCCTTCAGCGAGGGGTAGATGGCATGGGTCATCGAAAAGCTTCCTTCTTTTTGAGGAGGTGGAGTTTGCCAGCAGGCGGGCTGGCTTGAAGCTTGCAACGAAAATAAGGCTACAGCGCAAACTGCACCCCCAGATGACCTACCAACTGCACTACTGGCCCACCATCCAGGGGCGCGGCGAGTTCGTCCGCCTCGCGCTCGAAGCAGCGGGTGTCGACTACGTCGACGTGGCGCGCGAGTTGCCGGCCGCGGGTGGTGGCGAGGCGGCGCTGATGCGCCGAGTGCGCGATCCGAACAACCCGTTCGCGCCCTTTGCGCCGCCGTTCCTGGTGCACGGCGGCATCACCATCGGCCAGACCGCCGCGATCCTGCTGTACCTCGGGCCGCGCCTGCACCTGGTGGGCGAAAGCGAGGAGGAGCGCATCTGGACGCACCAGCTGCAGCTGACCATCGCCGACGTGGTGGCCGAGGCGCACGACACGCACCATCCGGTTGGCACCGGCCTCTACTACGAAGACCAGCAGCCTGAAGCGCGGCGCGTGGCGCAGTCGTTCCGCGACGAGCGCATTCCCAAGTTCCTCGGATGGTTCGAGCAGGTGCTCCAGCGCAATCCGGCTGGCGACAAGCACCTTGTCGGCAACGCGCTGAGCTACGCCGATCTGTCGCTGTTCCAGCTGGTGGCCGGCCTGCAGTACGCCTTTCCGAAAGCCACGGTGCGCGCACTGGCCAAGGCGCCGGCGCTTGCCAAGCTGCACACCAACGTTGCGCGGCGCCAGCGCATCCACGAGTACTTGCACAGCCCGCGGCGCATCCCGTTCAATGAGGACGGGATCTTTCGGCGCTACCCCGAGCTGGATGCCTGATCGCGCAGCCGCAGCGCGGTGTCGTACAGCGCGTTGCGCGGCGCGCCGGTGATCTCGGCGGCAAGCTTGACGGCGGTTTTTACCGGCAGCTCGGCCAGCAGCAGGCGCAGCACGCGCTCGCCGTCGCCCGCATCGTCGTCCGCCTTCGCGGACGGATGCAGCACCAGCGCGAATTCGCCGCGCGTGCGTTGCGGGCCGGCCGCGAGCCAGGCCGGCAGCGCCTCGGCGGCAACGGTGGCGATTTCTTCGAACTGCTTGGTGAGTTCGCGGCCCAGCGTCACGCGGCGCGGGCCCAGCGCGGCCAGCGCCTTCGCCATGGCCTCGATGCGGTGTGGCGCCTCCAGCAGCAGCACGGCGCGCGGCTCGTGCGCCAGCCGCTGCACGGCGGTGTCACGCTCGCCAGCCTTGGTCGGCAGGAAACCGGCAAACACGAAAGCACTGCCGTCGTCCTCGCTGCCGACCAGTCCGGCCGCGCTCAGCAGCGTGGTGACGCTGCTGGCACCCGGCAGCGGCAGCACGCGGTGGCCGGCCTCGCGCACCGCGGCCGTCAGCCGGGCGCCAGGGTCGCTCACGCCTGGCGTGCCGGCGTCGCTCACATAGGCGATGCGTTCGCCCTGCGCGAGCCGCGCGATCACGCCTTGTGCGGCCTCGGCCTCGTTGTGCTGGTGCACGGCGAGCAGGCGCGCGCCGGGCCGGTCGATGCCGTAGGCGCGCAGCAGGCTTTGGGTGTGCCGCGTGTCCTCGCAGGCGATCGCGTCGACGATTTCCAGCACATGCAGCGCACGCAGCGTGATGTCGGCCAGGTTGCCGATCGGCGTGGCAACCACGTACAGCGTGCCCTGCGGATAATGCTGCGCACCCGCGGCATCGCGCGCCGCCTGCAGTGCGGCGCCGAACGAAGCGGGGGCCAGGGAGCTCAAAGGTGTTTCTCCAGAACAAGAGATCAGGGACGACGAAACAGCGCGGTGACGCCGGTGACGACGCGGCGCTCGCGCATTTGCTCGATGCCGGGCTGCTGCTCGTCGCGCGCAATTATCGAACCCCGGGGCGCCGGGGCGGCGAGATCGACCTGATCATGCGCGCGCCACGCGACGGCACGCTCGTCTTCGTGGAGGTGCGCCGGCGCGCCAGCGGCACGCATGGCGGTGCCGGCGGCAGCATCACCGGCGTCAAGCAGCGCCGCATCGTGTTCGCGGCGCGGCATTACCTGATGAAGCTGCGCAGCTGGCCGCCGTGGCGGTTCGACGTGGTGCTGGTGGAGGGCGACGGCATCGAGTGGCTGCAGGGCGCGTTCGACGCGGGCTAACACGATTTGTTGCACCGGCTGTCGCTATCATCCGGGCCAACATGCTCGAGCAACGTATTCAGCAGCACTTCATCGACAGCGCCGACCTCAAGTACCAGGCCGGGCCCGCCCTCAGCAAACCCATTTCGCAAGCGATGCAGGCGCTGCTGGCCTGCGTGACCAGCGGCGGCAAGATCCTCGCTTGCGGCGCCGGCGTCTCCGGCCTGCTCGCGGCCCAGTTCGCGGCGCAGTTCGTCGGCCGCTTCGAGCGCGAGCGCCCCGAACTCGGTGCCATCGCGCTGGCCGGCGACAGCGCCGATCCGCTGGCCGATACGCCCGAAGCCGCCGACGCCGACCGGCTTGCGCGCCAGGTGCGCGCATTGGGGCAGGCCGGCGACGTGCTGCTGGCGATCAGCGCCAGCGGGCAATCCGCCGCCGTGCTGGCCGCGGTCGAAGCGGCCCATGCACGCGACATGACCGTGGTCGCCTTGCTCGGCTATGCGTCGGGCGGCCGCGGCGAGCGCAACGGCGGCGCGGTCGGGCGCGCACTGCGCGAAACCGATGTCCAGGTCTGTGTGCCGCACGAGCGTGCGGCACGTATCCACGAAGTCCACCTGCTCGCACTGCACTGCATGTGCGACGGTGTGGATGCCCAGCTACTCGGAGAACAGGAAGTTTCCCAATGACGATGACATCCACTCAGCGCCTGGCGTGCGCACTCACGGCCGGTGCCGCACTGGTGGCCGGCCTCGCGGGCTGCGTGCCGCTGGTGATCGGCGCGGCGGCCGTCGCCGGCGCCGGCATGGTCGCGACCGACCGTCGCACCTCGGGCGCGCAGCTCGACGACCAGGCCATCGAACTGCGTGGCGCGGCCCGCGTGCGCGACATCGCCAACGACGACATGAACGTCACCGTGATCAGCTTCAACCGCCAGGTGCTGCTGGTGGGCACGGTCGGCAACGAGGGCGATCGGCGCCGCGTGGAGGATTCGATCTCGCGGGTCGACAACGTGCGCTCGGTCGTCAATGAGATCACCGTCGGCCCGGGCAGCACGCTGCCGCAGCGCTCCAACGACGCCTTCATCACCGGCAAGGTCAAGGCCTCGCTGCTCGACCAGAAGGACATCTTCGCCAACGCGTTCAAGGTGGTGACCGAGCGCGGCGTGGTCTATCTCCTGGGCGTTGCCACGCGCCGCGAGGTCGACCGCGCGACCGACATCACGCGCGGCGTGCCGGGTGTGCAGAAGGTGGTGCGCGTGGTCGAGATCGTCTCCGACGCCGACCTGGCTGCGACGCAGGCCCGCCAGGGCGGCACTGGCGCACCGCCACCGCCGGTTCAGGATGGGGGCGCGTCGTCCTCCGCGCGCGTGCCGCTGCCGCCGATGGCGCCACTGCCCTCTTCGGGCGCTGCGCCGGCCCCCGCGCCTGCCAGCAGCGGCGCCACGACCTCGCCGGTGCGCTGAACCGGGCGCGCGGCTACTTCAGCCTCGTGATGAGGCTGGAGGTGTCCCAGCGCTTGCCGCCGGCCTGCTGCACGTCGGCATAGAACTGGTCGACCAG
>JBDUCH010000290.1:0-5472 GCA_040003555.1 Variovorax sp. | reverse complement strand
ACGTTGCGGGCGTTCAGCCGGGCCGCGGTATCGAGCACATGCAGAACCAGCGCACGGCCGGCCAAACGGTGCAACACTTTGGGCCAGCTGCTCTTCATGCGCGTGCCCTTGCCGGCCGCCATGACGACGATGTCGACCGGCCCTTGGTTGTCTTGCGGAATCTGTGTCATGCGTCTTGTTTCCCGAATGCGTTGTGGCTGCGCGAAGCAGTCGCGAATTATCGGCGTGCTGCTGCTGGCCTCCCTGCTGGCCGCCTGCAGCGCGGTCAAGCTGGCCTACAACAACCTGCCGGAACTGAGCTACTGGTGGCTCGACGGGTATGTCGACTTCGACGGTGCGCAGACGCCCCGCATGCGCGACGAGCTCGCGCAGTTGCTGGCCTGGCACCGCCGCAACGAGCTGCCCAAAGTCACGCGCCTGCTGCAGAAGGCCGAGGCGCTGGCGACCGACGACGTCACGCCGGCGCAGGTGTGCGAAGTCGGCGACGAGATCCGCGCCCGCCTGCTGGCGGTGGCCGAGCGCGCCGAACCGGCCGGCGCCGAACTCGCGCTGAGCCTCAGCGACGCGCAACTGCAGCAGCTCGAGCGCAAGTACGCCAAAGTCAACGACGGCTACCGCAAGGACTGGCTCGCGCTGAGCAGGGCCGGGCGGCAGGAAAAGCGCTACGACCAGTTTCTGGAGCGCAACGAGGACTTCTACGGCACGCTCGACGAGCCGCAGCGCGAGCTGCTGCGGCAGCTGGTGGCGCAATCGGCGTTCGGCGCACAGCAGGTCGACGCCGAGCGCCGCGACCGCCAGCAGGAGGCGCTGGCATTGTTGCGCGGATTCCGGGCCAACCAGGCCCCGCCGGCAGAAGTGCGCGCCGCGCTGCACGCGTACGTCCAGCGCATTGCCGACCCGCCGTCCGGGCCCTGGCGCAGCTACCAGCAGGCAATGCTGCAGGAGGGTTGCCGCAATGTCGCGACGCTTCACAACGCCACATCGGCCGCACAGCGCGAGCGCGCAGTGCGGCGACTGCAGGCGTACCAAACCGATGTGCGGCAACTCGCCTCGGCGCAGTGACGGCGCGGCACGGCCCTTGCGGCCCTTGATTACACTGCCCTCGCCGCAACGTTGCGGCCTCGCCAACCAGCCTCCAACCGATGAACATCTCGCTCTGCACGCTCTTCGAGGGCAACTACCACTACGGCGTGGCCGCGTTGGCGAACTCGCTGGTGGCATCGGGCTACCAGGGGGAACTATGGGTCGGCTACCGCGGGCCGTTGCCGCGCTGGGTACTCGACGCGCCGGGCTTCGACCCGCAAGTCGGCCACTTTCAGGCGAGCCCAACGCTGGTATTGCGCTTCGTGGTGCTCGACACGCCACTGCACTTCACCTACTACAAGCCCACCTTCATCGCAGACCTGCTGGCGCAGAACCCGCAGCTCGACACGGTGGCCTACATCGACCCCGACATCGTCGTCAAATGCGACTGGCCGGCACTGGCCGGCTGGTTCCTCGACGGCGGCGTCGCGCTGTGCGAAGACGTCAACTTCCGCTTTCCGGCGCGCCATCCCAAGCGGCTGCTGTGGCGCGAACACTTCGCGCCGCATGGCTTCGTCGAACGGCGCCCGCTGGACCGGTATTTCAATGCCGGCTTCATCGGCATCCCGCGCAGCAGCCTCGCGTTTCTCGACCTGTGGCGCCGCGTCTGCGAAGTGGTGGTGGCCTACAACGGGCCCAAGCTCATCAAGGTGGGCGGCGGTGCGGCACTGTTCAATTCGACCGATCAGGATGCGATGAACTTCGCGCTGACGGCCTGCGACGACAAGCTCAACACGGTTGGCGCCGACGGCATGGATTTCATGCCCGGCGGCTATTACCTGTCGCACGCCATCGGCCCGGCGAAACCCTGGCACGGCGGCCACATCCGGCGCGCGCTGCGGGGCTTTCCGCCCTCGCTGCCGGCGAAGGCCTACTTTGCGTTCGCCAACCACCCGATCCGGGTCTTCTCGGACAACGAACTGGCCCGCCGGAAGCTCACCATGCAGATTGCCGGTGCGATCGGCCGGGTGTACCGCCGCACGTAATCAGCCGGCGCCCTCGGCCGCCGGCGGGGTCGGTGGGGCCGTCGCACGGAACTGCGGCAGCGCCACAACCAGCAGCAGATACTGGTAGCCGAAATTGGCGAATGCGGTCGCGAGGTTGAACAGCAGCACCGCACGCAGGTCGGCCGCGCCGAACAGCCACAGGTACAGCGCCTGAACCGCCAGCACCAGCGGAATGCTGAAACTCTGGTTGGCCGTGGTGCCGCGTACCGTCAGGGTGCGAAATGCCATGCCGGCGGCGTTGTTCAGCATCGAGGCCAGGAACACGATCCACACGTAGGGCGCCATCGCGCTGTATTGCTTGCCGAGCAGCAGGATCCAGTATTGCGGCAGCCACAGGGCGCTTGCCAGCACCAGTGCCATGCAAAGCAGGTACAGCACGTGCACGCGCACCATCGTCGTAGCCAGGCGCGGGCCGGTCGGCGCCCGCGCAATGGCGGGAAACAGCAATACGTTGGTCATGCGGTCCAGCACCATCAGCACCATCGCGAGCCGCCCGAACGCACCCACTTCGGCCAGCATGTTCGCGGTGCCGAACAGTGACACCAGCAACACGGTGACAACGCCCTGCACCTGGTAGAAGACGGCCGGCAGCACCAGCGGCCTGGCGATGCGCAGCACCTGGGCGTCGACGCGCTTCGCGTCGCCCGCATCGAGCCGCGTTTCCACGATGCCGTGCGTTGCCAGCGCCTGGCGGTACAGCAGCACGCTGACGATGCCCGCGGCCGCCGTCGCGGCCACGATGCCCGTGACCGAATAGGCCGTGATCGGCAACAGCAGCACGAGGCCGACCAACACCAGCCGCACCGCGGTCGTCTTGAGCCCGATCTTGTTGAGTGTCGGCACGTGGCCGAGGATCAGCAGCACCGCATTGGCATAGTGTTCGCGCAAGGTGGTCAACACAATCACCACGAACAGCGCCGCCGCGATCCAGTAGGCCGTCCCACCCCAGCCGTGCTCGCGGGTTGTGTAGTGGAGGTAGGGCGCCACGACCAGCACGCCTGCGCCGAGCAATGCCCAGCGCCAATGGAACACGCGCTGGCATGCGCCGACCACCCAGGGCACTTCGCGCGCCCGCTGGCCCACCACGGGCAGCGTGCAATGGGCAATGCCGAGGTCGGTGACGCCCAGCAGCAACGTCATGCACGCCAGCAGAAAGGTGTATTGGGCGTACTGGTCTTTGGGCAAGACATTGACGATCAGCAGGCCAGCCAACCCGCCGGCGATGACGCCCAGGGTTTCGACGCCGCCAACCGCCGCGACCCGGCGCACAAGGGCAAGAACAGTCATTTAGATCAGTGGAGTCGGCCGTGGCGGATGGACCGGCGCAGCATGGTCATCGAGTTTCACCCGAGGACTATAGGGCCGCGACCGCGCCTTTCGACATTTCCGCAACGCTGCTGTGCACGCACCCCGAGCGCCTCCGCCCCGAATGCGGCAGCACCAGGACGCAGAGCTACGCTATCGCGGGCTGAGTTGCGACCCAGCCCCGACCGTTACAGCTCAGGCGACGTCCCAGGTGTAGGTGGCGCCGAAGCCGTCCCACGGCTCCATCACGATGCGGTCGCCGGCCACCACGGCCAGCGACTCGCCGGGCGCCAGCACCAGGTCTTCGCTGGCGTGCCGTGCGTTGGCATCGCGCGTGACCCAGACCCGGCCTTGCCGGATCCGCAGCACACTGGCTTGAGTGGCCTTGAGGCTGGTGGCCTGGCCGGCGGAGAGTTGCCACGCACCCCGACGTGCCGCCGCCGGGATGACAGCCGGACGAGCGGGCAGCGACAGGGACGAGGACGCGGTGCAAACGGCGGTGGACATGATGGACTCCTGAGGTTTCCTTAAATCGCATAAGCACGATTCAGGAATGAATGATCGGCGCTGGCCCGTTGGCAGTCCAATGAAAACGCGGTAGGCTACTGATTCCGTTTCCGCATCAATCACCGTGCAGCATTCCCAGACTCACCTGCGTTCCCGGCCGATTGCGGCCGGTCACCTGCGCGCCTTCGAGGCAGTGGCGCGGCATCTCAACTTCCGGGCGGCCGCCGAGGAGATGGCGCTTACGCAATCGGCCGTGAGCCGCCAGATCCAGTCGCTCGAGGAAGAAGTCGGCGTGCCGCTGTTCCTGCGCCACACCCGCGCGGTCGAGCTCACCAGCGCCGGCGCGCAACTGCTGCTGGCGGTGCAACAGTCGCTGCCGCGCATCGATGGCGCGGTGCGGCAGATCCGCCAGAGCGCGGGCCGCAAGAGCGTGTCGCTCACCACCTTTGCCTCGTTCGCCTCGATGTGGCTGATCCCGCGGCTCGAAGCATTTCAGCGCGACAACCCCGACATCGACATCCGCATCGACGCCAGCGACGTGGCGATGGATCTGGAAATGGCCGATGTCGACATCGCGCTGCGCTACGGCCCGCCCGAGGCGATGCCAGCCGGTGCGGTGCGCCTGTTCGGCGAAACCTTGACGCCGGTGGCCAGCCCCTGGCTCATCAAGGGCAGCCCGCCGATCCGCAAGCCAGCCGACATCGTGAACTTCACGCTGATCGAGGCCGGCGACGCGCACCGGACGCATCTCGAATGGCTGACCTGGCGGCGCTGGTTCGAGGTCACCGGGCAAAGCCGGGCGCAACCGCCGCGCTGGCTGTACTTCAACTACGCCTACCAGATGGTGCAGGCCGCACTGACCGGCCAGGGCCTGGTGCTGGCGCGCAGTTCATTGATCGCCGAGAGTCTGGCCAACGGCGACCTGGTCGAGGTGCTGCCGCAGCACCGCCTGGACTCCCCGATGGCCTATTGGCTGCTGATCGGCCCGCGCAACGCGCTGCGGCCCGAAATCAAGGCCTTCTGCGAGTGGCTGGAGGCGCAGGCCGCCACCACGCGCGAAACCATCGGCGAGGTGCCGGATCCCGACACCGTCGACTACATCGACTAACCCACGGGCCAGACCACGCCGTTGTCGTTGAGGATCGCGTCCAGCGGCACGTCGTGCCCTTCAGGCTCGAAATCATCGAGAAAGCCCTGCGTGAAGCCCAGCCCCACGGTGAAGGGCTTCGGCTGCAGCGTCGCCAGCGTGCGGTCGTAGAAGCCGCCGCCGTAGCCGAGCCGGTAACCCCCCGCGCTGTAGCCGAGGCAGGGCACGAACAGCAGCGTCGGCACGATCAGTTCGGTGTCCTTGGGTTTCGGAATGTCGTAGGCGTCGTGCTCCATCGGGCAGCCCGGGTACCAGCTGTGAAACGTGAGCGTCTTGTGCTCGCGGTTGACCACCGGCAAACCGATCCGGCGGCGGTGCGGCTCTTCGAGCAATTCGCCGTCTTCCTTCCAGCGATGCAGCGCCGGCAACGGGTCGAACTCGCCCTTGATCGGCCAGTAGGCGCCGATCACGGTGTCGGGCCGA
>JBDUCH010000289.1:0-5491 GCA_040003555.1 Variovorax sp. | reverse complement strand
ACATTCGCGGAGCAGCGTGCCCCGCCGCCCTGAGCCCGCCCCGGAATCGGAACCGCAACCGCAACCGCAACCGGAACCGGAACCTCAGCGTTCAGATCAACGTCGGACGCAGTGAATGCAAGACCGCATCAAACGCCCAGCAGGGCAGACAGCGCTTCGGGTGCCGCCGCCAGCGCGCCCGATTCAGACGCAAGCACGATGCGGCCTTTTTCCATCACGGCTGCACGGTCGGTGTGCGCCAGCACCTTGCGCCAGTCGCGGTCGACGATCAGCGTTGCGATGCCCGTCGCGCGGATGTCGGCGATCACGCGCCAGATTTCCACCACGACCAGCGGCGCCAGTCCCTCGGTGGCTTCGTCGAGGATCAACAGGCGCGGGTTGGTCATGAGCGCACGGCCGATCGACAGCATCTGCTGTTCGCCACCCGAAAGCTGCTGGCCGCCGTGTCCGAGCCGCTCGGTCAGGCGCGGAAAGGTCGCCATGACGCGATCGAAGGTCCAGGCGCGCTGGCCGTCGATACCGGCACGCGCGCTCATCACGAGGTTCTCGCGCACCGACAGGTTCGGAAAAATGCCACGGCCCTCCGGCACGTAGCCGATGCCGCGCCGCGCCATCTTCTCGGGCACCCAGCCCGTCACGTCCTGGCCATCGAGCTGCACACGGCCGGCCGCGGGCCGCACGTAGCCCATCAGCGTGCGGATCAGCGTGGTCTTGCCCATGCCGTTGCGTCCGAGCAGGCCGACCGAGGTGGCCGCCGGCAGCTCGATGTCGACGCCGCGCAGGATGTGGCTGTCGCCGTAGTAAGTGTTGAGGTCCTGGACTTGCAGCATCTCAATCCTCCTCGCCGAGATAGGCAGTGCGCACGTCCGCGTTGTTGCGGATCGTGGCCGGATCGCCGGTCGCGATCACCGTGCCGTTGACCATCACCGTGATGCGGTCGGCAATGCGGAACACCGCGTCCATGTCGTGTTCCACCAGCAGGATCGCGTGTGATGTCTTGAGCCGTGTCAGCAGCGCCAGCATGCGTTCCGTCTCTTCGGCGCCCATGCCGGCGAGTGGCTCGTCCAGTAGCAGCACGCGCGGCCGCGTGGCGAGGCACATCGCGACTTCGAGCTGGCGCTTGGCGCCGTGGCTCAGCGTGCCGGCAATGCGCTGCGCGTCGGCCGCGAGCCCGGCTGCGCTCAGGGCTTCCTCGGCCGCCGCGTTGCTCGCGGCGCAGCGGTGCGAGGCCTGCCAGATCGCCCACGGCCGCGGCGCTGCAGCCTGTGCCGACAAGCGGCAGTTTTCGTGCACGCTGAACTCCGGAAAGATGGTGGTGCGCTGGTAGCTGCGGCCCACGCCGTCGCGCGCGCGGCGCGACTGCGCACGCGTGGTGATGTCGTCGCCTTCGAGCGTGATGCGCCCGCCGGAGGCGGTGATCTCGCCCGATAGCATGTTGATCAGCGTTGACTTGCCCGCGCCGTTGGTGCCGATCACCGCGTGCACCTCGCCGCGATGCAGGTCGAGCGTCACCGCGCTCACGGCGACCAGGCCACCGAAACGGCGCGTCAGGCTGTTGACGGCCAGCAGGGCGCTCATGCTGCTCTCCTCGGCGCGAGACGCGCAGCGATGCCAATCAGTCCCTTTGGCAGCAGTGCGACGAACGCGATGATCGCGATGCCCAACGTCAGTTGCCAGTGGTCGGCCAGCGGCCCGACGAAAGCCTGCGTCGACAGGAATTCCTTCAGCAGCGTGAACGCCACCGCGCCTATCACCGCACCGCGCAGGTGGCCCAGCCCGCCAAGAATGATCATGAGCAGCACTTCTCCGGAGTTGTGCCAGGCCAGCAGTTCGGGGTTGACCACGCCGTCGCGCGCCGCAAGCAGAAAGCCGGCCAGGCCGGCCAGCGCGCCCGCCAGCACGAAGGCCGCGAGCTTGTAGCCGTAGACCGGAAAACCGGCCGCACGCATGCGCTGCTCGTTGACGCGGATGCCAGCCAGCGCAGCGCCGAAGCGCGAGCGCCGGATCAGCGCGAGCAGGCCGTAGGTGGCCACCAGCGCGGCGAGCACCGCATAGAACTGCACGCGCCGGTTCTCCATGTCGAGCGCGCCGAGCACGGGCCTCACGTACATGTAGATGCCGTCGCTGCCGCCGCCGACCTTGGTGTCGTGGAACACGAAGAACGCCATCTGTGCGAAGGCCAGCGTGACCATGATGAAGTACACGCCGCGCGTGCGCAGGCTGAGCGCGCCGACGATCAGCGCATACGCCGCGGCCGAGCCCATCGCCAATGGCAGCAGCCATGCAATGGAGCCGCCGTCGGCGCCGGAACCCAGCACCGTGGCGTAGGCGCCGATGCCGTAGAACGCGGCGTGACCCAGGCTCACCAGCCCGGTCATGCCGACCAGCAGCTCGAGGCTTAGCGCAAAGATCGAGAGGATCATCACCTTGACGATGAAGTCCGACAAATAGGGGCTCAGTGCCGGCCCGAGCAGCGCGAGCACGATGGCGCAGAGCAGCGGCAGAACGTGGTTGAGGCGGCGCATCAGGCTTTGCGTCCCATCAGGCCTTCGGGACGCCAGATCAGCACGATCGCCATCAGTACGTACACCCCCATGCCGCTCAGTTCGGCGAAGAAAACCTTTCCGAAGGTGTCGACGAAACCCACCAGCAGCGATGCGACCAGCGCACCGGTGATCGAGCCGATGCCCCCGATCACGACCACCACGAAACAGATGATGAGCACGCTGCTGCCCATGCCCGGGTAGACCGACGACATCGGCGCCGCGATCATGCCGGCGAGTGCGGCCAGCGCCACGCCGGCCGCGAACACGATGCGGTAGAGCCGGCGGATGTCGATGCCGAGGCCGCGCACCATGTCGCGATTGCTGGCGCCAGCGCGCACCATCATGCCGAGCCGCGTGCGGTTCACCACCAGGTAGAGACCGATCGCCAGCGCGATGCAGGCAGCCGAGGCGAACAGGCGATACCACGGGTAGCTCATCAGGTCGCCGAGCGCGAAGCTGCCTTCGAGCCAGGGCGGCGCCTTGACGCCGTGCACGTCATTGCCGACCAGCAGCGAGCGCAGTTCCTCGAACACCAGGATGAGCCCGTAGGTCATCAGCACCTGCTGCAGGTGGTCACGCTGGTAGAGGTAGCTGAAGAAGACCCACTCCAGCAGGTAGCCGAACACCGCGGCCAGCACCACGCCGGCCGCGAGCATCACGATGAACTGGTCGCCGAACAGCGGCGACAGCGCGAACGCCATGTAGGCGCCCAGCATGTAGAAGCTGCCGTGCGCCAGATTGATGACGCCCATGATCCCAAAGATCAGCGTCAGCCCCGAGGCGACCAGGAAAAGCAGCAGACCGTACTGCACGGCGTTCAGGCACTGAACGAGAAAGGTACCGATGTCCACGTTTCAAATTCTTGGTTGGAGCCGTTGGCGAAAAAATGCCCCCTGCAAGGGGGCGCGTAGCGAAACGAAGTTACATCTTGCACCCGCGCGCCGGATCGGCGAGGCTCTTGCTCGCGATGCTGATCATCTTGTTTTCCTTGCCCTCGACCTTGCGCAGGTAGATGTCCTGCACCGGGTTGTGCGACTTGCCGATCGAGAACGGGCCACGCGGGCTGTCGATCTTCGCTTTTTCGATGGCCGAGGCGAACTCGGCCTTCTTGCCGATGTCGCCCTTGACCGCAGCGAGGCCGATGCCGAGCATCTGCGCCGCGTCGTAGCCCTGCACCGCGTACACGTCTGGCTGCAGCTTGAAGGCCTTGGCATAGGCGGTGCGGAAAGCGGTGTCGCGTGGCGTGTTGAGGCCGTCGGCATAGTGCAGCGTGGTGAGCATGCCTTGCGCCGCCTCGCCCTGTGCGTCGAGCGTGCCGTCGGTCAGGAAGCCGGGGCCGTAGAGCGGAATGGTCTTGTTGAGCCCGGCCGCCGCATAGTCCTTGACGAACTTGACCGCGCCGCCGCCCGCGAAGAAGGCGTACACCGCATCGGGCTTGGCGGCCGCGATCTCGGTCAGCAGCGCCTGGAACTCGACGTTCGGGAACGGAACGTTCAGTTGCTTGGTGACCTGGCCACCGGCCTTCTCGAAGCCTTCCTTGAAGCCGGCGACCGACTCGTCGCCCGCAGCGTACTTCCAGGTGATGGTCATGGCCTTCCTCTTGCCCTGCTGCTTGCCCGCGACCTCGCCCATCGCGTAGGCCGGCTGCCAGTTCGAGAACGAACTGCGAAAGATGTTCGGCGCGCACATCGGGCCCGTCACGGCATCGGCACCGGCGTTCGGCACGATCAGCACGGTGCCGCTCTCCTTGGCGGCCTTGGCCATGGCCATCGCCACGCCGGAGTGCACGGTGCCGACGATCACGTCGACGTTGTCGCGCTTGATCAGCTTGTTGACGTTATCGGTGGCCTTGGCTGGATCGGACTCGTCGTCGACCTTGACGTACTCGATCTCCCGGCCGCCGAGCTTGCCGCCCTGTTCCTCGACGCGCAGCTTGAAGCCGTTCTCGATCGCCACGCCGAGCGCGGTGAAGGTGCCGCTGTAGGGAAGCATCAGGCCCACCTTGAGCTTGCCTTGCTGGGCGTGGCCCAGTGTGGCGATGCAGGCCAGCGCAAGGGCTGTCAGCGTGGTACGTGCGATGCGATTGCTCATGGAATGGCTCCTTATGGATGACAATACTTTAAAGCTAAACTATTTAACTCTCAATTACGCGTTTTCCCGGGGGTTTTCCCGTGGGTCGCTCACGAACGAAACGGTCGCCACTATCGCTGCTTCGGGCTGGTCGCGGTGCGGGGAATGCCCGCAGTCGGCGATCTCCACGAGCCGCGTGTGCGGCGCCCGCTCGGCGATGCCCCGAATCTGGTGAAGGGTGCCGTATTCGTCGTCGACTCCCTGCATAGCAAGAACCGGGCAACGGATGGCGTCGAGTTCGCTTTCGATGTTCCATTGCCGAAAGGGCGGGTGCAGCCAGATGCGGTTCCAGCCCCAGAAGGCGGAGTCGGCGCTGTCGTGGTAGCGCGCGAGCTTGGCCGGCAGGTCGGTGCTCAGGTAGGCGGTGCGCGCTTTCTCGATGTTCTCCACCGTCACGTCTTCCACGAAGATGTGCGGCGCAAGCACCACGAGGCCCGCGACCTTGTCGGGGAAACGCGAGGCGTACAGCAGCGAGATGGAGCCGCCATCGCTGTGGCCGAAGAGCCAGGGCTTTTCGTCGCCGAGCCCCAGCGCGGTGAAGAGCGCGGGCAGTACCTCGTGCGCCTGGCGGTGCATGAAGTCGACGCCCCAGGTCTCGTCTTCGGCGCGCGGGGTGGAGCGGCCGTAGCCGGGGCGCGAGAACACGAGGCCGCGCGCGTTGGCGGCGTCGCACAGCTGGGTGGGGAAGTCCCTCCACATGGCGACGGAGCCAAGGCCTTCGTGGAGGAAGACGATGAGGGGGGCGTCGGTGCGCTGGGGGGCGATCCAGTGGCATTCGATTTGAATGGGGCGGCCGCGCCAGGTGATGGAGGCGA
>JBDUCH010000288.1:0-5491 GCA_040003555.1 Variovorax sp. | reverse complement strand
GCGACAAGATCAAGCTGTCGCGCGATCGCGTTGACCGGCTCGGCTTCTTCACGGAGATCACTGTCGACACGCAGGAAATCTCCGGCACGCCCGACCAGGTCGACCTGGCCATCAACGTGACCGAGAAACCCACCGGAACGTTGCAGCTCGGCGCTGGCTTCTCGAGCTCCGAGAAGGTGTCGCTGTCGTTCGGCGTGTCGCAGGAGAACGTGTTCGGTTCCGGCAACTACCTGGGCCTGCAGGTCAATACCAGCAAGTACTCGCGCACGATTTCGGTCACGACCACCGATCCTTATTTCACCAAGGACGGTATCTCGCGCACGATCAGCCTGTACCACACGACGACCCGCCCGTACTACACGACGGACGGCGACTACAAGCTGGTCAACGAAGGCGGCAGCATCCGTTTCGGTGTGCCGTTCAGCGAGGTCGACACGATTTTCTTCGGCGCCGGCCTCGAGCGCTACCGCTTCGATCCGGGTCGCGGCAGCTATGTGCTGAATCCGCTGTCCGGCTTCGTGCTCTTCCAGTCGCCTACGCCGCAGTCGTACCGTGATTATTTCGGCTGCACCACGGGCAGCGACAGCATTGTTTCGTGCAGCAAGGACAGTGTGTGGGGCGTTCCGCTTACCGTGGGCTGGTCGCGCGACGACCGCGACAGCGCATTGGTGCCGACAAAGGGCCGGCTGCAGCGCGCCAACCTCGAAGTGGGCGTTGGCGGCGACATGAAGTACGTCAAGACCAGCTACCAGTACCAGCAGTTCTTCCCGATCAGCAAGCAGTACACCTTCGCAATCAACGGCGAAGTCGGCTACGGCCGGGCTTACGGCAGCAATGTCTACCCGATCTTCAAGAACTTCTATGCCGGTGGTCTCGGCTCGATCCGGGGCTTCGAGCAGAACTCGCTGGGACCGAAGGACGTGCCGCTCCTGGGCCAGACGCAGGGCGCAGCCATCGGCGGCAACAAGAAGGCGATCTTCAACGCCGAACTCAGCACGCCGTTCCCGGGCGCCGGCAATGACCGCACGTTGCGTCTCTACGGCTTCTTCGACGCCGGCAACGTGTTCGGTGACCGCTCGCCCTACACCTCCGACGAGCAATGGAAGGCACAGAAAAAGATCCGTGCTTCCGTCGGTATCGGCATCAGCTGGATCTCGCCGCTCGGCCCGCTGCGGCTCGCCTATGCAGTGCCGGTCAAGCAGCAAAAGGAAGTCCTGGATCCCAACAACCCCTACGTGCCATTGGTGGCCGGGGATAGAATTCAGCGCATCCAATTCCAGATCGGAACCTCTTTTTGATGACTTTCCTGTTTCGTGTCTCAGGCGCGTTCCTGATTCCCGTTTTCGCGCTGTGCGCTGCGCCTGCCCAGGCGCAGCAGGAGACATTTCGCGTCGGCTTTGTGAATCCGGATCGCGTGTTGCGCGAGGCCCAGACCGCGAAGGCCGCACAGGCCAAGCTCGAAGCCGAGTTCGCCAAGCGTGACAAGGATCTGCAGGGCCAGGGCGAGGCACTCAAGGCCGCCTCCGACAAGTTCGAACGCGAAGCCCCGACGCTGTCGGAAACGCAGCGTGCGACGCGCCAGCGCCAACTGGTCGACCAGGATCGCGAATTCCAGCGCAAGCGCCGCGAGTTCCAGGAAGACCTGAACGCGCGCAAGAACGAAGAATTGCAGGCCGTCTACGAGCGCGCCAACCGCGTGGTCAAGCAGGTCGCAGAGGCCGAGAAGTACGACGCGATCCTGCAGGAAGCGATCTACATCAATCCCAAGCACGACATCACCGACAAGGTGATCAAGGCGCTCAACGCGTCGACGTCCGCAGGCAACGCCAAGTAAGGCCGCGACCGGTGTGGCGCTGCGGCTCGGAGCGATCGTCGAAGCCCTCGGAGGCGAACTTCAGGGTGATCCCGGGCTGAGCATTGTGCGGCTTGTGCCGCTGCAGGATGCCGGCCCTGATGGCCTCAGCTTTCTGAGCCATCCCAAATACCTCAAGGAACTGGCGGCGTCCCGCGCGGGTTGCGTGATTGTGTCGCCGGCGCTGCGCGAGCAGGCTGCCGCACGCGGCGCTTTCATCGTTGCCGCCGACCCATACCTCTATTTCGCGCGGCTGACCCAGCTCTGGAAGCGCGAGCACGCCCGGCCGGACGGCGTGCGCATCCATCCCAGCGCCGTGATCGATCCGGAGGCGCAGGTCGATCCGACGGCACGCATCGGCGCGCTGTGCGTGGTCGAACGTGGCGCACGCATCGGGGCCGGCACGGTGCTCAAGTCGCGCGTCACGGTCAGCGAAGACTGTGCCATCGGCGCGCGCTGCCTGCTTCATCCGGGCGTGGTGATTGGCGCCGATGGCTTCGGGCTGGCGCCGCACGAAGGCGCCTGGGTCAAGATCGAGCAGCTCGGCGCGGTGCGCATCGGCGACGACGTCGAGATCGGCGCCAATACCTGCATCGACCGTGGCGCGCTCGAAGACACGGTGCTCGAGGACGGTGTCAAGCTCGACAACCTGATCCAGATCGGCCACAACGTCCGTATCGGCAAGCACACCGCCATGGCCGGCTGCGTCGGCGTGGCGGGCAGTGCAGTGATCGGTGCCCATTGCACCGTCGGCGGCGGCGCCATCGTGCTGGGCCACCTGACGCTGGCAGACGGCGTGCACATCTCGGCCGCCAGCGTGGTCACGCGCTCGATCCACAAACCCGGCCACTACACCGGCATGTTTCCCATCGACGACAATGCCGCGTGGGAGAAGAACGCCGCCACCCTCAAGCAGCTGCATGGTCTGCGCGAGCGGCTCAAGGCCCTCGAAAAAACGACGATGCAGGACAAGAATTCATGACGACGACGCTCGATATCCACCAGATCCTCAAACTGCTGCCGCACCGCTACCCGTTCTTGCTGGTGGATCGGGTGCTGTCGATGGAGAAGGGCAAGCGCATCACCGCGCTGAAAAACGTGACGATGAATGAGCCGTTCTTCAATGGCCATTTTCCGCACCGCCCGGTGATGCCTGGCGTGCTGATGCTCGAGGCGATGGCACAGGCCGCTGCGCTGCTGTCGTTTCATTCGCTCGACATCGTGCCCGACGACAACACGGTCTACTACTTCGCCGCGATCGACGGGGCCCGCTTCAAGCGGCCGGTCGAGCCGGGCGATCAGCTCACGCTCGAGGTCGAAATCGACCGCATGAAGGCTGGCATCTCCAAGTTCAGGGGCCGCGCCTTGGTTGGCAGCCAACTGGCGTGCGAGGCCACGCTGATGTGCGCAATGCGCCAGATCAACTGATCCTGCCGACCGCATGACCCAGGTTCATTCGACGGCGATCGTCGACCCGAAGGCCGAACTCGACGCCTCGGTCGCAGTCGGCCCCTATACCGTGATCGGCCCGCACGTGAAGGTCGGTGCTGGCACCACGATCGGCGCGCACTGCGTGATCGAGGGCCGCACCACCATCGGCGCCGACAACCGGATTTTCCAGTTCTCCTCGATCGGTGCGGTGCCGCAGGACAAAAAGTATGCGGGCGAGCCGACCGAGCTGGTGATCGGCGACCGAAACACGATTCGCGAGTTCTGCACCTTCAACCTCGGCGTGCCGGGCGCAGGTGGCGTCACGCGCGTCGGCCATGACAACTGGATCATGGCCTATTGCCACATCGCGCACGATTGCCGGGTCGGTGACCACACCACGCTGGCAAACAACACCACGCTGGCCGGCCATGTCGATCTCGGCGACTGGGTTACCGTCGGCGGCCTCGTGGGCATCCACCAATTCGTGAAGGTCGGCGCGCACGCCATGGTTGGTTTCGCCACTGCGGTGTCGCAGGACGTGCCGCCGTTCATGCTGGTCGACGGCAATCCGATGGCGGTGCGCGGCTTTAACGTTGTAGGCCTGCGCCGCCGCGGTTTTTCGGCCGCAAGGCTTGCGGCGGTCAAGCAGATGCACCGCCTCATCTACCGGCAAGGCCGCACGCTCGACGATGCGCGCGCCGCCGTCGACGCGCTGGCGACCGAATTGCCGGAAGCCGCTGCCGACGTCGCGTTGATGAGCGGGTTTCTCGCCAGCAGCACGCGCGGCATCGCGCGCTAGAGATGTCCGCTCCCACGACGACACCGCGGCAGTTCGCACTGGTCGCAGGCGAAGCGTCAGGCGATCTTCTGGCCAGCCTGCTGCTCGAAGGCCTGCAGGCGCGCTGGCCCGACATGCACGCGGCCGGCATCGGCGGGCCGCGCATGCTGGAGCGCGGGTTCGAAAGCTGGTGGCCGCAGGAGAAGCTCGCCGTGCGCGGCTACATCGAGGTGCTGCGCCACTATGCCGAAATTGCCGGCATCCGCCGGCAACTCAAGGCGCGCCTGCTGCGCGAATGGCCGCAGCTGTTCATTGGCGTCGATGCGCCCGATTTCAACCTCGACCTCGAGGCCGGCCTGCGCGGGCGTGGCCTCAAGACCGTGCATTTCGTCTGTCCCTCGATCTGGGCCTGGCGCGCCGACCGGGTGGAAAAGATTCGCGCTGCGGCCGACCATGTGCTGTGCATCTTCCCGTTCGAGCCGGCCCTGCTCGCGAAGCAGGGCATTGCGGCCAGCTACGTCGGCCATCCGGTCGCCAATGTGATTCCGATGACGCCCGATCGCACTGCGGCCCGTGCAGCGCTCGGCATCGAGGCCGACGCGACCGTGGTGGCGCTGCTGCCTGGCAGCCGTCGCTCCGAGCTGCGCTATCTTGCTTCCAGGTTCTTTTCGGCTGCAGCGCTGATGCAGCGGGCGCAGCCTGCTCTTAAATTCATAGCGCCGATGTTGCCCGCGCTGCGCGCCGAAGTCGAGCAACTGTTGGCAGCCAGCCCGATGGCAGGCCAGGTGCAAGTGCTCGACGGCCAGTCGCACACCGCACTGGCGGCCTGCGACGTGACGCTGATCGCGAGCGGCACCGCCACGCTGGAGGCGGCACTGTTCAAGCGGCCGATGGTGATCGCCTACAACATGCATTCGCTTTCCTGGCGCCTCATGCACCGGCAGCAGTTGCAGCCCTGGGTCGGATTGCCGAACATCCTGTGCGGCGACTTCGTGGTGCCCGAGCTGTTGCAGGATGCTGCCACGCCCGAGGCGCTGGCCGAGGCTACGCTGGCCTGGCTCGCCGCACCCGACCGCGTCGCGGCGCTGCAGCAGCGTTTTACGGCCCTGCACGACGAATTGCGCCGCGACACCCCCACACTCTGTGCCGATGCGATCCAGAAAGTTCTTCAAAGCTGAGCAGGCCGCGCTGGTCTGGGATGCGCCGGGCCTGTTGGCCGGCGTCGACGAAGCGGGCCGCGGGCCGCTGGCCGGACCGGTGGTGGCGGCGGCGGTGATCCTCGACGACCTGCGGCCGATCCGCGGGCTGGCGGATTCCAAGACCCTCACGGCGCTGCAGCGCGAGCGGCTGTACGACCAGATCCTGGCGCAGGCCCTCTGCTGCTCCATCGCCCAGGCCAGCGTCGAGGAAATCGACCAGCACAACATCCT
>JBDUCH010000287.1:0-5522 GCA_040003555.1 Variovorax sp. | reverse complement strand
ACGCGCGGCAGGCCCGCCGCCAGCAGCACGCGCGCGGCGGCGATCGCCGAGGCGTCGTCGGGGCAGTCGCAGAACACCACGAGCTCACGGCCATCGGCCAGCGCTCCCAGGTCTTTGGGCAGGCGCTTGAGTTCGATTCCGACCGCGCCCGGAATCGCGCGGTCGTCCAGGGCGCGCGCCGCCGCACCGCGCACGTCGATCAGCGTGGGGCCGTTGCTGCCGGCCAGCGCTTCGCGCAGCACGTCGATGTCGATGTGCTCGATGTCGTCGGCCCGCAGCGCCATACGGCGCATGTAGTAGCGCCACATCAGGAACAGCGCGAGCATCGCGGCACAGAACACCGCCGCCGTGAGCCCGATGTTCGACAGCACTGTGAGCACGTCGTTGATGGCCGAATGGAAGATGCGGCCGACCAACAGGAAGCCGAGCGTCCAGATCAGTGCCGCCGCCGTCTCGTACGACAGGAAGCGGGTGTTCGACATGCCGAGCGCACCGGCCATCGGCGGCGCCACCACCGAGACGCCCGGCACGAACTTGGCGGCGATCAGGGAGAGCCCGCCCCAGCGGCCGAGGATCGCCTCGCTGCGCCGCACGCAGGAATCAGCAGAGAGCGAGATGCGGCACAGCAGGCGCATCACGCGATAGCCCCAGCGCCGACCGGCCAGGAACCAGATGCCGTCGCCGAGGATGTTGCCCATCACGGCGGCCAGCACCGCCGCCGCGAACGACACCTGCCCGCCGACCGAAAGCCCGCCCGCCACGATCAGGAAAGGCACCGCCGGCACCGGCGCACCGAGGCGCGCCGCGAGCGTGGCGACGAACACCACGGCGGCGCCCTGGCTGGCGAGAAGTGCGACGAGATCGTTCATGTGAAAAGGGTGCCGCCCGGCACTTACTCCGCCGTGGCAGCGGCCGCCGAGGGCGGCGCAGAGGCATTCTGCGCTGGCGTGGCGGGGCGCAGGTCGAGGTCGGAGAAAAAGGCCAGACCGTGACCATGGGTGTTGTCTGCGTCGGCCGACACCGCGACCGCCACCACGTCGGGCACGGTGCTGCCGGCTTCCTGGCCGAACGCGCGCCGGTAATCGGCCAGCAGGTTGCGGCGCTCGGACAGCCAGCCGCCCGGCACGGCGGTGGCGCCGGACTCGAGCACCACCATGCGCATGCGGTTGGTGAATGCGTTGACCAGCGAAGTGCCCTTGGGTTCCTTGTTGTCCCAGACGTAGCAGAGCACTTCGCTCGGCACATCCTCGCCGCTGGCAGCGCGGGCCAGCGTGAGCTTGGCGCGCTCGGCAAACGAGAGCCGTTCGGCCGGAAAGTCGAAAAACACGCAGAGCTTGGCCGCGCCGTCGTCGCCGGCCTTGGTGCGCAGGTCGGCGCCCTGCACGAACTGGTCGACCCGCCAACGCCACGCCAGCGTCGGTTCACTTTGCAGTGGCACCAGCGTGCGATGCACCAGATTGCCGTACGACTGATCGGCCTCGACCTTGAGCACGCGCTGGCTGCCCTGCTGCACGACTTCGAAGCGGGTCGGCATCTTGTTCGGCAGGCTGGTGAAGTGCCAGGGTGCGGGCGGCTGCTCGCTCCTGGCGTTGGAAAACGGGCGCAATGCCTCGGCCGAATCGGCCTGCGCGAGCGTACAGACCGCCATCGCGGCGGCGCAAAGGAAGGGTTGGATGCTGCTGGCCATGGCCAAGCGTCTTTCGGGCGTGCTGGGTTGTGCTGGGTTGTGCTGTTTTAGCAGGCGCCTGCGGCACCTGCATCGTCATTGGAAGGGAGTTTGCGCCTTGTGGCGGGCCGGATAAAGCCCCTGAATGGAATCAATCTGTCTCCGCCTTGCAAACAATGCGCTGGCTCAGACCATCGCGCCGTCGAGGTAGTACCAGCGGTCGGGGGCATCCGGCGCGCCGGCCTCGCGCACGAAGCGGCTGCGCTCATGCAGCCGGCTGGCCCGGCCCGAGGCGTCGCGCTGGCGCGCGACGAACTCGACTTCGGCATGCTCGCCGTCGCTCATGCTGCGCGAGCGCACTTCCAGGCCCAGCCAGCGCACGTCGGGATCGAAGGCCACTTGCGCGGGCCGCTGGCTCGCGTGCCAGGTCGCCAGCAGGTAGTCGGCGCGCTCGCGCACGAAGGCGGTGTAGCGCGAACGCATCAGCGATTCGGCATCGGGCGCGGGCACGGTGTCGAAGTGGTCGAGGTAGCGGCCACAGCACTGGCCGTAGGGCAATGGCCGGGCGCGCTGGTCGCTGCGGCCGCAAGGGCAGGAAGAGTCGGCCATCGGCGGGTTCAGGCCAGGGCGCGCTGAATCAGGAGTTTCTGGATGTCCGACGTGCCTTCGTAGATCTGGCACACCCGCACGTCGCGGTAGATGCGCTCCAGCGGAAAGTCGTTGACGTAGCCATAGCCGCCCAGCGTCTGGATCGCGGCGCTGCAGACCTTTTCGGCCATCTCACTGGCGAACAGCTTGGCCATCGCCGCTTCTTTCAGGCACGGGCGACCGGCATCTCGCAGGCTCGCGGCGTGCCAGATCAGTTGGCGCGCGGCCTCGAGTTGTGTGGCGCATTCGGCCAGACGAAAACCCACGGCCTGCTGGTTGAAGATGCTGCCGCCGAACGCCTGGCGTTCCTTGGCATAGGCCAGCGCCACGTCGAACGCACTGCGCGCCATGCCCACGCTCTGCGCGGCAATGCCGATGCGGCCGCCTTCGAGCGCGCCCAGCGCGATTTTGTAACCCTCGCCTTCCTGGCCGATCAGGTTCTCGGCGGGAACACGGCAGGCGTCGAAGTTGATCTGCGCCGTGTCGCTGCTGTGCTGTCCCAGTTTGTCTTCGAGCCGCGCCACGGTGTAGCCCGGCGCATCGGTGGGCACGAGGAAGGCGCTCATGCCCTTCTTGCCCGCCGCCTTGTCGGTCATCGCGATCACGATGGCGACCTGGCCGCTCTTGCCGCTGGTGATGAACTGTTTGACGCCATCGATCAGGTAGCCGTCAGCATCGCGCTTGGCGGTGGTGCGCAGGCTCGATGCATCGCTGCCGGCCTGCGGCTCGGTCAGGCAGAACGCGCCGAGCATCTGGCCCTGCGCGAGCGGCTGCAGCCACTTCTTTTTCTGCTGAGCATTGCCGTAGCGCATGAGGATCGCATTGACCGGGCAATTGGTGACGCTGATGGCCGTGCTCGTGCCGCCGTCGCCGGCCGCGATTTCTTCGAGCACCAGCGCGAGCGTGAGGTAGTCGAGCCCCGCCCCGCCGTCTTGCTCCGGCACGCAGATGCCGTAGGCGCCGAGTGCGGCGAGCCCCTGGTGCGCTTCTTTCGGAAAGCTGTGCTCGCGATCCCAGCGCGGTGCGTTCGGCCACAGTTCGGCCTGGGCGAAGTCGCGAACCGCATCGCGGATGGCTTCCTGGTCGGGGGTCAGCAGCATGGCGTTTCTTTCGGGGGGTTCAGGCGCCGGGGCGCCAACATATCACTTGCCCTGGCCAAGCTCCATGATCAGGCGCGCCGCCATGTACAGGCGGCGCGGGATCGCATCGATCATCACGAACTCGGCCTTGTCGGTGTGATAGCCGAAGCCCGGCAGGCCCAGGCTTTCGATCACCGGCTTGCCCGACAGCGACGCATACGCCGCGTCGGTGCCACCGCCGGTGCGTTCCTCGACCTCGACGGTGCCGCCGGCCTCCTTGTAGAAGCCCATGGCCTTTTCGATCAGCTTCTTGCCACCCTCGCCCGCGTTGAAGGCCGGCCGGCCCCGCGTGACGACGATCGCGACTTCGGAGCCCGGCACCTTTTTCTTCTGCGCGCGTTCTTCGAGCGTCTTCATGGCGGCCTCGAAGTCCTCGTTGCGCGCATAGCGCACGTCGGCGTTCACCGTGGCGCTGTCGGGAATGATGTTGTTGACGGCGCCACCCTTGACGATCGTCCAGTTGAAACGCAGCCCCTTGGCCTTGTCGTCGATGTCCATCGTGCGCAGCACCAGGTCGGAAGCCTCGACCACCGCGTTGATGCCAAGCTCGGGCGCAGCACCCGCATGCGAGGCCTTGCCCTTGATGTTGGCCTGCACGTAGGCGATGCCCGAGGTGCCGAGCGAGAACTTCTCGCTCTCGGCGCCGGTCGGCTCGAACGAGAGGATGTAGTCGGCCTGCCTAGCCTCTTCCTGGATCAGGTCGCGCGAGCCGAACGAGCCTTTTTCCTCGTCGGTGTTGAACAGCACGGTGAGGGTGCCGTAGTCGCGCACGCCATAGGTCTTGAGCAGCTTCAGCGTGTGCAGGATCACGGCGTTGCCGCCCTTGTCGTCGGCGATGCCGGGGCCGTAGGCCTTGTTGCCTTCGACGCGGAATGGCGCCTTGGCCAGCGTGCCCTTGAGGTAGACGGTGTCCATGTGCGACATCAGGAGCAGGTTCTTGCCGCCCTTGCCCTTGAGCTTGCCGACGATGTTGTCGCCGACCACGAGGCCGGCCGATTTGCTGCGCCTGACGGTGAAGCCCAGTGCCTTGAGCTCGTCTTCGAGGTACTTGCCGGCGGCGGCCAGGCCTTCGGCGTCACCGGTGCCGGTTTCGATGTTGACCAGCTTTTCGAGCGTCTTGATCACCGCCGGCTGCTCGGCCGTGGCCGCGTCGAACAGCGCGTTGTCGCGCTTCTGCTGGGCGAAGGCGGCCGGCGCCAGCAGGGCGGCGCCCAGCAGGGCGGTGAGCAGGGAGCGGGGAAATGGCAGGTGCATGGAATTCTCCGCAAGCGATCAGATCAGTTCGAGCGCGACGGCCGTGCCTTCGCCCCCGCCGATGCACAGCGTGGCCACGCCGCGCTTGAGCCCACGCGACTTCAGCGCATGGATCAGCGTGACCATGATGCGCGCACCGCTGGCGCCGATCGGATGCCCCAGCGCGCAGGCGCCGCCATGCACGTTGACGATGTCGTGCGAAACGTTCAGCTCGTGCATCAGCGCCATCGGCACCACGGCAAACGCCTCATTGACTTCCCACAGGTCGACGTCCTTCACGCCCCAGCCGGTCTTCTTGAACAGCTTGTCGACCGCACCGACCGGCGCGGTGGAAAACCACTCGGGCTGCTGTGCATGCGTGGCATGGCCGACCAGCCGCGCGATCGGCTTGGCGCCGATCTTCTTCGCGTGCGATGCAGTCATCATCACCAGCGCCGCTGCGCCGTCGTTGATCGACGAACTCGACGCGGCCGTGATGGTGCCGCCGTCTTTCTTGAACGCGGGCTTGAGCGTGGGGATCTTGTCGAGCTTGACTTTGCCCGGGCCTTCATCGATCTGGATCACGGTGTCGCCGCTGCGGCCCTTGACGGTGACCGGCGCGATCTCGGCCTTGAAGGCGCCCGAGGTGGTGGCGGCCTTGGCGCGCTCGACACTGGCGATTGCAAACGCATCCTGCTGTTCGCGCGTGAACTTGTACTTGGCCGCGCAGTCTTCGCCGAAGGTGCCCATGGAGCGGCCCGGCTGGTAGGCGTCTTCGAGGCCGTCGAGCATCATGTGGTCGAAGATGCGGTCGTGGCCCATGCGGTAGCCGCCGC
>JBDUCH010000039.1:0-18651 GCA_040003555.1 Variovorax sp. | reverse complement strand
GCCTCAGCAGCTACGTGTGGACCGAGAACATCGGCCGCGCGCACCGCGTCGCCGCGGCCGTCGAGGCCGGCATGTGCTTCGTCAACAGCCAGAACGTGCGCGACTTGCGCCAGCCCTTCGGCGGCACCAAGGCCTCGGGCACAGGGCGCGAAGGGGGCACCTGGAGCTACGAGGTCTTCTGCGAGCCAAAGAACGTCGCGGTGTCGATGGGCTCGCACCACATTCCGCACTGGGGCGTGGCATGAACAACCGCCGCCGCACGCTGTTGCAAGGCACGGCCGCACTCGCGGCGCTGCCTACGCTCGTGCGCGCACAAGGCACATGGCCCAACAGGGCGATCCGAGTGATCGTGCCGTTTGCGCCCGGCGGCACCACCGACTTCGTGACGCGCCTCGTGGGCGTGGAGCTGTCGAAGGCGCTGGGCCAGCCGGTCATCGTCGACAACAAGCCCGGAGCGGGCACAGTGATCGGCGTCGATACGGCGGCAAAGGCCGCGCCCGACGGCTACACCTTCGTCTGCGTGGCCAACAGCTTCACGGCCAACCCGACGCTGATCCGCAAGTTGCCCTACGACACGCAGAAGGACCTGCGACCGGTCGCGCTCATGGGCATGTCGGAACACGTGCTCGCCACGCACCCGGCGAGTGGCCTGAAGACACTCGCCGACCTGCGCGACCTCGCCAAGGCCAAGCCGGGCACGCTGAGTTTTGCTTCCTTCGGCAACGGCACCTCGGCTCACCTGTCGGGCGAGATGCTCAAGCTGCAGATGGGCTTGGACATCGTGCACGCGCCCTACAAAGGCCAGGGTCCAGCACTCGCCGACCTGCTCGGCGGCCAGGTAACGATGATGTTCGGCAATTGGCCCGAGTTCCGCAGCCACGTGCAGAACGGCAAGCTGGTGGCGCTGGGCATGGCGGCCGCGCAGCGCTCGCAGTACGCGCAGTCCATACCCACACTGGCGGAACAGGGTGTGCCCATCGAGTCCAATTCTTGGAACGGCCTGCTGGCCCCGGCCGGCGCGCCCGATGCCGTGGTGCAGCACATGAACGCCGAGGTGAACCAAGCGCTCGCGGGGCCGGTGATGACCAAGGCCTTCCAACAGGGAGGCATCGCGTCGCTGTCGGGCACGCCCGAGCGCTTTGCGGCTTTCATCCAGAGCGAGATTGCGAAGTACGGAGACTTGATCCGCAAAGCCAACATCCAGGTAGAGGGCTGAACGATGAGCCTCTATGCGACGCAGAAATTCCTGTTCGCGCTGAACCGCGAGCCGGAAGTGCAGCGCCGTTATGCCGAAGGTGGCGAGGCGCGCGCCACGCTGCTGGGCGTCTATGACTTCACCAAGGAAGAACGCGAAGCCATCGACACCGGCGACGTCGGCAAGCTCTATGTACTAGGGTGCAATGGCCAGTTGCTGATGCATTTCGCGCCGCTGCTCGGGATTCCGTGGGCTGATTACCTCGAAGCCATGCGCGAAGGCGTTCGCAAATACGGCCCGGTTCGCGCTGGCATCTATGCAATGACAACCGGCACCAACGAGAAAGTGGCAGGCGTATGAGTCTCGTATTCGCAGGCGTGTGCAGCCACGCCCCCGGCATCACCGGCCGCGCGCACCTCGCCGACCCGCCCGTGAAGGAGGAATTCCACGCGCAGTTCCACCGCTTCGGCGAGGCCATGCGCGCCACCAAGCCCGACGCGGTGATCGTGATCGCGGCCGAACACTTCGCCAACTTCTTCATGAACAACATGCCGGCCTATGCGATCGGCATGGCAGACCGCTACGAAGGGCCGATCGAAGACCCGGCCTGGCTCGGCATCGCGAAGACTTCGGTGCCCGGCAATGCCGCGCTGTCGCAGCGGCTGATCCGCGAGGTGATGCAAACGGTCGACGTGGCCTATGCGGAGGAGTGGAAGTTCGATCACGGCATCATGGTTCCGCTCCACTTCCTCACGCCGAAGTACGACCTGCCGGTGATCCCTGTCAACATCAACTGCCAGGGCCCACCGCTCACGCCGCTGCACCGGGCCTGGGCCTTCGGCGAAGCGCTGCGGCGGGCCTGCGATGCGGCACCCGAGCGCATCGCGCTGGTCGGCACCGGTGGCATCTCGCACTGGCCGGCGACGCCCGACTCGGGCAAGATCAACGAGGCTTGGGATGCCGCCTTCATGCAACACTGGTGCGCCAACGACCGCGAAGGCATGCTGGGCTATACCGATGAGGCCACCTACCGCGAAGCGGGCCAGGGCGGCTTCGAGATCCGCACCTTCGTCGCCGTGGCCGCCGCTGCGCGCGGGCGCGGCGAGATCTTTCACATGAAAGCGATTCCGATCTTTGCGGTGAGCTGCACGGCCGCCACGATGTCGGTGGAGTGAAAAACATGCCCCATCTTGTGGTTCTCTACACGCCGAACCTCGAAGCGCAGACCGACATGTCGGTCTTGTGCCGCACGTTGGCCAACACGATGCTGGCGCAGCAGGACGAGGCCGGCAAGCAGGTGTTCCCGACCGGCGGCACGCGCGTGCTGGCCTACCCGGCTGCGCACTATGCGGTGGCCGACGGCCATGCGGACTACGCCTTCGTCTACCTGAACCTGCGCATGGCCGCGGGACGCTCCAACGCCGTCAAGCAGACAACGGGCGACGCCCTGCTGGCGAGCGCCAAAGGCCATTTCGATGCTCTGTTTTCAAAACGGCTGCTCGGTGTGACACTGCAGATCGACGAGGCACCCGGCCAGGTTTACGACGGCAAGCACAACAACCTGCATCCCCTGTTCAACAAGTAGCCCATGCTTTCCAACAGCGTCATCCAGCAACTTGCCTCGGAGCTGCACCGCAGCGAGCAGTCGCGCGTGCAGGTCGAGCATTTTTCCAAGCGCTATCCGGAGATGACGGTCGAAGACGGCTATGCGGTCTCGCGCGAATGGATCCGAACCAAGCTCGCCGAAGGCCGAACCGTCAGGGGCCACAAGATCGGCCTGACCTCGCGCGCGATGCAGCAGGCCAGCCAGATCACCGAGCCCGACTACGGCACCCTGCTCGACGACATGTTCCTCGACCAGGGCGGCGACATCCCGTTCACGCGCTTCATCGCGCCGCGCATCGAGGTCGAGCTGGCTTTCGTTCTCGGCAAGAAACTCGAAGGCCCGAACGTGACGATCTTCAACGTGCTGGCCGCCACTGACTACGTGGTGCCCGCGATCGAGATCATCGATGCGCGCATCGAGCAGTTCGACCGCCATACGAAGCAGATGCGCAAGGTGTTCGACACCATCGCCGACAACGCGGCCAACGCCGGCATCGTGATGGGCGGCCGGCCCGTCAAGCCCGACGCGGTCGACCTGCGCTGGGTCAGCGCGCTGCTGTACAAGAACGGCGTGATCGAAGAATCCGGTGTGGCGGCAGCCGTGCTGAACCATCCGGCCACCGGTGTCGCCTGGCTCGCCAACAAGCTCGCCCCCTGGGGCGAATGCCTCGAGGCCGGCGAGGTGGTGCTGGGCGGCTCATTCACACGCCCGACCACCGCCGTGCCGGGCGACACTTTCCACGCCGACTACGGGCCGTTGGGCTCGATCGCCTTTCGCTTCGTCTGAACAGGACTCCATCATGCAAACACCCGTCAACCCCTTCAAGCAAGCCTTGCGCGAAAAGCGCGCACAAATCGGCCTCTGGCTCGGCCTGGCCGACGCCTACAGCGCCGAGATCTGTGCCGGGGCCGGCTTCGACTGGCTGCTGATCGACGGCGAGCATTCGCCCAACGGCCTGCAGAGCATCCTGCAGCAGGCGCAGGCCATTGCCGCCTACCCTGGCGCGAACGCGATCGCGCGGTTGCCGCTGGGCCATGGCGACGCGGGCACGGCGCTGATCAAGCAGTACCTCGACCTCGGCCTCCAGACCTTGCTGGTGCCGATGGTCGACACGGCCGAACAGGCCGCCGCGATCGTGCGCGCGATGCGCTATCCGCCGCAGGGCATCCGCGGCATGGGCGGCGCGCGGGCCTCGCGCTGGGGCCGCTACGCCAACTATCCGAAAGAAGCCAACGACCAGGTCTGCCTGCTGCTGCAGGCCGAAACGCGCGAAGCGCTGGCCAACCTCGACGCCATCGCCGCGATCGAGGGCGTGGACGGCATCTTCATCGGCCCGGCCGATCTTTCGGCCTCGCTCGGCCATGTCGGCAACCCCGCCCATGCCGAAGTGCAGGCCGCCATCGCGGACGCGATCGCGCGCATCCAGCGGGCCGGCAAGGCCGCCGGCATCCTGACACCCGACGAAACGCTGGCGCGCAAATACCTGGACCTCGGCGCCACCTTCGTCGCCGTCGGGCTCGACACCAACCTGCTGATCCGCCACACCACTGCACTGGCGGCGCACTTCAAGGCGAGCGTTGCCCCGGCCCCCGCCAGCAAGACCTATTGAGGGCACAACGTCAGGAAAACGCGGGGACGCAGCAAGACCTCTTGCTGGAAAAATACCCGCTCGAAACCACCTCTGGAGACACCATGGACACCACTCGCCGCCACATCCTGCAATCGACCGGCGCCGCGGCGCTGCTCGCCGCCATCGGCCAGCAGGCCTTTGCACAGGCGCAGATCGAAACCGCACGGCTCATCACCGGCTTTGCCGCGGGCGGCACGTCCGACACGCTGTGCCGGCGCGTCGCCACCAAGCTCGGGCCGCCCTATGCGAATGCCTGCGTGGTGGAGAACCGCACCGGCGCGGGTGGGCAGATTGCCGTCACCTACGTCAAGAGCCAGCCGGCCGACGGCGCCACCATCCTGCAGACGCCGACATCGATCCTCACGATCTACCCGCACATCTACAAGAAGCTGCCGTACGACCCGCTGGTGGATCTGACGCCGGTCAGCATCGCCTGCATCTTCGACTTCGGTTTCGCAGTCGGCCCGGCGGTGCCGGCAAGCGTGAAGACGGTGCCCGAATTCTTGGCCTGGGCCAAGGCCAACCCCGCCGGTGCCAACTACGGCTCGCCGGCCGCGGGCTCGACGCCGCACTTCATCGGCGCCCTGCTCGGCAAGAACGCCGGCGTGGAACTCAAGCATGCCGCCTACCGCGGCACCCAGCCCGCCATGCTCGACCTGCTGGGCGGCAACGTCTCGGCCGTGTCGGGCCCGATCGGCGACATCACGCAGCACCTGGCAACCGGCAAGGTGCGCATCCTGGGCGTGTCGGGTGCCAAGCGCAGCCGCTTTGCGCCCGACGTGCCCACCTTCGGCGAACAGGGCATCAAGGACATGGCGCACAGCGAGTGGTTCGCGTTCCTGCTGCCGGCCAAGGCCTCGCCCGAAGTCGTGGCACGGCTGAACACCGCGATGAAAACCGCGCTGGCATCCAAGGACGTGATCGACGGCCTCGGCACCTTCGGCCTGGAAGCCATGTCGTCCACGCCGGGCGAGCTGACCGAGCTGATCAAGAAAGACACCGCCAAGTGGGCCCCTATCGTGAAGCAGGTCGGCTTCACTGCAGAGGGGTAGGCTCGCCCCCAGTCTTCGCGCACTTCGTGTCGCTTCGCCAACCCCCTACCGGGGGCAACACCAGCGGCCCGGCAAAGCCGGTTCCGCGGTGTTCCACGAAAGGAATCCCATGAACACACTCGCCACAGCATTCCCGCCGATCCATCCCTCCCTCCACCCCGACGAGCGCGCCGCGCGACTGCAGCTTGCTGCCTGCTACCGCGTGTTCGCGATGCTGGGCTGGACGGAGATGATCTACAACCACATCACGGTGCGGTTGCCCGACAGCGTGACGGGCGGTTCCAAGCAGTTCCTCATCAACCCCTTTGGCCTGCACTACAGCGAGGTGACGGCCGGCAACCTGCTGAAGATCGACCTTCAGGGCAAGGTGCTCGACGGCGGCGCGTACCCGGTCAACCCGGCCGGCTTCACCGTGCATGCAGCCATCCACGACGGGCTGCCCGGCGCGCACTGCGTCATGCACACCCACACCACGGCCGGCGTGGCCGTGGCCTGCCTGCAGGGCGGCCTGCAGCAGACCAATTTCTACACCGCGCAGTTGCACGGCATGGTGGCGTACCACGACTTCGAGGGCATCACGATCCATGCCGACGAAGGGCCGCGCCTCCTCAAAAGCATCGGCAGCAAGCCGGCTGTGATCCTGCGCAACCACGGCTTGCTGGCCTGGGGCCAGACGCTGCCGCAGACCTTTGCGGTCCTGTGGACGCTGCAACGCGCCTGCGAGATCCAGATGGCGACCTTTTCGATGGGGACCGCGATCCCGGTCAGCGACGAGGTGGCGCAGCGCTGCACGCACGACTCGCTGCAGTTCAACCCGGACCATGGTGCAGGCAAGGACATGTTCGACGCGCTGGTGCGGCAGGTCGACCGCATCGACGACAGCTACAGGCACTGACCGATGAAAGTCTGCATCTACGGCGCCGGCGCGATCGGTGGCTGGATCGGCGTCGCGCTGGCCCAGGCCGGCGAACGCCTCAACGTGGTGGCGCGCGGTGCCACGCTCGAAGCGCTGCAGCGCGACGGCCTGTCGTTGATGCGTGGCGATGTCCGAACCCGCGTGCCGGTGAACGCCGTGGCCGACCCGGCCGAACTCGGCGAGCAGGATCTGGTGGTCGTGGCCGTGAAGGCGCCCGCGCTGGCCGGCGTGGCCGAACGCATCGGCCCGCTGCTCGGGCCCGACACCATCGTGCTGGTCGCGATGAACGGTGTGCCCTGGTGGTTTCTGCAGGGCGGTTTCGGCGGCGCGCTGGCCGGCACCCGACTCGCGACGGTCGACCCCGAAGGCGCGATCGCCGCCGCCATCCCCGACCGGCACGTGATCGGCGGCGTGGTGCATGCCAGCTGCTCGCTCGATGCGCCCGGCGTGGTGCGGCACCACTTCGGCAACGGGCTGATCATCGGCGAGCCCTCGGGCGAGGCCACGCCGCGCGTCACGCAACTGCTGGCGCTGCTCACGCGTGCCGGCATCGACACCAAGCTGTCGGCGCAAATCCAGAAAGACGTGTGGTTCAAGCTCTGGGGCAACATGACGGTGAACCCCGTCAGCGCCCTCACCCGCGCCAGCACCGACCTGATCCTGGGCGACGAGTTGCTGCTGGGTTTCATCTCGGCGGTGATGCTCGAAGCCAAGGAGATCGGCGCGCGCATCGGCATCGCCATCACCGACAGCCCGGACGACCGCCATGCCGTGACGCGCAAGCTCGGCGCGTTCAAGACCTCGATGCTGCAGGACGTGGAAGCCGGCCGGGCCGTGGAGCTCGACGCACTGGTCGGCGCGGTGCGCGAACTGGGCCAGCTCACGAAAGTGCCGGCGCCCTTCACCGACGCACTGCTGGGCCTAGCCCGGGTGCAGGCACGGCAGCTCGGCCTGTACTGACCCGCTGGTGAAGGTCCGCCCGCCCCCTGCTCCCGAGGCCATCTGGCCGTTGTGCCTGGCGATCGCACAACGACATCGAAGCGGCGTGGATGCGGCCGATGCGCCGGCCGGCGTGGTGTGGCATGAAGCCACCGGCCATGCGCTGCTGGGCGGTCACGATCCGGCCGCGCAGGCGCTCTTCGATCTGCTCAAGCCGCTGCTCGACGGCTGCCGCCGTGGCACCGGCTGGGCGATCGGCCAACTCGGCCAGAGCCTGGACGGCTGCATCGCAACGCACACCGGCGACTCGTGTTTCGTCAACGGGCCCGAAGGACTGGTGCATGTGCACCGCCTGCGCGCGCTGTGCGATGCCGTGATTGTCGGCGCCGGCACCGCGTCGCTCGACAACCCGCAACTGACGACGCGGCGGGTGTCGGGGCCGAACGCCACGCGCGTGGTGCTCGACCCCTCGCTGCGAGTGCCAGCCTCGGCGCGCATCTTCAACGACGGCCTGGCGCCGACCTTGCTGGTGTGCGGGGACGACCGGCGCGCCGAAGCCGAGGCGCGCCTGGGTGCCGCGCGCGTCATCGCCGTGGCCCGCCGTGCGGACAGCCGCATGCTCGCCTTGCCGGCCGTGGTCGAGGCGCTGCATGCGCGCGGGCTGCAGCGCCTCTTCGTCGAAGGCGGCGGCATCACGGTGTCGGAGTTCGTGCGGCAAGACTGCCTCGACCGACTGCACCTGATCGTGGCGCCAGTGGTGATCGGCGGCGGCCAGCGCGGGCTGACGGTGCAGCCCGCAGCCACGATGCGTGACGCCCTGCGGCCGCCGGCGCGCACCTTCCCGCTCGGCGGCGACGTGCTGTGGGATCTGGACTTGCGCGCTGCGCCGATGCCGAATCCGCGGCCCTAAGGCAGCCAGGCCTGCACGTCGGTGTGCCCGACCTGCAGGCGCAATGTGTCGAGCTGCGCCAGCTTGTGCGCCTGCCAGTGCGTTGCGCGATCGGCCAGCGTGGGCGCCTGCTCCGCGGCCGCGGCGGCAATGCCTTCGACCATGGCCCTCAGCATCGGGCGGTCGGCCGCGCCCCGGCTCCCGTCGACCTGCCAGTCGGTCGCAGTGCGGATGACTCGGTAACCGGCCGCCGCGAGGCGATCGGCGGCACGGCCGGCCGCGGCGCCGCCGAGGGCCGGGCCAAAGCCCTTGTCGCGCTGCTGGTGGGCGTGGAACTGCGCGAGCACCAGCGCGTCGTCGGGATCGGAAGGCGTCCACGTGATCCGGTCGTCGACGGTCAGCGCCCACCAGACGGCGGCGCCGGCCGCGCCGCAGCGCGCCACCAGCGCGTCGAGCCAGGCCGCGGACACGAGATCGAGCAAGGCCGAGGCGGTGACCAGGTGCACGCCCGCGAGCGGCACCGCGTCGAGCCTGTGGGCCAGGTCGGCCTCGCAACGCTCGACCTCGATACGCAGGCCCTCCCCGCCTTCGATCACCAGCAAGGTCTCGCGCAGCTGCAACCGCAGCCCGCGCGTGGCGGCCCACGGCGCGAGCGCATCGGGCAAGGCGGCCAGCAGCTGCGGGTCGTGGTCGATCAAACGCCAGTGCTGCAGGCCGCCCAGGCGCGCCGCGATCTCGCGCAGGTTCGCGCCGGTGCCGCTGCCGAGGTCGACCACCTGAAGCGCCTGTCCGCGCGGCATGTCGCGGCGCCATGCTGCGTGCAGCCATTCAGCGCCCGCTGTGTCGGCGCACGCGGCGCGCGCGGCACGGTCGAACGGCTCGCGCAGCGCCAGCCAGTCCGCGCTGAATCCGCTCATGGTGGCGCAGCCTCATCGGCCTCGCCGACCTGGTGCAGCACGGCGGCGAAGCGCGCGACGGCCTGCGGCCAGGTTGGCAGGCGCGAGCCGGCGGCACGCGCGCCGGCCGCCAGCGCGGTGCGCAGACCGGCCTCGTCCATCACGCGCCGCAGCGCCGCCTGCAGCGCGGCCGCATCGCCGGGCGGCACCAGCAGGCCCGCAGAGGGCGGTACCGTGTCGGGAATCGCGCCGGCGGCACAGCTGACGACCGGCAAGCCACGCACGAGCGCCTCGGCCAGCGCCATGCCGTAGCCTTCGTGGAAGGACGGCAGCACGAACAGGTCGGCCCGCGCGTAGAGCCCGTCGAGCCGGGCGCTGTCGACCTCGCCGTGCCACACGATGCGCCCCTGCAACCCGTGCTGCGCCACCAGCGCCTGCACTGCAGCCACCGCCGCCGCGTCGCGTGCCAGGCTTCCCGCGCATTGCAGCACCCAGCGGCGATCCGCCAGGCCGGCCAGCGCCTCGACCAGCACTGCGTGGCCCTTGCGTGTGGTGACGGTCGCGACGCAGAGCAGGCACAGCGCCTGCGCGCCGGCACCGCTGCCGGTGGCGAGCGGCGCCGCTTCGGTGCCGGGCTCGATCACCGTCACGCGCGACGGCGGCACGTCGAATGCGCCGAGGGCGCGCGCGGTGGACGGGCTGGTCACGACGACGTGCCGCGCATGCGCCAACGCGCGCCGTTCGCTGTCGAACAAGCGGCGGCGAACGTCGTCGGGCAGGCCGGCCTCGAATGACAGCGGGTGGTGCACCAGCGCCACCCAGCGCAGGCGCCGGGCGTGCGCTTCAACCAGCTCGGGTAGCGTGCCAAAGGCCAGCCCGTCGGCCACGACCAGGGCATGGTCGGGCAGCGCGGCAACCACGTCGCGCGCAATTTCGAGCGTGGCGGTGTCGGGCAGCGGAAACGCGTCGCCCGGCGACCGCACCTCGACCCCCCACCCCGCGGCCCGCAGGCCGGCCGCGATGCGCCGGTCGTAGCCGTAGCCGCCGGTGGCCGCGTTCCAGTCGCCGGGCAGGAGGAAGACGCAGGCGGCCGCGGTCATGGCGTCTCAGCGCGGATCGAGCGCCGCCATCGGCCCTTCGTAGGCCGCCCATGCCACGTGCGACTCGTGGAGCCGCACCCGCAGCGATGCCAGTCCACCGGCGTGCGGGCCGAGTTCGCCGGCGGCACTGCGCGCGGCGATGCGGTCGAAGATGACGCGCGCCATGAACTCGGTCGTGGTGTTGCGCCCTTTAAACGCCGGCTCGTCGTCGAGGTTGCGCAGGTTCAGTTCGCCCAGCACGCTGCGCAGCACCTCGGTGGCGCGTGCGATGTCGACCACCATGCCGTCGACATCCAGCGCGGCACGGCGGAATTCCACGTCGACCACGTAGGTCGCGCCGTGCAGCCGCTGGGCCGGACCGAAGGCCTCGCCGCGGAAGCTATGGGCAATCATGAAGTGGTCGCGAACGTTGACGCTGTACATGGTTTCCTTTGCCCAGCCTGGGGCGAGCCTTATGTGTAGTCGATGCGCTGGCAGAGCACTTCGGGCGCACCGGCTGCCAGCCGCGCCAGCACCACCGGCAGTTCGTCGAAAGGCGCGGTGTCGGTGATGAGCACGTCGAGCACCGGGTCGCACAGCAGCGTGAGCGCGAGCGCCATGCGCCGGTCGTGGCTCCAGCGGCTGCGCTGCGCACTGGCCACCTGGCCGACCTGCGAGCTGCGCAGCGTCAGCCGGCGCGCGTGGAACGCCTCGCCGAGCGGCAACGACACGGCGCGCTGGCCGTACCAGCTGAGTTCCAGCACGGTCGCCTCGAAGGCGGCCAGTCCGAGCGAGGTCACCAGCCCGGCAGGCTGGCCGCTGGCATGCACCACCAGGTCGGCGTCGCGGGTGGCGGTGTCCGGTGTCGCGAAGCGGAGCCCGAGCCGCGCGGCGACGCCCGCCCGCGGCCGGTGCGTGTCGATCAGTTCGACCTGACAGCCCGGCAATCGGGCGGCCAGCCAGGCGACCAGCAAGCCGACCACCCCGCCGCCGACGACCGCGATGCGGTCGCCGAGCCGCGGCGCTGCGTCCCACAGCGCGTTGACGGCCGTCTCCATGTTGGCCGCCAGCACCGCACGCGCGGCCGGCAGTCCCTCGGGCAACGGGTGCACGGCCGTTGCCGGCACCACGTAGCGCGTCTGGTGCGGATGGAGGCAGAACACCGTCTTCCCCAACAGATCTTCTGCTCCGGCCTCGACCACGCCGACATTCGCGTAGCCGTACTTCACCGGTGCCGGAAACTCGCCGGCCTGGAACGGTGCCCGCATGCGGACGAACTCGCTGGGTGGAACTTCGCCGCGGAACACCAGCAGCTCGGTGCCGCGGCTCACGCCGCTGTGCAGTGCGCGCACCTGCACCTGGCTCACGCCTGGCGCAGCGAGCGTCTCGTGGCGGATCGCCGCGCGGCCGGGCGCCTCGGTCCAGCAGGCACGCGAATCCCCGGAGGCGACGCGGGACTGAATTGCTGGCATGCTGCTTTGGGTGATGATGCCGACCGATCTTAAGGCGATGCTTTCAAGTCATGCTTCCCGACGCCCCGGCGACAACGCCGGCCTGACCGCGCTGCGGCACGATGCCGCGCGCACCGTGGCGGCGATCGGGCTGCTGCTGGCCTGCGCAGCGCTGGCGGCGGCGCAGGCCTGGCTCGGCGACTGGTATGCGGTGAAGGCGCTGGCCGTATTCGGGTTGGGCTGTGCACTCGCATGGCGGGCGCTGCCGGCGCACCGGCCGCACGCGTGCTTCGGGTCGGCCAATGCGGTCACGCTGCTGCGGCTGGCGCTGATCGCCATGCTGGCGGCGAGCATCGGCGAGGCGGCGGGGAGCCTCCCCGCCGGTGCCTGGGCGATGGTTGGAGTGGCCACGGTGGCGGCGCTGCTCGATGCCGTGGACGGGCCGTTGGCGCGCCGCAGCGGCTCGGCTTCCGCGTTCGGGGCGCGCTTCGACATGGAAACCGATGCGCTGCTGATCCTGGTGCTTTGCGTGCTGGCGGTGCAAATGGGCAAGGTGGGCCCGTGGATCCTGCTCGCCGGGCTGCTGCGCTACGGCTTCGTCGCCGCCGCTGCGCCCTGGCCCTGGCTGGCGCACCCGCTGCCGCCGCGCATGCTGCGCAAAGTGATTTGCGTGGTGCAGACAGTGACGCTCATCGTGTGTCTCGCGCCGTGGGTGGATGCGTCCGCCGCGCGTTGGATCGCAGGGGCCGGCCTGGCCGCACTGCTCTACTCGTTCATTTCCGACATCCGCTGGCTGGCACGCCACCGCCACCCCTGACCCGCGGCTTCGGCGGCCGTTCAGCGACCCAGCAGCACCCGAACCGCCTGCGGCAGCGTCTGCACGTCGGGCATGAAGTAGTCGATGGCGGCGCCCAGCACGACCGCGCAGATCACGGCGCCGAGCAGCGGCTTCCACGTCAGCCGCAGCGCGGCCGAGAGCCAGCCCGCGCGCGCCAGCCGCACGGCCGCACGCGCCGACACGTAAGAAAACGCGATCTCCAGCGTGACGGCCAGCAGCACGTCGGAGCCAAAGTACAGCAGCACCAGCCAGCCGGTGCCGAACACGATGGCGATGCCGATCAGGAAGATCGCGAGCACCGGCACCACGACGATGGCGCCCTCGTCGGCACCGCCGATCACCTCGAGCGCGCCACCGGCCAGGTCGCCGAGGCCGGTGCCGTCGGCATGGGCCAGGTCGGCATAGCCGGTGTCGAAGCCGTGGTCGCTGCCCCCGCCGGAAGCATCGGGCATATCGACATCGGGATTGAAATGCGTGCGGTCTTCCGCCAGCCGCTGCGCCCACCAGCGCAGGATCAGCAGGTAGGCGACGTAGCCGACGCCCAGCGTGAACAGGTAGCGCACCGCCAGCGAGTCGGTGCCGAAGCGCATCACCAGGCTGGACACGCCCCACATCAGCAAGAGCGTGAACGTGCCGATCAGGATGCCGTACGCGCGCAGGCTGTGGCGCCGGTGCAGGTCGCGCTCGAACGCGCTTTCCCAGAGCTTGACCGAGCGCCAGTTCGACAGGACTTTCACGCCACCACCGTCGGCACGCGCAACGCGAGCGCGCACATTAGCTCGTAGCCCACCGTGCCGGCGGCCCGCGCCACCTCGTCGATCGGCAGCACGGCACCGTTGACGGCCGAGCGGCCCCACAGCGTGACCTCGCTGCCGAAACCGGCGTCCGGCACGGGCGTGAGGTCGACCGTGATCATGTCCATGCTCACGCGCCCGACCATGCGCGTGCGCACGCCGTTCACCAGCACCGGCGTGCCGGTATGGGCGTGGCGCGGATAGCCGTCGGCATAGCCGACCGCCGCGATCCCGATGCGCATCGGCGCCTCGGCCGCAAAGCTGGAGCCGTAGCCGACCAGCGCGCCCGCCGCCAGTGTCTGGATTCCGATGAGCTTGCTGGCGAGCGTCATGGTCGGCTGTAACTGCCAGTGCGCCGCGTCGTGTTCGGGAAAGTCAGGCGCGCTGCCGTAAAGCGCAATCCCGGGGCGCACCCAGTCGGCGCGCGTGCTTTCGGCATGGCGCAACAGTGCGGCGCTGTTGGCAATGGAACGCTCGCCAGGCAAATCTTCGGTGGCGCGCTGGAAGGCGGCGACCTGCGCCGCGATGCCGCGCGAACCGTCGGCATCGCTGAAGTGCGTCACCAGCGAGATCTCGTCGACCTGCGGCAGCGCGTTCAGCCGGGTCCAGGCCGCGCGGTAGCGCTCGGGCGTGAAGCCGAGCCGGTTCATGCCCGAATTCATTTTCAGGAACACGCGCTGCGGCTGCTGGGTCTTGTGCGCGGCCAGCATGTCGATCTGCTCGTCGCAATGCACCGTGTGCCAAAGGTCGAGCCTCGAACAAAGCTCGAGGTCGCGCGCGTCGAACACGCCTTCGAGCAGCAGCACCGGGCCGCGCCAGCCGAGTGCGCGCACGCGCTCGGCCTCGGCCAGGTCGAGCAGCGCAAAGCCGTCGCCGCCGCGCAGGCCTTCGTAGGCGCGCTCGATGCCGTGGCCGTAGGCGTTGGCCTTGACCACGGCCCAGACTCGCGCATCGAGCGCCGAGCGGCGCGCGCGGTCGAGATTGTGGCGCAGGGCGTCGATGTGGACTGTGGCGAGGATGGGACGCGGCATGGTAGGGCGTGGACGAAGGGGAAGACGAGAAAAACAGCACGTTCGGGCCGCGGGCGAACCCGCACGCGCGCTCCATATTCTGTCATTTGACCCCATGCTATAACCGCGCATCCGCCTCGGGGCGGAGACCTCTTCCACTATTGCCAGCGGCCCTCACTCCTCTGGCCAGCCAGCCCATCGATGAAGCGCGGTTTCTACACCATCATGTCGGCCCAGTTCTTTTCGTCGGTGGCCGACAACGCGCTTTTCGTCGCCGCCATCGAACTGTTGCGAACCACCGGGGCTCCCGAATGGCAGCGCGCTGCGCTGGTGCCGATCTTTGCGGTCTTCTATGTGGTGCTCGCGCCGCTGGTGGGCGCGTTCTCGGACGCGCTGCCCAAAGGCAAGGTGATGTTCATCAGCAACGCCATCAAGGTGGTCGGCTGCGTGATGATGCTGTTCGGCTCGCACCCGCTGCTGTCGTATGCGATCGTCGGGCTTGGCGCCGCGGCCTACTCGCCGGCCAAGTACGGCATCCTGACCGAACTGCTGCCGGCCTCGCAGCTGGTCAAGGCCAATGGCTGGATCGAGGGCCTGACCATCGCGTCGATCATCCTGGGCATCCTTATCGGCGGACAACTGGTCGGGCACGTGGTGTCGAGCCATCTGCTGTCCATCGACCTGCCGATGCTGGACACCGGCATCGACACCGCGCCCGCTGCCGCGATCAGCGTGCTGATCTTCGTGTACCTGATCGCGGCCTGGTTCAACACCCGCATTCCGCACACCGGCGTCGAGATGCGCCCGCTGCGCGCCAACCCGCGGCACAGCTTCCTGCGCAATCTGGTCGCCCTGCTGCCGGACTTCTGGCACTGCAATTCGCGCCTGTGGCGCGACAAGCTGGGCCAGATCTCGCTCGGCACCACCACGCTGTTCTGGGGCGCGGGCGGAAACCTCAAGTACATCGTGCTGGCCTGGGCCTCGCTCGCGCTCGGCTACAACACGGCGCAGGCCACCGCGCTCACCGGCGTGGTGGTGATCGGCACCGCCGTCGGCGCGGTGGTGGCGTCGCTGCGTATGAAGCTCGACATGGCGACTCGCGTGATCCCGCTCGGCATCGGCATGGGCCTCCTGATCATCTCGCTGAACTTCATCACCAACCTCTGGGTGGCGATCCCGTTCCTGATCCTGCTGGGCGGGCTCGGCGGTTTTCTGGTGGTGCCGATGAACGCGCTGCTGCAGCACCGCGGCCACAACCTCATGGGCGCGGGCCGCTCGATCGCCGTGCAGAATTTCAACGAGCAGGCCTGCATCCTGCTGCTCGGCGCGTTCTACAGCGCCTGCACCGGAATGGGCCTGTCGGCCTATACCGCGATCACGGCGTTCGGCCTCGTGGTGGCCGGCTTCATGTGGCTGATCAAGCGCTGGCACGGAGGCAACTGCGTGAAATACCCCGAAGAAATCGCGCACCTGCTGGCCATCGCACGCAGCGACAAACACCACTGAGGTGTCGCCCGCACTCGCCCTGCTGCTGAACGCGTTCGTCTGGGGCGTCTCGTGGTTTCCGTTCCGCCAGATCGAGGCTCACGGCGTGCACCCGGTGTGGGCAACGGCGCTGATCTACATCGCGATCGCGCTCTCGATGAGCCTGCTGCGCCCGCAGGCCTGGCGTGCCTTCGGGGCCTGGCCGCGGCTCGCGCTGCTCGGGCTCGCTGCCGGCTTCACCAATGTCGGCTTCAACTGGGCCGTGACGCAGGGCGACGTGGTGCGCGTGGTGCTGCTCTTCTACCTGATGCCCCTGTGGAGCGTGCTGCTCGGCTGGGCCTTTCTGGGCGAGCGACCCACGCCGGGCGCGCTGCTGCGCGTCGCGCTGGCACTGACGGGCGTGGCCGTGGTGCTGAAGGCACCCGGCGCCGAGTGGCCGGTGCCCGCGAGCCTGCCGGACTGGCTGGGCATGGCCGCCGGCTTCAGTTTCGCGGTCGTCAACGTCCTGCTGCGCGATCTGCATGCAGCACCGGGAACGTCGCGTGCGCTCGCCATGTTCGGCGGCTGCGCGGTGGTCGCGGGTGCCACGGCGCTGGCCGGCACCGGCCTGGGCGCGATGGCCGCGCCGGCCATGACGCTGGCGAGCGCGGGCTGGCTCGGCTGGGCCGCCGCACTCGGCCTCGGCCTGGTGCTGGGAAACGTCTGCCTGCAGTACGGCGCCGCGCGGCTGGCCGCAAGCGCCACGGCGATAATAATGTTGTCGGAAGTGCTGTTTGCCAGCGTGTCGTCGGCCGCACTCGGCGCGGCGACGCTGGATCGGCGCGTGCTGTTGGGCGGTGCGCTGATCGTTGTTGCGGCGGTATGGTCGTCGTTTGCACGAACGCCGGGCTCGGACGATGATCGGCCCTTACCTACCTGAAAGACATGCGATGACCACCGTCTACGACTTCGACGCCCAGCAGATCGACGGCAAGAAGGTGAAGCTCTCCGCCTACAAGGGCCGGGTGATGCTGATCGTCAACACGGCCAGCAAATGCGGCTTCACCCCGCAGTTCGCCGGGCTCGAGGAGTTGCACGAGAAATACGCCGAGCAGGGCCTGACAGTGCTGGGGTTTCCGTCCAACCAGTTCGGCGCGCAGGATCCGGGCAGCAACGAGGAGATCGGCGCCTTCTGCACCAAGAACTACGGCGTGAGCTTTCCGATGATGGAGAAGATCGACGTCAACGGCAGCAGCGCCGCACCGCTCTACCAGTGGCTCACGAAGGAAAAGCCCGGCCTCTTGGGCAGTACCGCGATCAAATGGAACTTCACAAAGTTCCTGCTCGCGCGCGACGGCAAGGTGCTCAAGCGCTATGCGCCGCTCGACACTCCCGCCTCGATGACGCGCGACATCGAGGCCGCGCTGGCCGGTTGAGTGCTATTGGCGCTCATCCACTTCATTGCCGCTCTTCAGCAAGAACCGATGGATCAGGGCGCCGATAGCGGCGCCCGCGAGCGGCGCCACGATGAACAGCCAGAGCTGAGAGGAAGCCCACTCAGGCCCGAACAGCGCCGGCCCGATGCTGCGCGCCGGATTGACCGATGTGTTGGTCACCGGAATCGATACCAGGTGGATCAGGGTCAGACAAAAGCCAATCGCAAGACCCGCGAATCCTGAGGCTGCCGGTTTTTCGGTTGCACCCAGGATCACGATCAGGAACATCTCCGTCATGGCCACTTTACAGAGCAAGGCGGCGACCATGCCGTAGTGGCCAGGCGAGTGGATCCCATAGCCATTCACGGCAAAACTGCCGATGTCGGCACCCGGGCGCCCTGTCGCAATGAAGTACAGCATCGCCGCGGCGACGCATGCGCCAAACACCTGCGAAATCACATAGCCAGGCAGCATGGATGCACGCAACCGACCGGCGACCACCAGGCCGAACGAGACCGCCGGATTGAAGTGCGCGCCCGAAATCGATCCGAACGCGTAGGCGCCGGTCACCACCGTCAGGCCGAAGGCCAGCGATACACCAAGAAGCCCGATGCCCAGACCCGGAAAGGCCGCGGCAAGAACCGCGCTGCCACAGCCGCCCAGCGTGAGCCAAAACGTTCCGAGAAACTCGGCGGATCAGATTGAGATGTTTGTTTTTTGAATGTATTTCTCCCAGTTAAGAACCAGCACTGCCAGACGCTTTCATCCCGTCTGGCGCAATATCGGCATACGCAATCGCTCCATCAGGGCCCTAAGGAAGTTACGAAGCTCCTTCGTAGAAGGCGGTGTGCGGGTCGCCAGGTCGTTGTGGCGCGCATGCAGCACAACGAAGATCCGCAACAGATCCTCGCGTGCGGCGATCAACCCCATCGGGACATGAAGCCCCACCAGCGAGCGCACCTGTTGCACAGCCTCCATCGGTGAATCGAAGTCGACTGGGCAGTTCATGGGCAATAGATTGAACTCGGCCGTTTGCGAACCGCGTGTGGCCTGCGCTTCTGCATCTCCGAACACAACGGGGTCGTGGCCGAGTTGTCGAACGACTCGCGCGGTTTTTTTCGCGCGAGTCCTCCTTTGGATCGACGATCGCGATGCGCCCTTCGGCGCGCTTTCCTTCAGTCTTTTTTTCCTCCCTGTTGGCGCTGACGTGCGGAAGATAAAGCCAGATGCGTCCTCAGTCGATTCGACTTAACAGTTGTTGAAAATTGAAAAGGCGGATACGTGTATTTTTCCCTGTGGCGCGCGCAGGAACGCGCCCTCATCCTGGCGCCATCGCGTGGAGTGGCGTAATATGTGTACACATAGATTCACAGCCGATCCCATCAAAGGCATTCATCATGGAAACGACAAAGGTAGGCATTCGAGAGTTTCGGTCAGGCCTGGCTGAGTACATCGC
>JBDUCH010000286.1:0-5542 GCA_040003555.1 Variovorax sp. | reverse complement strand
CTGATCCCGTTCATCGACGTGCTGCTGGTGGTGCTGATCTTCCTGATGCTGTCGACCACCTACAGCAAGTTCACCGAGATGCAACTGCGGCTGCCGGTGGCCGATGCGGATGCGCAGCGCGATTACCCGAAGGAAGTGATCGCGGCCGTTTCGGCCGATGGCCGCTACTCGATCAACAAGACCGTCTTGCCCGACCGCAGTGTCGAAACCGTGGCCGCCGCACTGGCCGCCGCGGCCAGTGGCGGCAAGGACACGGTGGTGGTGATCAGTGCCGACGCGAACGCCCCGCACCAGTCCGTCATCACCGTGATGGAGGGCGCCCGCCGCGCCGGCCTGATGCAGATCACCTTCGCCACGCAGTCGGCTGCGCAGGCCGGACGCTGACTTGTCGTTGCAGCAGGCGTGGCTGGGACGCGGGCCGCTGGCCCGGCTGTTGTGGCCCGTCTCGCTGCTGTACGGCGCGCTGACGCTGCTGCGGCGCCGGCTCTACCGGGCCGGCGTCTTCAAGACCGAGCGCGTCCCCGTACCGGTGCTCGTGGTCGGCAACGTGATCGCGGGCGGCGCTGGCAAGACACCGGTGGTGATGGCGCTGGTTCGGCACCTGCGCGCACGCGGCCTGCAGGTTGGCGTGATTTCGCGCGGCTACGGTCGCCGTACCAGCGACTGCCGCGAAGTGCTCCCCGGCGCCGACACCCGCGATGTCGGCGATGAGCCGGCCCTGATCGCTCGCTCGACCGGTGCGCCCGTGTTCGTGGCGGCGCGGCGCGTCGAAGCCGCGCGCGCCCTCCTCGGGCGCCATCCGCAAACCCACGTCATCGTGAGCGACGACGGGCTCCAGCACCTGGCGCTTGCGCGCGACATCGAACTGTGCGTTTTCGACGACCGCGGCACCGGCAACGGCTGGCTCCTGCCGGCCGGCCCGTTGCGCGAGCACTGGCCGCGTCACTGCGACCTGGTGCTGCACACCGGCGCCAACCCCGCGTTTGGTGGCTATCGCGCACGACGCACGCTGGCCGACCACGCATTGGGCAGCGACGGCAGCCGCGTGCCGCTGGCGGATCTGGCCGCCCGGCCGGTGATCGCGCTGGCCGCGATCGCCCGACCCGAAGCTTTTTTCGACATGCTCCGCGCCCAAGGCGTCACGCCGGCACGCTGCATCGCGCTGCCTGATCACTATGATTTTGATAGCTGGCAACGCCCATCCGATGGGCGCTACAGCATTGTTTGTACCGAAAAGGATGCGGTCAAGCTGTGGCGCATTGCACCCGATGCACTGGCCGTGCCGCTGGTGTTCACGCCCGAGCCGGCGTTCTTCGAGGCGCTGGACGCAAAGCTATCATCGGCCGATGGACACCAAGCTGCTTGAATTGCTGGTCTGCCCCGTGACCAAGGGGCCGCTGACCTGGAACCCGGAGAAGCAGGAGCTCTCCTCCCGCTCCGCGCGCCTCGCCTATCCGGTGCGCGACGGCATCCCGGTGCTGCTCGAGAACGAGGCGCGCACGCTGAGCGACGAAGAGCTGGGGCTTTGAGCTTCACTGTCTTGATACCGGCGAGGCTGGCTTCGACGCGCCTGCCAGACAAGCCGCTTGCCGATCTGTGCGGTTTGCCGATGGTGGTGCGCGTGGCGCAACGCGCGCTGTTGTCGGGCGCGGTGCGCGTCGTGGTCGCGGGCGATCACGCACGCATCGTCGACGCCTGCAAGGCCCATGGCATCGAAGCGCTCCTGACCCGCACCGACCACCTGAGCGGCAGCGACCGCCTGGCCGAAGCCTGCACGCTGCTTGGCCTGGCGGACGACGAGATCGTAGTCAATGTGCAGGGCGACGAGCCGCTGATCGAGCCGTCGCTGATCGACGCCGTCGCGACGACGCTGGCGAACGAACCCGAAGCCTCGATGAGCACCGCAGTTCACGCCATCGACTCGACCGAAGATTTTCTCAATCCGAACGTGGTGAAAGCCGTGCTCGACGCGCGCGGCCACGCGCTCTATTTCAGCCGCGCGCCGATCCCCTGGTGGCGCGACGGCTTCGCAGCGCAGGGCATGGGCGCGCTGCCCTCTCCCGCACCGCTGCGCCACATCGGTATCTATGGGTACCAGGCCGGCTTCGTTCGGCAGTTCCCCCGGTTGCCGGCAGCGCCGGTCGAAGCGATCGAGGCACTCGAACAGTTGCGCGCCATGTGGCACGGCCACCGCATCGCGGTGCATGTGAGCGCGCATGCACCGGGCCCGGGCGTCGACACGCCGGACGACCTGGTGCGGGTGCGCGCGCGCATCGCCGGAATGCTTTCGGAAGACCCGCTTTCCGAGTGAGCGCGGGCAAAAGCCCATGCTATCCTCGAAGCAGCTTCGCGCTGTCCGGCCCTTGCGGCATGCATGGCGCGTCAAGAATTCCAAGAACCTTCCGAGGACACCATGAGACTGATTTTGTTGGGCGCCCCCGGGGCAGGCAAAGGCACGCAAGCCACTTTCCTGTGCAAGAAGTACGGCATCCCGCAGATCTCGACGGGTGACATGCTGCGCGCCGCAGTCAAGGCCGGCACACCACTGGGCCTGCAAGCCAAGGCCATCATGGAATCGGGCGCGCTCGTGAGCGACGATCTGATCATCAATCTGGTGAAAGAGCGCATCGCGCTGCCCGACTGCGTCAACGGGTTTCTGTTCGACGGATTTCCGCGCACCATTCCGCAAGCCGACGCGATGAAGGCGGCGGGCGTCAAGATCGACTATGTGCTCGAGATCGACGTGCCGTTCTCCGACATCATCGAGCGCATGAGCGGCCGACGCTCGCATCCGGCGTCCGGGCGCACCTACCATGTCAAGTTCAACGCGCCGAAAGTCGAAGGCATCGACGACATCACAGGCGAGCCGCTGATCCAGCGCGATGACGACAAGGAAGACACCGTGCGCAAGCGGCTTGAGGTGTACAGCCAGCAAACACGCCCACTCGTCGAGTACTACGCAAACTGGGCCAAAGCCGACCCGGTTGCAGCGCCGAAGTACCGTGCCATCGCAGGTGTCGGCAGCGTCGACGAAATCACCCAGCGCGCACTCGTGGCGCTGAAAGACTGACCCTCGTCGGCTGTCAGGCCGGACTGGAACGCAGCCCGTAGGTCTTGCCGCCGACGAACAGGTATTCGACGCGCATCACGGCCTCGCCCTTCTCTTCCTTGAAGGTGAAGCCGATGGCGGACAGCGTGGTGCCGGGCTTGATCTCTTCCACGCTCCACGCCGACATGCGCGTGAGCGGCGCGAGTTCCAGCTCCCATCGACGATCCTTGCGCGTCGGCACCACGGCTCTGGCCAGCAGCGCCTTGCCATCGACCGCAGCGCTCTGGGCGGGCAGCGCACGCTGGGCCAGATCGGCTGGCACCTTGAGGTCGGCCGGCAACTCGATCACGAGTTCGGCATGCGGATTCTGCCAGCGTGAACTCAGCACCTTGCCCTCCAGATAGATCGGCCGCTCGGCGTCGAAACTGCTCCAGCCGTGGTGCGCCCGGACGCCGGGCGCAACGAGCGATGTGGCTGCCACAGCGACAAAATGACGACGTTGCATGACGGGCCCCTTCGCGTTCAGTAGTACGCAATCCAGCGGCCGCAGAACACGACCGCAACCCAGATCACAGTGGACAGCAACATCTGGGCGCGGGCAAGGCCGTCCAGCCGGGCCAGCGAGCCACGCCCGTGGAACCATGCCGCATTGCAGCCGGCAGCCACGAGCAGCAGCATCTTGAGCACGAAGCTGCGGTTGGCGAGCAACTCGGCCGGCTGCGTCGAAAACATCAGAAGACCGCTCGCCGCGGCGAGCGTGAACCCTGCCAGCGCCGTGCCGAGCGACAGCCGGGCCAACGCCTCGACCGGCAGCGCCGCGCCGCGACAGAACACGCGCAGCTCGAACAGCACCAGATTGCCGAACAACAGTCCGATACCGAGGATGTGCACCGCCTCCAGCACCGGATAGGCCCAGGGATGGGTCTGCAGCGCGACGAACATCGCTTCCTTCAATCGGACGCGTCGGCGCCGATCAGCTCGAGCATCAGCGCGATGCGCGCCTTGACCGGGCTCAATCCGCCTGCATCAGGCAGCGCATCACCCGCCTTCGGGAGGATGTGCCCGCTGGTGCAACGCGTGGCGCGCAGCACCGCGATGCCGGCGGCCTGCGCGCGCAATGCCGAAGCCTCCAGTTCGCGATGTAGCGTGCCGTTGCCGGTGGTGGCCAGCACAAGGCCCCGCACTGCATCGGCAACGCCGGCCTCACGTTCATGCACCAGTGCGTCGACGATGGCGCCGCGCGCACCGGCATGGCTGGTGAGGATCTCCACGCGCGGCGCGGCGCCGACGCCAGCAATCAAATCAATAGTCAACTGCGCCCTTCCCTCGAACGCTGCAGGCCAATTCCGCAGCGAACGAACGACGCCCTCCTCGACATAACCGTGCGGCCCGGCATCGCCGGACGCGAAGGCGTCGACCCGGTAGGTGTGCACCTTCTGCACGTCGAGCGCGCTGTGAATCGCGCCGGCGCAGACCGCCACCACGCCGCGCGCGCCTTCGGTGGCCGCGACCGCGATCGCATCGCGCACGTTCTGCGGGCCGTCGGGCGACAGCGCGGTCGCGGGCCGCATGGCACAGGTCAGCACCACGGGTTTCCGGGGCGCCAGCACCGATTGAAGAAAAAAAGCCGTTTCTTCGAGCGTGTCGGTGCCGTGGGTGATCACGATGCCTGCCACGTCGGGCTGTGCCAGCCAGTGCGCGCAGCGCTGCGCGAGCTGTTGCCAGAGGGCGAACTCCATGTCCTTGCTGTCGACCTGCGCAACCTGCTCGGCCTCAAGCGACACGCCAGCGGGTGCGTCGATGCCGCCGAGCAGCTCGGCCACACCCACTTCACCCGCGGTGTAGCCGATGTTGTCTCCGGGCTGCGCGGCACGCCCGGCGATGGTGCCCCCAGTGCCGAGCACCAGGATGCGGCGCAGCGTTGCTGTTGCGGATTGCGTGACCATCACTTGCCAACTTTCAAAAACTGGTTAAAAATACAGTTACTGGATATGTAGCCAGTATCGCAAGGAGTCAACGCATGCTCAACCTGTCGACTTTCGCCGTCAAGCTTACCGCCCGTCAGCAACAGATTCTGGATCTCATCCAGAGCGCCATTGCCCGTACCGGCGCCCCGCCCACCCGCGCCGAGATCGCAGCCGAACTGGGCTTCAAGTCGGCCAACGCGGCCGAAGAACACCTGCAGGCGCTGGCGCGCAAGGGCGTGATCGAACTGGTCAGCGGCACCTCGCGCGGCATCCGCCTGAAGGGCGATGCACTGCGCGCCATCAATGAAACCCGCTCCAGCCAGTATTCGCTGGGCCTGCCCGGCATGGCCCAGCTTGCGCTGCCGTTGATCGGCCGCGTCGCAGCCGGTTCGCCGATCCTCGCGCAGGAGCACGTCGATCAAACGTACTACGTCGAGAACACGCTGTTCCAGCGCCAGCCCGACTACCTGCTCAAGGTGCGCGGCATGTCGATGCGCGACGCCGGCATCATGGACGGCGACCTGCT
>JBDUCH010000038.1:0-18702 GCA_040003555.1 Variovorax sp. | reverse complement strand
ATGTCCTCGTCCATCGCGTCTTCGGGGATGGACAGGCCGTAGTACTGCTTGATCCAGCGCTTCTCTTCCAGCGAGGGCGATTCGAGATCGACCCAGATCGGCTGGAACCTGGAGAGCTCTTCGAGCGACTCGATCTCTTCCTGGACGAGGCGGCCGTTGGCGAGCGTGAAAATATTGAGCATCCGGAATTATCCGAGCGATTGCCCGCCCGCCAATCTGCGCGCACTGCATGTTGCTGGATGGATGTACAGTCTTCGTTCCATGCCGCGCCTTGCCGAAGCCCCTGCCACCCTTGCCGAAACGCCGACCCAGCGTCTGGCCGCGGTGCTGGCGGCGCTGAACGACGAACAGCGCGCGGCGGTGACGCATGCGGCGGCCGAACCCCTGCTGGTGATTGCCGGCGCCGGCTCGGGCAAGACCAGCACGCTGGCGCACCGGGTGGCGCACCTGGTTGCACAGGGCGCCGATCCGCAGCGGATCCTGCTGCTGACCTTTTCGCGCCGTGCTGCGCAGGAGATGGAGCGGCGCGCCGGGCAGGTGGTGGCGCGGGTGCTGGGGCTGCGTTCCGAAGCGCCACCCGCATTGCCCTGGGCCGGAACCTTCCATGGTGTCGGCGCGCGGCTGCTGCGCGAATACGCGCTGCAGATCGGGCTCGACCAGAACTTCACGATCCACGACCGCGGCGATGCCGAAGACCTCATGGGCCTGGTGCGGCACGAGATCGGCCTGTCGTCCGGCACGCGGCGCTTTCCACAGAAGGGCACCTGCCTGGCGATCTACTCGCGCTGCGTGAACACGCGCGAACCGCTCGAAGCAGTGCTCAAGCACACCTTTCCGTGGTGCGCCGAATGGGCCGCCGAGCTCAAGCGCCTGTTCGGCGCCTATGTCGAGGCCAAGCAGCAGCAGAACCTGCTCGACTACGACGACCTGCTGCTGTGCTGGGCCGAGATGATGGCCGAGCCGGCGCTGGCGGCGCAGGTCGGCGCGCGCTTCGACCATGTGCTGGTCGACGAGTACCAGGACACCAACAGGCTGCAGGCCGCGATCCTGATCGCGCTCAAGCCCGATGGCCGCGGTGTCACGGTGGTGGGCGACGACGCGCAGTCGATCTACTCCTTCCGCGGCGCCACGGTGCGCAACATCCTCGATTTTCCGACGCAGTTCGCGCAGGCGGCGCGCGTCGTCACGCTCGAGCGCAACTACCGTTCGACCCAGCCGATCCTCGACGTGTCCAACGCGGTGATCGCTCAGTCCGCCGAGCGCCATGCCAAGACGCTCTGGACCGACAAGCCGTCGGCCGGACGGCCGCAGCTGGTGCTGGTGCCCGACGAGGCGCAGCAGGCGCAATGGGTGTGCGACCGCATCCTGGCGCACCGCGAAGGCGGTCTCGCGCTCAAGTCGCAGGCGGTGCTGTTTCGCACTTCGAGCCATAGCGCCGCGCTCGAACTCGAGCTGGCACGGCGCAACATCCCGTTCGTCAAGTTCGGCGGCCTCAAGTTCCTCGAAGCGGCCCATGTGAAGGATCTGCTCGCGGTGCTGCGCTTCGTGCAGAACCCGCGCGGGCGCATGGCGGGCTTTCGCGTCACGCAACTGATTCCCGGCATCGGCCCGGCGACCTCGTCACGCTTGCTCGACGCGATGGACGCGGCCGCCGACCCGGCAGCAGTGGTGCGCGATTTCGTGCCGCCAGGCACGGCATTGATCGAATGGCAGCGTTTTGCCGGCATCTACGGCGAACTGCGCGCGCCCGTGCAGTCCTGGCCAGCCGACATCGAGCTGGCGCTGAAATGGTATCTGCCGCACCTCGAGCGGCTGCACGACGATGCCGGCCTGCGCCGCGGCGATCTCGAGCAGCTGGCCCGGCTGGCATCGGGCTACGCTTCGCGCGAGACCTTTCTGACCGAACTCACGCTCGACCCGCCTTCGGCCACCAGCGACCGCGCCGGGCCGCCGTTGCTCGACGAGGACTACCTGATCCTCTCGACCATCCACTCGGCCAAGGGGCAGGAATGGCGCTCGGTGCATGTGCTGAATGTGGTCGACGGCTGCCTGCCGGCCGACGTGGCGCAGGGTGCGGCCGAGCTGGAAGAAGAGCGGCGCCTGCTCTACGTGGCGATGACGCGCGCCCGCGACCACCTGCACCTGATCGTGCCGCAGCGCTTCTACGTGACCCAGCAGGCCGCGCGTGGCGACCGGCATGTGTACGCCGGCCGCACCCGTTTCATCAACGCGGCCGACGCGGCGCGCTTCGAACACGTCACCTGGCCGCCGCCGCCCGAGCGCCCGGCTTTCGTGCCGCCGCCGGCCGCGGCGATTGATCTTCGCAATCGCCTTCGCGCCGCCTGGCGATAGTTTCCTGCCCTTGGGCGTGCGGTGCGTTACATCTCTGAGGCAACCGAGGGATTGCAATTCGATGACACCGAGGGCATAGTGAATCGACCCCATCTTGCGCTCCCTCACACCCTCTTTCCCCTCTCCCCAGCCGTTTTCGCCGGCCCGGTTTCATTCCGAAGCAGGGCCATTTCACCAACCGTCAATTCCAGGAGGTCATTCATGAATTTGACGATCAGCGGTCATCATCTCGACGTCACTCCCGCACTGCGCAGCTACGTCACAAGCAAGCTCGACCGGATCACGCGGCATTTCGACCAGGTGGTCGATGTGAAGGTGATTCTCACGGTCGAGAAGCAGAAGGAGAAGGAGCGCCGGCAACGGGCCGAGTGCAACATTCATGTCAAGGGCAATGACATGTTCGCCGAGTCAAGCCATGCTGATCTGTATGCCGCGGTCGATGAACTGGTTGACAAGCTGGATCGCCAGGTGGTGCGCCACAAGGATCGCTTGCAAGATCACCATCACGAAGCGCCCAAGCGTGTGATGTAAAGCAGCCTCAGGGCAAATACTCTTGCGGGCCGCCTTTGGGCGGCTCTTTGCTTTTTGCCGGGCGGGTGCATAATCGCCCCCGCCCAGCACCCAACATGAATCGCCTCGCGTCCATCCTGCCGCCCGCTCAAGTCCTCGTGAGCGTCGACGCTACTAGCAAGAAGCGTGCTTTCGAGGAAGCCGGCTTGCTGTTCGAAAACCTTCACGGCCTCGGCCGCGCCTTGATCACGGACAGCCTGTTTGCGCGCGAACGGCTCGGCTCGACCGGGTTGGGCCATGGCGTCGCGATACCGCACGGGCGCATCAAGGGCCTCAAGGCGCCAATGGCAGCCGTGTTCCAGCTGGCCGACCCGATCGGCTTCGATGCGCCCGACGAGCAGCCGGTCGTGTTGCTGATTTTTCTGCTGGTGCCCGAAGCGGCCACCCAGAAGCACCTCGAAATCCTCTCCGAGATTGCCGAACTGCTGAGCGACGCCGGCCTGCGCGAGCAGATCAAGTCGAGCAACGACGCCGGCGCGCTGCACGCGTTGATCGCCGGCTGGCAATCGGCACAGGTAGCCTGAGCTTTTGTTGCTCGCCCCCAGTCTGCGCGCACTTCGTGTCGCTTCGCCAACCCCCTGCCGGGGGCAACACCAGCGGCCCGGCAAAGCCAGTTCCGCGGTGTTTCTGGCATAACGCAGGTTTTGTTTCCAAGGGCAAGCGATGAAGCCGACCGTCATCAGCGCGGACGCGATGTTCGAGGAGTTCCGCGGGTCGCTCCGATGGGAGTGGCTGGCGGGGCTGGGCGCTTCGGAGCGTCAGTTCGAGCCTGACGTGATCAGCCGGGCCCAGTCGGCCGCCGATTTGGTCGGATATCTCAACTACATCCACCCCTACCGCGTTCAGATCCTCGGCGCGCGCGAAGTCGCCTACCTGACCCGCGGCACGCCCGAAGACTGCGCCCGGCGCATCGCCCGCATCGTCACGCTCGAGCCGCCGATGCTGGTGCTGGCCGATGGCCAGGCGGCACCCGACGAACTGCTCGTCATCTGCGAGCGCGCCCAGTTGCCGCTGTTTGCCACGCGCGAGTCGTCGGCCCATGTGATCGACCTGCTGCGCGCCTACCTCTCCAAGCACTTTGCCGAGCGCACCTCGATGCACGGGGTGTTCATGGACATTCTGGGCATGGGCGTGATGATCACGGGCGAGTCGGGGCTCGGCAAAAGCGAACTGGGCCTCGAGCTCATCTCGCGCGGCCATGGCCTGGTGGCCGACGATGCGGTCGACCTGTTCCGCATCAACCAGAACACCATCGAGGGCCGTTGCCCCGATCTGCTGCAGAACCTGCTGGAAGTGCGCGGCATCGGCCTGCTCGACATTCGCGCAATCTTCGGCGAGACGGCGGTGCGCCGGAAGATGCGCCTCAAGCTGATCGTGCACCTGGTGCGGCGCGACAGCTTCGAGCGCGACTATGAGCGCATGCCGTCCGAGCCGCTGACGCAGGACGTGCTCGGCATCCCGGTGCGCAAGGTCATCATCCAGGTGGTGGCTGGCCGCAATATCGCGGTGCTGGTGGAGGCGGCGGTGCGCAACTCGATCCTGCAGTTGCGCGGCATCGACACCTATGCCGACTTCGTGGCCCGCCACCACAAGGCCATGGAAAGCAACCGCGAAGACTGATCAGCGTCGGCTTGCGCAGTCGCCGCAGAGCCCGTAGAGCGACATCGCGTGATCCTGCAGGATCCAGCCCTTGTCCTTGGCGATCATCTGCTGGCGCCGCTCGATCTCGGCGTCGTAAAACTCCTCGACCTTGCCGCACGAGGTGCAGATCAGGTGGTCGTGGTGCTTGCCTTCGTTGAGCTCGTAGACCGCTTTGCCGCTTTCGAAGTGGCTGCGCTCAAGAATGCCGGCCTGTTCGAATTGCGTCAGCACGCGGTAGACCGTGGCCAGCCCGATGTCCGAATGCTCGTTCAGCAGCACGCGGAACACGTCTTCGGCAGTCATGTGCCGCAGGCCGCCGGTCTGGAAGATCTCGAGGATCTTCAGGCGCGGCAAGGTGGCCTTCAGGCCGGTGTTCTTGAGTTCTTCGATATTGGCCATGGTGGTTTCTCCGCCGGCCGCGCGGGTCAGGTTCACCGAGGGCCAGCCGCTACAATGGGTCGATCATATCGCTACCCTCTTTCTCCCCATGCCTGTGATTCCCCAACGCCGATCCGGCTCGCTGGCTGCCGCGCTGGCGGTGTGCCTGTGCCTGGGCGCCTGCAGCAGCTTCACCGAGGGCACCCGCGGTGCGCTCACCTCCATCACGCCCTACAAGGTGGAAGTGGTGCAGGGCAATTTCGTGTCCAAGCAGCAGGTCGACGCACTCAAGCCCGGCATGTCGCGCCAGCAGGTGCGCGAGATCCTCGGTACCTCGCTGTTGACCGACGTGTTCCATTCAAATCGCTGGGACTACGTGTTCACGATCCGGCGCCAGGGCGTCGAGCCGCAGCAGCGCCACCTGACGCTGTACTTCAACGGCGAGCTGCTGGAGCGCTTCGAGGGCGACCCGATGCCGAGCGAAGAAGAATTCGTCGCGCAACTCGATACGCGCAAGAAGAGCGGCAAGGTGCCGGAGCTGCAGGTCTCCGAAGAGCAACTGAAAAAGATCAAACCCGTCGAGCCTGCCAAGGCTGACAGTTCGGCCGCCCAGCTCGCGCCGCTGCCGCCGAGCTACCCGCCGCTCGAATCGACGGCACGCTGACATGCGCCGCATCGCGATCGCCGGCGCGTCCGGCCGCATGGGCCGCATGCTGATCGAAGCGGTGCGTGCCGCCGACGGCTGCGAACTGGCCGGCGCGCTCGATGTGGCCGGCAGCCCGGCCCTCGGCACCGACGCCGGCGCTTTTCTCGGAGCCGACACCGGCGTGCCGATCACTGCCGATCTGCGCGAAGGCCTGAAGAACGCCCAAGTGCTGATCGACTTCACGCGGCCCGAAGGCACGCTGGCGCACCTGGCGGTGTGCCGCGAACTCGGCGTGCAGGCCGTGATAGGTACCACCGGTTTCAGCGACGCGCAGAAAACCGAGGTCGCCGGCTTTGCCAAAGACATCGCGATCATGATGGCGCCCAACATGAGCGTGGGCGTCAATGTGACCTTCAAGCTGCTCGAGATGGCGGCCAAAGCGCTCTCGACCGGCTACGACATCGAGATCATCGAGGCGCACCATCGGCACAAGGTCGACGCCCCTTCGGGCACTGCGCTCAAGATGGGCGAAGTCATTGCCGACGCGCTGGGCCGCGACCTGAAGGACTGCGCCGTCTACGCTCGCGAAGGCATCACGGGCGAGCGCGATCCCTCGACCATCGGCTTTGCCGCCATCCGCGGCGGCGACATCGTGGGCGACCACACCGTGTTGTTCGCCGGCATCGGCGAGCGCATAGAGATCACCCACAAGTCGTCGAGCCGCGCGACCTATGCGCAGGGCAGCCTGCGCGCCGCGCGCTTCCTGGCCGGCCAGAGGTCGGGCCTGTTCGACATGTTCGACGTGCTCGGACTGCGCTGACCCCGGCTTGCGATGAGCGTCCTCGAACTGCTGACGCAAGGCGACTCGGTCAGCCGAAGCGTCGCGGCGCTGCTGCTCGCGATGTCGATCGGGAGCTGGGTCGTCATTCTCTGGAAGGCCTGGCTCCTGCGCGGCGGCACGCGCAACGTGTTGCGCAGCATCGCAGCGTTCTGGCAGTCGCCGACACTGGCCGAGGCCGAACAAAAGCTCAAGGCGTTTGACCATGCAGCGCTCGTCCTGCCTGCAGTGGGTGCTCTCAAGAACGTGGCGCCCGACCGCGGCAACACCACCCTGGGCGGCGCCGGCGATCGCAGCCAGCGCCTGACGCGCGCGCTGCGTGAGGCGTTGCATGGCGCATTGCGCCGCGTCTCGGCCGGCCAGATCCTGCTGGCGACCGTCGGTGCCACGGCGCCTTTTGTCGGCTTGCTCGGCACCGTCTGGGGCATCTATCGCGCGCTCACCGGCATCGCCCAGGCCGGCGCCTTCACCATCGACAAGGTGGCCGGCCCGGTCGGCGAGGCGCTGGTGATGACCGCCGCCGGCCTCGCAGTCGCGATTCCCGCGGTGCTGGCCTACAACTGGTTCGGCCGCGTGATCGGCCGCATCGAGGCCGAACTCGAAGGCTTCGCGCACGACCTGCTGGGCGTGTTCGGCGAGCCTGCGGCTGCGGCGCCGTTGCCGCCGGCCCGGCCGATGCCCGTGCAAGCCTGACATGGCCTTCGGTCGCAGCGCCCTCGGCAGCAGCGGCAGCAGCGGAGGCCGAGCCACCGGCGCCGGCGGCCAGCGACCGCTGTCGGACATCAACGTGACGCCGCTGGTGGACGTGATGCTGGTGCTGCTGGTGATCTTCATCATCACCGCGCCGTTGCTGGCCAGCTCGATCCGGCTCGACCTGCCGCAGACCGATGCCGGCCAACCGAACGAGGTGCCGCGCTTCGTGAGCCTGGCGGTGGATGCCAAGGGCATCGTCTACCTGAACGACCAGCCGGTCGACAACACGCAACTGGCCGAGAGACTGAAGCAGGCCGCCACCGACAACCGTGAGACCGAAGTGCAACTGCGCGCCGACCAGACCGTGCCTTACGGCAAGGTGGTCGAGCTCATGGGCATCGCCAACAAGGCAGGGCTGAGCCGCATCGGCTTCGTGACCGAGCCGCCATCGGCTCGCTAGCAGTCCGCCCGCTCAACCTCCGCTCAGCTCAGCAGCACAGGTTTCGTATGCCAGATCTCATGGGCATATTCGGCAATGGTTCGATCCGATGAAAACGCGCCCATTCCCGCCACATTGAGGATCGCCTTGCGCGTCCAGGCGTCGGCGTCGCGATACAGCGCATCGACCTTTTCTTGTGTCTGGATGTAGCTCGCGTAGTCGGCCAGCAGCAGATAGTGGTCGCCCCAGTTCACCAGCGTGTCGAAGATCGGCTGGTAGCGGGCCGGTTCGCCGTGGGAGAACTCGCCGTCGCGAATCGCGTCGAGCACCCGCCGCAGTTCCAGGTCGTTGTCGTAGTAGTCGCGCGGCTGATAGCCATTGGCGCGGAGCTCGGCCACTTCGGGCGTGGTGTTGCCGAAGATGAAGATGTTCTCGTCGCCGACGTTCTGCAGCATCTCGACATTGGCGCCGTCCAGCGTGCCGATGGTGAGCGCGCCGTTGAGGGCGAACTTCATGTTGCCGGTGCCGGATGCTTCTGTACCAGCGGTGGAGATCTGCTCGCTCAGATCCGCGGCCGGCATGATGATCTCGGCCAGGCTCACGCTGTAGTTCGGCAGGAACACCACCTTCAGCAGCTTGCCGATGCGCTCGTCGTTGTTGATGACCGCGGCCACGTCGTTGATCAGGCGGATCACGAGCTTGGCCATCACGTAGGCCGAGGCCGCCTTGCCGGCGAACACGACCACGCGCGGCACGTGCGGTGCATTGGGTTCGTCGAGGATGCGGTGGTAGCGCGTAACGACGTGCAGCACGTTGAGCAACTGGCGCTTGTACTCGTGAATGCGCTTGACCTGCACGTCGAACATGGCGTCGGTGTCGAGCACCACGCCCATGTGCTGTTCGACCCAGTTGGCCAGGCGCAGCTTGTTCTCGCGCTTGGCATGGCGGAACGCGCGGGCGAACGGGGGTTGCTCGGCCATCGGCTTGAGTGCCTGCAGCTGGTTCAGATCGCGCCGCCAGCCGCGGCCGATTCGCGCGTCGAGCAGGCTGGCGAGCGGCGGATTGGCTTGCGCCAGCCAGCGCCGCGGCGTCACGCCGTTGGTCTTGTTGTTGAAGCGCTCGGGGAAGATCTTGTTGAAGTCGGCAAAGATCGACTGCTTCATCAGCTCGGAGTGCAGGCCCGACACGCCGTTGATCGAGTGGCTCGCGAGCACGGCCACATACGCCATGCGCACGCGCCGCTCGCCGGATTCGTCGACCAGCGAGAGCCGGCGCATTAGTTCGGGGTCGGAGCCCAGCTTTTGCGCCACGGTGCCGAGAAAGCGCGAGTTCAGGTCGTAGATGATCTGCAGATGGCGCGGCAGGATGCGGCCCATCATCTCGACCGGCCAGGTCTCCAGCGCCTCGTGCATCAGCGTGTGGTTGGTGTAGCTGAACACCTTTTGCGTGTGGGCCCAGGCCGTATCCCATGGCACGTTGTGCTCGTCGAGCAGCAGGCGCATCAGCTCGGGCACCGCCAGCACCGGGTGCGTGTCGTTCAGGTGGATGCTGACCTTGTCGGGCAGGCTGTCGAAGTTGGCGTGGGTGCGCAGGTAGCGGCGCAGCAGATCCTGCATGCTGGCGCTGCAGAAGAAGTACTCCTGGTGCAGCCGCAGTTCGCGCCCCGAGGGCGTGGAGTCGTCGGGGTAGAGCACACGTGAGACGTTTTCGGAGTGGTTCTTGCTCTCGACCGCCGCCATGTAGTTGCCGCGGTTGAAGGCCGACAGATCGATCTCTTCGGTGGCGCGCGCCGACCAGAGGCGCAGCGTGTTGGTGGCCTGGGTGCCGTAGCCCGGAATGATGGTGTCGTAGGCGACCGCGAGCACATCGTGCGTGTCGACCCAATGGGCGGCGCCGTAGGGCTCGCCCTTGCCTTCGCGTTTCTGAACATGGCCGCCGAAGCGCACCCGGAAGTTCACCTCGGGCCGCTGGAACTCCCACGGGTTGCCGCGCGTGAGCCAGTAGTCGGGCGTCTCGACCTGTTGGCCGTCGACGATGCGCTGGCGGAACATACCGTATTCGTAGCGGATGCCGTAGCCCATGCCCGGCAGGCCGAGCGTGGCCATCGAATCGAGAAAGCAGGCGGCCAGCCGACCCAGGCCGCCGTTGCCGAGCGCGGCGTCGGGCTCGCGCTCGGTCAGGGCCTCGATGTCGACGCCGAAGTCGGCCAGCGCCTGCTTCACCGTGTCCTGCAGCTCGAGCGCGAGCAGGGCGTTGGTGAAGGTGCGCCCGATCAGGAACTCCATCGAGAGGTAGTAGACGCGCTTCAGATCCTGCTTGTAGTTGGCGCGCGTGGTGGTCATCCACCGCTCCACCAGCTGGTCGCGCACAGCCGCCGCGGTGGCGTGCAGCCAGTCGTCCTGGCTGGCGGCGACCGGATCCTTGCCGACCATGTAGATCAGCTTGTTGGCAACCGCGCGTTTGAAGGCCGCAACGTCGCGGTCGGGGTGGTCATAGGCAAATTCTTCGATCGTCATGCGATAAGTTCCAAGTCGGATCTGTTTCAATTAATCTTGCAAGCAAGAGCGGGGCCGGCTCGTTTCAGCGCAGGGCCTGCTGGTACATCTCGATGTAGGCGGCCGCCGCCGTGCCCCAATCGGCCGGACGGCGCATGCCGGTGGCGCGCACGCGGCGCCAGTCGGCCGGACGGGCATGGAGCGCAAAGGCGCGGCGCAACGCCCGGCGGTAGCCGGCGTCGCTGAATTCGTCAAAAGTGAAACCGGTGGCAACGCCGTCGGCCATGTCCTCGAGCGTGCAGTCGACCACCGTGTCGGCCAGGCCGCCGACGCGGTGCACAAGCGGCAGGCTGCCATAGCGCAGCCCGTACATCTGGGTCAACCCGCAGGGCTCGAACAGCGAGGGCACCAGCGTCACGTCGCTGCCCGCGAAAAGCTGGTGCGCGAGCGGCTCGTTGTAGCCGATGGTGACGCTGACCGATTCGGGTGCCGTGGCAGCGCGCTGGCGGAAAGCGTCTTCCATCCAGCCGTCACCGCTGCCGAGCAGCGCGAGTTGGCCGCCCCGGGCCACCAGCGTGTCGAGTCCGTCGAGCACCAGCGGCAGGCCTTTCTGCTCGGTGAGCCGGCTCACGATGGTGAACACCGGCGCGTCGGGCGCCACGGCCAGGCCCAGCGCCTGTTGCAGCGCGGCCTTGCAGCTGGCCTTGCCGCCGGGGCGCCGCACGTCGTAGCCGACCGCGAGCAGCGGGTCGTTGGCGGGATTCCAGATCGTGTCGTCGACCGCGTTGAGGATGCCGGTCAGCACGCCGCTGCGCCCGCGCAGCAGCCCGTCGAGGCCGAAGCCCTGCTCCGGCGTCTGGATCTCCCGCGCATAGGTCGGGCTCACGGTGCTGAGCCGGTCGGAGAAATAGAGGCCGGCCTTCATGAAAGAGACTTGGCCGTGGTATTCGAGCCCGTTGAGCTGGAACGCCTCGCCCGGCAGGCCGAGTTCGGTGAAGTTCCAGGGCGCGAACAAGCCTTGGTAGGCCAGGTTGTGGATGGTGAACACGCTGCGAACGCGCGGCCGGCCGCGCCAGTCGGCAAAGGCCAGGTAGGCCGGCGCGAGCCCCGCATGCCAGTCGTGCGCGTGCACGAGCTCGGGCTGCCAGTCGGGGTCGAGCCCCTGCGCCAGCCGGGCAGCGGCCCAGCCCAGCAGGGCAAAGCGCCTGTGGCTGTCGCCGTAGGGCTGGCGGTTGGCGTCTTCGTAGGGATTGCCCGGGCGGTCGTACAGGCCCGGTGCGTCGATCACATAGGCCGGCACATCGGCCGCGCCAGCGGCTGCGATGGCGCCCTTCAGAAGGCGGACGCTTTCGCCCCAGGGCGCCCGCAGCTCGGCCACGGGCGCCAGACCCGCCACGCCCGCGACGATCTGCGGAAAGCCCGGCAGCAGCACGCGCACGTCCTGCCCGGCGGCGGTCAGCGCCTGCGGCAGCGCGCCGGCGATGTCGGCCAGGCCGCCGGTTTTGAGGAGGGGGAAGATTTCGGCGCTGACCTGGAGAATTCGCATCAGGTGCAGCAACTCAGGCGGCGAGCCGTTTCAGCATGTCGCGCGTCACCAGCACCACGCCGCCCTCGGTGCGCTCGAAGCGGGCCGCATCGGCAGCGGCGTCTTCGCCGATCACGGTTTCGTCGGGCAGCACGCAGCCGCGGTCGATCACCACCTTGTGCAGCCGGCACCCGCGGCCGACTTCGACGTCGGGCAACAGCACGGCCTGGGTGATCTGGCAGAACGAGTGCACGCGCACGCCCGAGAACAGCACCGAATCGCTCACGCTGGAACCTGACACGATGCAGCCGCCCGAAACGATGGTGTTGTAGGTGATGCCGGGCTTGCCGTCGCGGCCGAACACGAACTTGGCGGGCGGCAGTTGCCGCTGGTAGGTCCAGATGGGCCAGTCGGTGTCATAGATGTCGAGTTCGGGGGTGATCGAGGCCAGATCGAGGTTGGCCGCCCAGAACGCATCAATCGTGCCCACATCGCGCCAGTAGATCGGGCTGTCGCCGCCGCGCGAGGCGCGCGTGACGCAGGACATGCCGAACGGATGCGCCAGCGCACGGCCCGCAGCCACGGCCCGCGGAATGATGTCCTTGCCGAAGTCGTGGTCGGAGTCGGGGTTCTGGCTGTCTTCCTCGAGCAGCTGGTAGAGGTATTCGGAGTCGAACACGTAGATGCCCATGCTGGCCAGTGCCACGTCGGGCTTGCCCGGCATCGAGGGCGGATCGGCCGGCTTTTCGAGGAACGCGGTGACACGGCGGTCGGCATCGACATCCATCACGCCGAAAGCCGTGGCTTCCATGCGCGGAACCTCGATGCAGCCCACCGTGCAGCCGAGACCGCGCTCGGCATGGTCCTTGACCATGATCGAGTAGTCCATCTTGTAGATGTGATCGCCGGCCAGCACCACCACGTAGTCGTGCGGGGTCGAGCGGGTCTGGATGATGTCGAGGTTCTGGTAGACCGCATCGGCCGTGCCGCGGTACCAGTGCTCGTCGCCGACGCGCTGTTGCGCCGGCAGCACGTCCACCATCTCGTTGAGTTCGGCGCGCAGAAAGCTCCAGCCGCGCTGCAGATGCCGCATCAGCGAGTGCGACTTGTACTGTGTGACCACCGCCATGCGGCGGATGCCCGAGTTCAGGCAGTTCGACAGCGCGAAGTCGATGATGCGGAACTTGCCGCCGAAGTACACGGCCGGTTTGGCGCGGCGGTCGGTCAACTGCTTCAGGCGCGAGCCGCGGCCGCCGGCCAGCACCAGCGCGATGGTGCGGCGAACCAGTTGATGCGCCTGCAGCGCGGGTTGCGGGGTCGGTGGGTTCATGGGGTTGTCTCCCGGTCGTTGGTTTTTCTGAAACGGTTGGGCAGCGTAGCACCGGCCGAGCCCGTTGGCTGCTACGTTCTTGCGACCCACAGGCTCGACGCCGGCACGATCGCCTCGTCGCCCAGGGGGCAGGGCGACGGATCGACGCTGTCGCTCGCGAGCCGGCGCGTCCATTCGCCCGGCGGCAGCACGAAGCGCACCGGCTCGGGCTGGGCGTTGACCAGCACCAGCCAGCCCGGCGCTGGCGCAGGGGCTTCGAACAGGATCGCGAGCGCCCGGCTGTCGCCGCGCTGCCAGTCGTCGGGGCTCAGGTCGCGGCCATCGGGCGTGCGCCAGCGCAGCACCGGATTGCCCGCGGCCGGCGCCGCCGGCCACCAGTGCCCGCTGCGCAGTGGTTCGGCCTCGCGCCGCAGCGCCAGCACGCGCCGGACGAAGTCGACAAGGGTGCCATCGGCCTGCGGCCAGTCAAGCCAGGTCAGCGGGCCGTCCTGGCAATAGGCGTTGTTGTTGCCCTGCTGGGTCTGGCCGATCTCGTTGCCGGCCAGCAGCATGGGCGTGCCTTGCGAGAGCAGCAGCGTGGCCAGCAGCGCGCGCTGCAGCTTGCCGCGCTCGGCCAGCACGCCGGCGTCGCCGGTCTCGCCCTCTGCGCCGCAGTTGCGGCTGAAATTCCGGCTGGTGCCGTCCCGGTTGTGCTCGCCGTTGGCCTCGTTGTGCTTGTCGTCGTACGAGACCAGGTCGCGCAGGGTGAAGCCGTCGTGGGCGGTGATGAAATTGACGCTCGCGGTCGGCGCCCGGCCATCGCGCTGAAAGCGGTCGCTCGAGGCGGTGAAACGCCGCGCGAATTCGCCGCGGTCGACGCCGTCATGCTGTAGCCAGAACGCGCGCAGCGTGTCGCGGTAGCGGTCGTTCCATTCGAGCCAGCCCGGCGGAAACTCGCCGACCCGGTAGCCACCCATGCCAATGTCCCAGGGCTCGGCGATCCAGAGCGCGTTGGCCAGCACAGGGTCTTGAGCCGCCGCCGCGAAAAACGGCGCGCGCGGGTCGAATGCACCGCCCTGCCGGCGCGCCAGCACGGTCGCCAGGTCGAAGCGGAAGCCGTCGACGCCGAGCGCGGTGACCCAGTGGCGCAGGCTGTCCATCGCAAGCTGCACCACGCGCGGCTGGCTGAAGTCGAGGCAGTTGCCGCAACCCGTCCAGTTTTCATACAGGGCGCGGTCGTCGGGTCGCAGGTGGTAGTAGAGCGCGTTGTCGATTCCGCGCATCGAGAGCGTAGGGCCGAACTCGTCGGTTTCGGCGCTGTGGTTGTAGACCACGTCGATCACGAGCTCCATGCCGCGCGCGTGGATCGCATCGGCCATCGCGCGGAATTCGCCGGCGGGCGTGGTACCGGGCCGGCCGCTCCAGTAGCGCGCCTCGGGTGCGAACCAGCCGATGGTGGTGTAACCCCAGTAGTTGGAGAGGCCCATCTTCAGCAGCCGCTCTTCGTCGGCACGGTGCTGCACCGGCAGCAGGCTCAGTGTGGTGACGCCAAGGCTCTGCAGGTGGTCGAGCACGGCCGGTTCGGCGAGACCGGCGAAGCTGCCTTGCAGTTCGGGCGGCACCGCGGGATGCAGCCGGGTCTGGCCGCGCACATGCAGCTCGTAGAGCACCCGATCGCGGGGGGCGATGCGCGTGCGCAAAGGCGCCATGGGCGGCAGCGCCGCGGCTACGCGGGCCTTGAGCGCCACCGCGCCGTTGTTGCGCGGGTCGGGTCGGTCGGGTTGCTTGGGGTCATGACCCTGAAAGAGGTCGCTGCCGTCGTACCGTCCAACGATCTCGCGCGCATAGGGGTCGAGCACCAGCTTGGCCGGGTTGTACCGATGGCCGTCGTGCGGCGCCCAGGGGCCGTGCACGCGGTAGCCGTACACCAGGCCGGGCCGCCCGTTCGGCAACTGGCCGTGCCAGACGCCGTCGGTGCAGGCGGGCAGTTTCAGGCGCTGTTGCTCGTTTTGGCCGGTGCGGTCGAACAGGCACAGCTCGACCGCTGTGGCGTTCGGTGCAACCAGCGCGAAATTGGTGCCGTCGGGGCCGGGGGTGGCGCCCAGGGGGCCGGGCCAACCGGGTCTGAGGGACATGGGTTGTTTCAGGCCAGCACCCACATCACCGTCCCCAACGGCGGCACGTTGATGACCACCGATTGCGGCTGCCCATGGTGGGCGATACCTTCGGTCGCGACCACGCCATTGGCGACGCCGCTGCCGCCATAGACGTCGTTGTCGGTGTTGATGATCTCCCGATAGGCCCCCGCGACCGGCACGCCGAGCCGGTAGCCGTGCCGCACCATCGGTGTGAAGTTGCACACCGCGACCACGAACGATCCGTCGCGGGCCCGGCGGATGAAGGCGAACACCGACTGGTTCACGTCGTCATGCACGATCCACTCGAAGCCCGCACCTTCGCAGTCGAGCTCGTGCAGCGCCGGGAAATGGCGATACACATTGTTGAGGTCGCGCACCAGGCGGCGCATGCCCTGGTGCGGCGCGTGGGCCAGCAGGTGCCAGTCGAGGCTGCGGTCGGCATTCCATTCGGCGACCTGGGCGAACTCGCCGCCCATGAACAGCAGCTTCTTGCCGGGGTAGGCCCACATGTAGCCGTACAGGTTGCGCAGGCCGGCGAACTTCTGCCACTCGTCGCCGGGCATGCGGCCGATCATCGAGCCCTTGCCGTGCACCACCTCGTCGTGCGAGAACGGAAGCACGAAGTTCTCGCTGTGCGCGTACATCAGGCCGAATGTGATCTTCTGGTGATGGTGCTTGCGGTGCAGGGGGTCGATGCCGGCGTAGGCCAGCGTGTCGTTCATCCAGCCCATGTTCCATTTGTAGTGGAACCCGAGGCCACCGTCCTCGGGCGGCCTCGTCACGCCGGGGAAGCTGGTCGACTCTTCGGCAATCGTCATCGCGCCGGGCCGCTCGACGCCGACCACGCGGTTCATGCGGCGCAGGAAGTCGATCGCTTCGAGGTTCTCGCGCCCGCCCTGCGCATTGGGCACCCATTCCCCGGGCTCGCGGCTGTAGTCGCGGTAGAGCATCGAGGCGACGGCATCCACGCGCAGGCCGTCGATGCCATAGCGCTCCAGCCAGTAGAGCGCGTTGCCGACCAGGTAGTTGCGCACCTCGACCCGGGCGTAGTTGAAGATCAGCGTCTGCCAGTCGTTGTGGAAGCCCTCGCGCGGATCGGCGTACTCGTACAGCGCGGTGCCGTCGAACTGGCCGAGCCCGTGCGCATCGGTCGGAAAGTGCGCCGGCACCCAGTCGAGGATCACGCCGAGCCCAGCCGCGTGCGCGGTCTCGACGAAGTGGCGGAAGTCGCCCGGCGTGCCGAAGCGCGAGGTCGGCGCATACATGCCCACCGGCTGGTAGCCCCAGGAGCCGTCGAACGGGTGCTCGCTCACCGGCAGCAGCTCGATGTGGGTGAAGCCCATGTCGCGCGCGTAGGGCACCAGCGTGTCGGCCAGTTCGCGGTAGTCGAGCCAGTCGTGCCCATGGTTCTTGCGGCGCCAGGAGCCGAGATGCACCTCATAGATGCTGAGCGGCGCGTGGCGGCTGTTGGCCGCCGCCCTGTCCAGCGGCACGGATGCCATGGCCGGCAGCGGCTGCACCACGTTCGCCGTCGCGGGCCGCAGCTGCGCCGAGAAGCCGAACGGGTCGGACTTGCGCAGCACCTCGCCTTGCGCCGAGAGGATCTCGAACTGGTAGAGGTCGCCCGGCGCCAGGTGCGGGGCAAAGATCTCCCACACGCCGCATTCGCGCCGCAGCCGCATCATGTGGCGCCGACCGTCCCAGTTGTTGAAGTCGCCGACCACCGATACGCGCCGCGCGTTCGGCGCCCAGACCGCGAAGGCCACGCCCCGCACGTGGTCGATCTCGCGCAGATGCGCGCCGAGCTGCTCGAAGGGCCGCAGATGGGTGCCCTCGGCCAGCAGCCAGACGTCCATCTCGCCGAGCACGGGCGGGAAGCGGTAGGGGTCGTCGATCTCGGAGCTGTGATGCTCCCAGTCGACGCGCAGCCGGTAGCCCAGGCGCGCCGGCTTTTCGGGCACCAGGCCGGCGAACAGGTCGGTGCCCGGCACGCGTTCCAGGATGGCCAGCGGCCAGCCCGAGCCTCCATGCATCACCGCCACAGCCAGTGCGCCCGGCAGCAGTACCCGCACCTCGAGGCCGTGCGCGGTCTCGTGCGGCCCCAGTACGGCAAAGGGGTCGCCATGTTCGGCGCGCATCAGCGCCTGGATTTCGGAGTCGGGCAGCGTTGACATGGGCAGGCTCGGCAGAAACGTCCGCAATCATGGGGAGGGAAGCTCCCATGATGGCACGCGAAAACCAAGCCTAACCCGATGGAGCGCGTCCAGCCGCGATAATCCTCCCTCCCCGGCCACCCGGCGCGGGCCTTTGCGAACGCCATGAACCCCAGCTACACCCCCAGCGACGTCGAGTCGGCCGCCCAGGCCGACTGGCGTGCCGCAGACGCCTATCGCGTGACTGAAGACGCGGGCAGGAAGAAGTACTACGCCTGCTCGATGCTGCCCTACCCCAGCGGCCGGCTGCACATGGGCCATGTGCGCAACTACACCATCAACGACATGCTCACGCGCTACCTGCGCATGAGCGGCTACAACGTGTTGATGCCGATGGGATGGGACGCCTTCGGCCTGCCGGCCGAAAACGCAGCGCTCAAGAACGGCGTGCCGCCGGCCAAGTGGACGTACGAGAACATCGCCACCATGAAGGGCCAGTTGCAGGCCATGGGCCTGGCGATCGACTGGAGCCGCGAGATCGCCACCTGCGACCCGGCTTACTACAAGTGGAACCAGTGGCTGTTCCTGAAGATGCTCGAAAAGGGCATCGCCTACCGCAAGACCCAGGTCGTCAACTGGGATCCGGTCGACCTGACCGTGCTGGCCAACGAGCAGGTGATCGACGGCAAGGGCTGGCGCACCGGCGCCACCGTCGAGCGGCGCGAGATTCCCGGCTACTACCTCAAGATCAGCGACTACGCCGAAGAACTGCTTGATCACACCCAGCACAGGCTGCCGGGCTGGCCCGAGCGCGTGAAGCTGATGCAGGAGAACTGGATCGGCAAATCGAGCGGCGTGCGCTTCGCTTTTCCGCACGACATCAAGGACGCCAGCGGCGCCCTGATCCAGGACGGCCGCATGTACGTGTTCACCACGCGCGCCGACACGATCATGGGCGTCACCTTCTGCGCCGTCGCGCCCGAGCATGCGCTCGCCGTGCACGCCGCGCGGAGCAACCGCAAGGTCGCAGCCTTCATCGAAGAGTGCAAGAGCGGTGGCACCACCGAGGCCGAGCTCGCCACGCAGGAAAAAAAGGGGGTGCCCACCGGCCTGTTCGTGCAGCACCCGATCACCGACGAGCCGATCCCGGTCTGGGTCGGCAACTACGTGCTGATCGGTTACGGCGACGGCGCGGTGATGGGCGTGCCGGCGCACGACGAGCGCGACTTCGCATTCGCCAACAAGTACGGCATCGAGATCATCCAGGTGGTGCTGGTCGACGATGCGCCGCGCTTCGACTATCACAAGTGGCAGGACTGGTACGGCCTGAAAGACGAGTCCGGGCGCAGCGTGACCATCAATTCCGACGTGTTCAGCGGCATGCGCCACCAGGAAGCCGTGAACGCGGTGGCCCATGCGCTGCAACTCAAGGGGCTGGGCGACAAGCAGGTCACCTGGCGCCTGCGCGATTGGGGCGTGAGCCGCCAGCGCTACTGGGGCACGCCGATCCCGATCATCCATTGCG
>JBDUCH010000002.1:0-52369 GCA_040003555.1 Variovorax sp. | reverse complement strand
GATCATCATGATCGAAAGATTATCTCGATAGCTGTATCGAATGCGCAGTGCCAGCCTAGTTCCGCATTAAATCGCATCTTCGTGCCGGTTCTGATTCCGGACGTTCGGCAACATGCCGAGATTTCGCTGGAATGTTCCTATTTTTCGCCAGGATATTGCATTGAACGAATAAACGGAACAAAATTGGGGCCATGTTCCCCGATACCCACGCCCGGCGAATCCTTGATCTGGTCGGCCAGAAGGGATTGCTGCGCGCCAGTGATCTAGATGCCATCAGTGCGCCGCGGGTTGTGTTGACGCGTCTAACCGCCGCTGGCCTGCTTTACAAGGTCGCGCGCGGCCTCTACCGCCTGCCCAGCCATCCGGGCTCGGAACACGAAAGTCTCGCAGCGCTGGCTACCAAGGTGCCGCAGGCTGTGTTCTGCCTACTCACCGCTTTGCAATTCCACGAACTGACCACGCAGCTGCCGCGCCAGATCTGGATCGCCATGCCACGGGGAAGCCATGCGCCCCGGATCGACTACCCACCGACCAAGATGGTTCAGATGGCAGGCGAAGCCTACACGGCCGGCGTCGAGACAGTCGAGCGAGACGGCGTCACCCTGCACGTGTACGGCGTAGCCAAAACCGTGGCCGATTGTTTCAAGCACCGCAACAAGATCGGCATGGACGTGGCGCTGGAGGCGCTGAAGGACGCGCGAGCCGGAAACCGGGCCACGATGGATGAAATCTGGCGGTATGCCAAGGTCTGTCGTGTGGCCAATGTGATGCGCCCGTATTTGGAGGCCATCGCATGAGCGATCTGGCCGCATCTGTCCGCGCCCGCCTCCTGAACGTAGCCAAGGCGCAGGGCGCGGATTTCAATCAGGTGCTTGTGCGCTTCGCGCTGGAGCGCATCCTGTACCGTCTGACTCGCTCGCAGCACGCAGATCGCTTTCTTCTCAAAGGCGCGTTGCTGTTCACGGTCTGGTACGACATGCCGCACCGGGCTACCCGTGACGCCGACCTACTTGGCTTTGGTGCAAGCGACCCAGCGTCGGTCGCGCAGGTCTTCCGCGACATTGCCGCTGTGCCGGTGAACGACGGCATCGTGTTCGATCCCGCTTCAGTCACCGTCGACGAAATCCGTAAGGAAGCAGGCTATGGCGGCGTTCGGGTCATCATCGCGGGCGACCTGGCCAAGGCCCGCTGCAAGACCCAGATCGACGTCGGTTTCGGGGATGCCGTCACCCCCGGCCCCGTGGATTCGGTGTATCCCGTGCTGCTGGGCGACATGCCAGCGCCGCGGCTTCGCGCCTATCCAACATACACCGTCATCGCAGAGAAGCTCCACGCGATCGCGCTCCTGGGCATGGCCAACAGTCGCCTGAAGGACTACTTCGACGTTTCGGTGCTGCTGGAGCGGGAAACTCTGGATGTCGAAGCTGGCGCAGGCAATCAGGGCCACCTTCGAGAGACGTGCCATGGCCGTGCCCGCTGCAGTGCCGGTCGGTCTGACCGACGAGTTTGCGCATGATCCATCGCGTCAGGCGTTGTGGCAGGGATTCCTCAAGAAGAATGAACTTGACTTCGAACCTCTACCGCCTCTCGTGGATCGACTGCGGGCAGCCTTGAAACTGGCGTTGAGTAGAGCCGTTCGCTGACGACCATTGAGCGCGGTCGAAACATCGGGGTTGCTGCAATCCCAGCCAGCGCGCTTGATGCATCCAGTGATCCTCCGGACGCATTCCTTCAAGCGATAACAAGCCAACAATGATTGAAAGATTGTCGCAATAGCACTATCCGATTGACACCAGTAGCCGGACGAGATCCGCCTATCAACCCCGCCATGGTTACCACATCGGCCGGAGGCTCGGCCACTGCACTTTTGGATCGCCGCCTGCACTGGGCTGCAATCGCAATCTCTATCGACGTGAGTGTTGCGCGACGTACTCCTTCAGCGCTCCGTCCATGCGGGACTGCCAGCCCTCGCCAGTGGCGCGGAAGAAGTCCACGACCTCCCGGCAGTACCTGACCGAGAGCAGCACCTTGCTCGATGTCGAACGCGGGCGGCCACCACGGTTTACCGTGGCCCGCACCAGCATGTCGTCCGTCAGTTCCGGCAGCTCGTCATATTCCGATGCGCCCACCTTGTGGGCATCCACCTTTGCCAGACCAGAGCCCAAGCTGCGGGCCGATCCGCTCTTGTTCGCGTTCATTGGCTTTCCTCATGCTGAAGATGTGGCGATCCGCGCCACGCGGGGTGTAGCCGACAACCACCATGCGTTCTTCCAGCAGGCCGAAGCAGATGACGCGAACTTCGCCATAGTCCCTGCGGTCGTCTTCCACCTCTAGGGTGTCACCCTCGAACACCAAAGCGGCATCCGCAAAATCCAGACCTCGTTCAGAGAGCGTCTTAGCCCGCTTGACGGGATCGAAGGGCACCTGCATTAGGTTAACGTAGCTACACAAACCTCTTGATGCAAATGACTTGATGGATCAATCCAAGGCAGCGGCGAACTAAATTCCTTGGTCGACTAGGTGAGCCATGTCAGCAGGGGCTGGCCCAGCACCAGCAACGCGATGGCCTCGCCCTCCAATCTTGAAGATCTCTGCAACCAGGCACCGAAAACTCAGCCACGCCATGCCATGCGCGTAGGCGGGCCAGGGTGGCGCGGCCGGGGAATCCCTCGGCAATGGGCTGGCGACGCTGTGCGGCATTCATATGCGCGGTCGAGGCCTCAGCGTCGAAGCGCAGGTCCGAAGACAGCCACCCCATGTGAGGCGCGAGGTGCGGCAGGCATGCACGGGTTCGCTGCTCAGGTTCACCCGGACTGGGCTTGAAATCGGAGTGATCCGGCGTGGTGGTGTAGCTACGGATAGCTACATACCCCAAATGTACAAATCGTCACACTTACCGCTTAAGTAAACAGTTTGGGCGCTCTATGCCGTCTGGGTCTGGAAGGTGTCGTGCCTGGCCCAGTCATCTATCGGTACGGCGAAACACCATGAGAATCCTTTCCCCGTCCGCCACGGCACGCCAGCACTCTGCCGTATACGCGGGCGTGGCCTCATTGCTGGTGGCGCTGACGGCGTCCCAGGCGTCGGCGCAGGCGGGGCCGGGTGCGGTGCTGCGGCAGAACGACACCACGCAGCGCCAGCTGGAAGACCGACTGCGCGAAGAGCAGGAGCGTGCCCGCAACGCCGTACCGCCGCGCCCGTCTGTGGCGCCGGAGGTCGAGGTGCCGCGCGTGCAGGTACCCGACCTCGGCGGCTGCCGCGACATTCAGCGCATCGCGATCGAGGGCGCGACGCAACTGCCCGCTGCCATGCGTGCGCAGATCGACGCCGACTACGCCGGCCACTGCCTCGACGCAAAGAAGCTCGAGGACATCTTGGCGCTCATCACCAAGCGCTACATCGACGACGGCTTCATCACCACCCGCGCCTACCTGCCGGCGCAGGATCTGCGCACCGGCACGCTGACGATCCGCATCGTCGAAGGCCGCATCGAGAAGTACGAGCTCGAGGCCACGCGGCCCGGTGGCGTGTGGCTGCGCGGCGCGTTCCCGCCGGTGCCCGGCGACCTGCTGAACCTGCGCGACCTGGAGCAAGGGATCGATCAGCTCAACCGGCTCGGCTCCAACAACGCACAGCTCGACATCCGGCCCGGCGCGGAGCCGGGCGACAGCGTGGTGGTGGTGCGCAACGCATCGCGCCGTCCGGTGCGGCTGCTGACCACGGCCGACAACCTCGGCACGCCATCGACCGGGCGCACCAGTCTGGCAGCCACGGTGAGCCTGGACAGCGTGCTCGGCTTCAACGAGCTGATCGCGCTGACGCAGCGCAACTCGGTGCCGCACGACGCCAACCACCGCTCCCAAGCCACCGCGCTGATGGCGTCGGTGCCCTGGGGTTTCAACACCGTGAGCGTCGATGTGAGCCGCACCGCGTACGCCAACCGCATCACGCAGCCGAGCGGCAACACGATCCTGTCCGAGGGCCAGACCGAGAACGTCGGCCTGTCGGTCGACCGGGTTCTGTTCCGCAACGCGGGCAGCCGCTTCAGCGCCAGCGCGCGCATCGGCACGCAGGACACACGGAGCTGGCTCGGCGGCGAGCTGCTCGGCGTGGCCAGCCGCAAGCTGGCCACCACCGACATTGGCCTGAACGGCTTCGCCGCGCTCGGCGGCGGCGTGGTCAACGGCCGCATCGCCTGGGTCCACGGCCTCAACGCGCTGGGCGCACTGAACGACCCGGCCGACCTCGCGAAAGACCAGCCGCACGCGCAGTTCGACAAGTTCACCTTCGACCTCGGCTTCGACCGCCGCTTCACCGTGGCGGACACGACGCTGGCCTGGTCGAGCCAGATCAGCGGCCAGCATTCGCGCGACACGCTGTACGGCGCGCAGCAGATCCTCATCGGCGGCCCCGGCAGCGTGCGCGGCTCGCTGCTCAACACGCTGAGCGGCGACAGCGGCGCGTTGTGGCGCAACGAGCTGAGCCTGCCGTTCCAGCACAGCCTGGGCGGCACGCCGCTGTCGGGCCGCGTGTACGTGGGTTTCGACATCGGCCGTGTCAGCAATCGCGCGGCGGGCGTGCCGTCGGGCTCGATGTCGGGCGCGACGCTCGGCCTTTCCCTGCAGGCTGCCGGCGCCAGCCTCGACCTGTTCGCATCGCGCGCCGTGCGCCTGCCCGCGAGCATGCGCCGCGAGTCCACGCAGTTCGGCCTGCGTCTTTCGTATTCCCTCTGAGGTGTTGCCATGAACCGTATCTACCGCGTCGTCTGGAACACCAGCCTGAACCTTTGGGTGGCCGTAGCCGAAACCGCGCGCGGCAAGGGCAAGAGCGCCGCCAGCGTGGTGCTGAACGTGGCGGCCGCAAGCCTGCTGGTGCCGGCCGGCCTGGCCAGTGCGCAGGCAGTGCCCTCTGCCACCGTCTCCGGCGGCGCGGCCCGCGCTTTCGTGGCGCCCAACGGCGTGACGGTGGTCAACATCGAGGCGGCCAACGCGGCCGGCCTCTCGCACAACCGCTACACGCAGTTCAACGTAAACCCGGCCGGACTGGTGCTCAACAACGGCAACGCGGCGCAGGCCAACTGGCAATCGCAGCTGGCCGGCCAGCTCGCGGCCAACCCCAACCTCGGTGCCTCGGCCCGCGTCATCCTGAACGAGGTGGTGTCAAACAATCGCAGCACGCTGGCCGGCTTCACCGAGGTGATGGGTGGCCGTGCCGACGTGATCCTGGCCAACCCCTACGGCATCACCTGCTCGGGCTGCGGCTTCATCAACACCGACCGCGTGACGCTCACCACCGGCCTGCCCACTTTCGGGCCCGACGGCAGCCTGCGCGGCTTCTCGGTGCAGCAGGGCGACATCCTCGTCAACGGCAACGGCCTCAACGCTACGGCGCAGCAGGTGCTCGACCTGGTGGCGCGCTCGGTGCGCATCGACGGCAGCATTTCGGCCAACGACCTCGGCATCACGACTGGCACCAATGCCTGGGACTACGGCAGCCGCGCTGTCACCGGCAGCGCCGGGGCACTGGGCAGCGCTCCGACCTACGCCGTCGACAGCAGCGCGCTCGGCGGCATGTATGCCAACCGCATCCGCATGACCGCCACCGAGGCCGGCGTGGGCGTGCGCATGCTCGGCGATGCCGCGGCCACGGCCGACGACTTCACGCTTTCTGCTGCCGGACGCATCGAACTGAGCAACCGCATCTCGGCACAACGCGACCTGGCGATAAACAGCGCGACGGCCATCGCCGTGGCCGGCAGCAGCCTCACGGCCGCGCGCGACCTGAACCTCGCGAGTGAAGCAGGTGCCGCGACGCTGGCCGACAGCGCGCTGGTGGCTGGCCAGAACCTCGGCGTGAGCGGTGGCAGCGTCGCCCTGAACGCGGGCACCTTGCTGCAGGCGGGCAACGCGCTCAGTGCGCGTGCCACCGCGGGCGATCTGGCGCTCGGCAGCGCCGCAGTCACAGCCGGCGGCGCCATGCAGTTGAGCAGCACCGGCACGACGCGCATCGAAGCCGGCGCCAACCAGGGCGTACAGAGCCGGGCCGGCGACATCGCCATCAACGCCCTCGGTGGCCTCAACAACGCCGGTGCCGTCAGCGCCGACGCCGGCAACCTCTCGGTGCGCGCGGGGACGACGCTCGTCAACAGCGGCACGCTCAACGCCGGCCAGAACCTCACGCTGGCCGACGCGGCGGGCGGCGGCACCCAGGCCTTGACCAACAGCGGCCTGGTGCTGGCCGGACAAGCCATCGACACGCAGGCGGCCAGCCTCGTGAACACCCGCGTCATGCGCGCCGGCACCAGCCTCGGCACACGCGCCACCACGGTCGACAACAACGGCTGGATGCAGGCCACCGGGGACGCCAATACCCTGGTCGCGACCGACCTGACCAACCGCGCCAGCGGCAACGTGGTGGCGGTGGCCGGCCCGCTCGGCCTGACGCTGGCCGGCACGCTCGACAACAGCGGCTACGTCGGCAGCGGGCAGGCCCTGAACGTACAGGCCGCGGCCATCGCCAACCGAACCGACGCCTACATCGGCAACAGCGCGGGCGCCCTGACGCTGGTCGCCACCGGCACGCTCGACAACGCTGGCGTGGTGCTGGCCGAAGGCGGCAGCGCGAGCCTCACAGCCGGCAGCACGCTCACCAACCGCGGCGACATTGGCGCCCAGCAGGCGCTCGCCCTGCAGGCCGCGCGCATCGACAACCTGGCCAGCGGGTACATGGTGAGCGGCGCCGGGCCGATGGCGCTGACGGCCGCCACCAGCCTCACCAACAACGGCTCGATATCGGCCAACGCCGGCAGCGTGGCGCTGAACGCGGGCGACGCAATCACCAACGTCGGCAGCGGCGCCGCGTTCGGCGGGGCCGGCACCATCAGCGCCGGCGGGGACCTGGTGGTGGGCGGGCTCAACGGCGGCGTGGTCACGCAGTTCAGCAACTCCGGCTACCTAGTGGCCGAAGGTGCGCTGCAATCGAACACGTTCTTCGCGGCCAATGCGGCCACCGGCTGGATCCAGGCGGCCCAGGGCAGCACGGTGAGGAGCAGCAGCTTCGACAACGACGGCACGTGGCTGCTGTCCACCACGGCCGGCGCTGCGCACGACACCGTGGCATTCGCCGGCGGGTTCGTCGACAACAACGGCACGCTGCAGAGCGCGCGTGACCTCGACATCAGCGGCGCCGGCATCACCAACAGCAAGGTGATGTTCGCGGCCGGCACCCTCGGCCTGACCAGCACCGGCTTCCGCATCACCAACACGGCCGGTGCCACGATGCAGGCCGGCGGCACGCTGTCGGTGAACAGTGCGTACGACGTGGTCAACGAGGCCAATGCGCTGATGCTCGGCACCAACGTGTCGATCGCCGGCACTGCGAACCCCGTCACGGGCCTGGGCCTGGACAACCGGGGCACGATCGCCGCGCAGGGCGGCAATGCCACCTTGCGCCTGGCCGGTGCGCTGGACAACAGCGGCACGCTCTACGGCAGCGCCAATCTCGACATCGAAGCCGTAGAGAACGCATCGGCGTCGGCATCGCTGCGCAACAGCGGCAACCTGCTGAGCGACGGCCAGATGAGGATGCGCGTCGGCAGCCTGACCAACACGGCAAGCGGCAGGATGCAGACCGCCATCGGCACCGATGTGTACGGCACCGGCGCCTTGCTGAACGAAGGCCGATGGCTGGCCGGCACCGGCGGCAGCGTGATTTTCCTGGGCAGCCTGACCAACCGCGCGACGATGCAGTCAACCGGGGATATGAGCTTCACCGGTGCCACCGTCGAGAACCAGGCCGGCGCGTCGATGCGCGCCGACCGCCTGACGGTGCGGGCGACCGACGCCAACGGCTTCGGCCTGGTCAACGCCGGCACGGTACAGGGCGACTCGTCGCTGTACATGAACGTTGTCTCGGGCCTCTGGAACCAGGCCGGCGCCACGCTGCTCGGTGGCAACCTGGGCATCGTCGCCGACAACATCACCAACGCGGGAACGATCCAGCTCAACGGCGCCAGCAGCGCTGGCGGCTCGCTGAACGCGACCAACACCTTTTTCAATGCGGCGGGCGGCAGGGTGATTGCGCTGGCAACGACCGCTGTGGGCACCAGCCTGAGCGTCAATGCCAGGGGATTCTGGAACGACGACGGCGCGGCACTTCAGTCGGACGCGAAGAGTCGCCTGCAGATCAACGTCGGCGTGGACGGTTTCCGCGCAGTCGGCGACATCGACAGCGCTGGCAGCATCCTGCTGGCCGCGCGCAACGGCAACGATTTCGAGGCGGCGTTCGAAGGCTCGGTGGGCACCGGCGACCTGTTCGCCATGTCTGGCGGCGCCGGCTCGAAGCTGACGCTGGCCGGCGACAAGAACATCGTCGCCGGGAGCCTGGCGATCAACGCCGGCACGGTGGCGCTCGGCACGAATGCCGTGCTGCAGTCGGCCGGCGCCATGACCTTGAACGTGGGCACGCTGGGCTACGACGCGAGCAACCGAATCATGGCCAGCATGGACGCGCCGCTGACCGGCGTTCAGTCCGACAGCCAGATCACGCTGGGCAGCGCGCTCGACAACAACAGCCTGCTGTTCTCGGGCAGCAACCTGCGCGTGAGCGCCACCTCGATCACCAACGGCACCACGGGCGGCATCGCCGCGCTCGGCAACCTGACCGTGACGGCACGCACCGGCGACCTGATGAACCGGGGCGCGCTGTACGCGGGCGACGCACTCACGGCCGAAGCGCAGAACGGCACGCTGACCAACGCGGCCACCACCACCGCCTACCAAGGCACCATCGATGCCGGCGCCAGCATCTCGCTTCGCGCGAACACGCTGGTGAACAACAGCACCATCAGCACGCCGGGCGACATCGCGGTGCAGGCCAACACCATTCGCAACGAGGTGCTGGGGGGCGACACGCGCGTCACCACGACCACGCTGCAACCGACGACGTTGGTGACGAGCGGCCGCACGAGCGACAACCTCAACCCCTACTACGACTACAACCAGCTGTGGTCGACGCAACAGTCGCGCAACGGCGGCGGCACGCTGCCGGCGCAGATCACCGCCGGCGGCCGGCTCGATGCGATCTTCGGCAACTTCTACAACCTGGGTGGGTTGTTGAGCGGCAATGTGGTCAACCTGAGCGGCCTGAGCCCGGCCGCCGTGTTCACCAACGACAGCCTGCAGCTGCAGACCATCACTTACCGGTCGACCTACTACGCGCTCAGCGGCAGCTACTACGTGGGCAGTTGCGCGCTCGACAACCGGTATTGCTTCCTGAACACCCAGATGACCCAGGACGCGGCGCGCATCGCCAGCCGCACCCAGACCGGCGCCACCAGCAGCGGCGGCTCCGGCGGCATCTACGCCAACACCCTGACCGGTGCCAGCTTCGCACTGGTCAACAACGGCGTGACCGGCGCCAACCTGCAGACTGCGCGTGCCGGCGCACCCGGCGCGGTGACGCCCGCCACCGGACCCGGCGCAACGCCGCTCGAGCCGACCATCGGGGCCCCGCTGGCGCCGAGCCCGGGCGTCGGACTGCTCGGGGGCACCGGCTTTGTCGGCAGCGGCGGCGCTGGCCTCCAGGGCGGCCAGATCCGCACCGGCAGCGCGCTGGTGCGCAACATCGACGCGACCACGCTCGCGGCCAACGCGGCCAATGGCGTATCGGGCCTCTCGTTCGGCGGCATCCGCCTGAGCCTGCCGACCAACCCGAACGGCTACTTCGTGGTCGCGCTTGAGCCAAACGCCCGCTACCTGGTGGCGACCAATGCCAACTACCAGATCACGGCGACCAGCGTGGGCTCCGACTACCTCGACAGCCTGCTCGACTACAGCTCCGACCAGACCCTGATGCGCCTGGGCGATGCCAGCTACGAGGCCTACCTGGTCAAGCAGCAGTTGATCAGCCAGACCGGCCACGACGTGCTGGGCGAATACCAGAACGCTGGCGCGCAGATGAAGGGCCTGATGGACAGCGCCGCCCAGGCCAGCACCGACCTTGCCCTCACCTACGGCCAGGCACTCACGCCGGCGCAGCAGGCCTCGCTGAAGAGCGACGTGGTGTGGATGGTGGCGACCGAGGTCAACGGCAAGACCGTGCTCGCGCCGGTGGTGTACCTGTCGGCGGCCACGAAGAGCGCGGTGACCAACGGCACCGTGATCTCGGCCAAGGACGCCAACCTGAACCTCACGTCGCTGACCAACACCGGCGGCACCATCGTCGGCAGCAGCAGCCTGCGGGTGGCGTCGGTGGGCAACCTCACCAACACCTCGGGCACCATCGCGGGCGGCAACGTGGCACTGGGCTCGAGCAGCGGCAGCATCGTCAACCAGACGACGAGCACCGCGCAGGGCACCAACAAGTCGTCCAGCACGCTGATCGGCAAGACGGCCGGCATCGAGGCCACGGGCGCACTGCTGCTGAGCGCGAAGAAGGACATCACCAACATCGGCGCGGTGGTGAGTGCGGGCGGCGACGCCACGCTGGTGGCCGGGCGCAGTATCACATTCGACACCATCGAGAACAAGAGCGGCAGCGCCACGACCACCCGCTCGTCGAATCTGTTCGGCTCCACCACCAAGCGCACCACCACCTCGACCGTCAAGCAGGTGGGCTCCGAGCTCACGACCGGCGGCACGCTGGTGGCGCAGGCCGGCAAGGACATCACCTTCGCGGGCACCGACGTCAAGGTGGGCGGCGATGCGGCGCTCTTGGCCGGCGGCAACGTGGGCATCGTCTCGCGCGAGAACAGCAATGTGACCACCGTCAAGAAGTCGAGCTCGGGCATCGGCGTGGGCGGCTCGGTGTACGGCACGCAGAAGAGCACCCAGAAGAGCACGTCGGTGCGCAACGATGCCAGCACATTGAACGTGGGCGGCGATGCAGTCATCGTGGCCGGCCAGGACGTGACGGTGCGCGGCTCCGACGTGAACGTCGCGGGCTCGGGCCTGATCGCCGCCACCAACGTGAACGTGCAGGCCGGCCGCGACTACGACGAGACGCACAAGCGCACGGTGACCACCGGCTTCGGCAAGATCGTCGGCTCCAACCAGGCCGGCGGCAATGCCGAAAAGGCGTCCACCCGCACCAGCACCGCCACTGGCGCGGAGTTCGGCAGTAGCGCCGGCAAGGGCGCGGCGCAGGTGGCAGCCGGCGCTTCGGCCGAGGGCGGCGCCAATGCCTCGGGCGGCGTGGCGCTGATGTCGCGCACGGTGCGGACAGTGGACACCACCGACTCGCGCAACGTAGCGTCGAACCTGCGCTTCGGCGGCGACGCGCAGATCGACGCCACCGGCACGGTGACGCTGAAAGGCTCCGACCTCGACACCGCGGGCGCGCTCGGCATCAACGCCAATCGGATCGACGTGCTGGCCGGCCAGGACGTGCAGACCTCGCGCGTGCAGACGGACACGACGAACCTCGGCCTCATGACCAGCACCGCCAACAAGGGCTCGACCAACGCCAGCGCCGGCATGTCGGCGGTGGGCCAGGGCATGCCCGGCGGCAATGCCGATGCTGGTGCCGGCGTGGCCGCCTCGACCGACAACCGCGTGAGCCTCATGGAGCAGTCGATCGTCGATACCAAGACGCGCGACGTGACCAACGTGGGCTCCAGCATCACGGCCGGCAAGGGCCTGACCGCGAACGTCAGGGACACCATCACCCTGGTGGGCTCGAACATCAAATCGGGCGGCGACATGACGCTGAACGCCGGCAACATCGTGAGCAAGGCGGCCGACGACGTGCACGAGACCAGCACCACCAGCACGCAGTTCGCGACCGGCTACTACGCCGGTGCTGGCGGCGGCGCGAGCGCGCAGGCCAACGGCTCGGCCGGGCTCGGCGGCGCGGCCGGCACCACGGCCAACGCGGGCGTGAGCGCCGAGGTCGGCGCCTACACCACCACCACGCTGTCGAAGAGCGAAGAGGCCACCACCACGGCGCGTGTGTCGAGCATCGAGTCGGGCGGCAACCTGACGCGCAACGCCCGCGGCGCCATCGTGGACGTGGGCACGAAGATCGACGTCAAGGGCAACCTCGACCAGAGCGCCGACACCATCATCAGCATGGCCGCGCAGGACACCGCGCGCCGTAGCTCGGAGTCGATCAGCTTCACCAGCAAGACCGGCATGTATGCCGAGTCGGGCGCTAACGCGCAGGCGCAGGCACGGCTGACGAACACCGGCAAGTCCACCACCACGGTGGTGCCGCCCAAGACGCCGGCCGCCTCGCCCAGCGCGAAGCCGGGGACGACGGGTACCACGGCCACGACGGGCGCCGGCACGCCAGCGGTCGCGTCAAGCACCGGCGCGGCTGCGGGTTCGGGCGCTGCCGCCACGCCGGCCGCAGGTGCGGCAGGCGCCGCAGGTGCAGCGGGCGCACCGGCCGCGCCGGCTGCCGGCAACGGCGACACCGGCTCGGCCAACACCATCAGCAAGGGCAACTCGGGGCTGGGCGCAGGCGCCATGGTCGGCGCCGGCATTGCCGCGAGCTTCGACCTGACGCAGGAAGCCCAGTCGGCATCGAGCACCATGGCGCGTGCATCGACCATCAACGTGGGCGGCACGATGACCAGCACTTCGAAGCAGGGCACCACGCTACAGGCAACGCAGATCACCGCGGGCCGGGACGTGAAGATCGCGGCCGGGTCGCTCGACTACCAGGCCGCGGCGGACACCGGCAAGTCGGGTTCGGAATCGACCACGGCCGGCGGCTCGGCCAGCTACGACATGGTCAACAACACCGGCACGGTGAGCGCGTACGGCTCGCGCGCTGAAGGCAGCGACAAGCGCAACACCGCGGTGACCGGGGCCATCAGTGCCGGGGGCGGCGTTAGCATCACCACCACGGGCAACACGCGGCTGGAAGGCACGCAGATCGCCTCCGCATCGGGCCCGGTGACCGTGAACGTCGGCGGCACGCTCGCGCTCGATGCGGCACGCGACAGCGCCAACGCCACCAGCCGCAGCGGCGCCGGTGCCGTGTCGGCCACGGCGGGAGCAGACCAGGTGAGCGCCAGTGCGAGCATGAGCTACGGGCAATCGCAGACGTCGAGCAGCGGCGACCGCGTGGTGACCATCGGCAGCGGGCAGGGCGTGACCCTGCAATCGGGCGGCGACATGACGATGGTCGGCCCGCAGGTCAGCGCGAAGGGCGACGTGAACGTGGCGGCCGGCGGCAACCTCGCCATCGAGGCCTCGCGCGACAAGTCGTCGATCGACGCGTTCCAGGTGGCGGCTTCGGTGTCGGCCGGCGTCGGCATCCAGCAGGTCGGCCTGGGTTCGAACAAGACCTACCGCGTGAACCAGGGCAGCGCTGCCGGCACCGGTGGTGTCGGCGTGCAGGTGGGCGAACGCGACACCGCCACCGGCGGCAGCTTTAGCTCCAGCGGCGGCGGCGTTGCCTTCAAGTCGGGCGGTGACACCACCATGACCGGCACGCAGGCAAGCGGCGCGAGCCCCTCTACAGTGACCGCCGGCGGTGCGTTCGTCGCCAGGGAGGCGGTGAGCACGTCGAAAGGCGTGAGCTTCGGCGCCCAGGCCTCGGCCTCCGGCGCGAGCGAGGAACTGGAGAAGAAGGGCCAGCGGCCGAAGACCCCGGTGGCCGGCACCACGCCGGCTACCGCCGGCACGGCCACGACGACGGCCACCACGACCCCCGCCAGCAGCTCACCCGCCGCGACACCCTGGACGAGCACGCAGCCCACGACCGGCAGCGCAGCGGCCAAGCCCGCCGGCAGCAGCACCGGCCCGACCATCGGCGGGTCGCGCCCCTCGGCCACCGTGCCGCCGGCCGCTGCCGCGCCGGCAGGCGGTGCGGCGCCAGCCGCGGGCGCTGGCGCAGCCGCAGGCACGGGTGCAGCTTCGGCGACGCCGCCGACGCCGACGCCACCGAAGCAGGAAATGGAGAAGACGCTGACCACCAAGCAACTCAGCGGCGCGAGCGGCTCCGCCACCATGAATGTGGACGTGGACAACAGCACCGGCAAGCAGAGCGTGAACCTCGGCGCCGGGGGCGGCGGCATGAGCGTGGTGTCGAACACCAACAGCGGCCAAGCCAAGCTGAGCGCGCAGGCCCCGGTGCCCAGCAGCGTGCCCCGCGGCACGCAAGTGACTGCGACGACGAGCGACGGCAAGCCCCTGCCCGCGTGGCTCAGCTTCGACCCAAGGACCGGCATCGTCACCGGCACGCCCCCCGCCGGCTTCAGGGGCGACGTCAAGGTGACGGTGAACGTGCCGCAGCGCGACGGGACGGTGAAGAAAACGCCGCTTGTAATGTCTGTGCCGTGATTGTCGACAACAGGGCCGGTGCAAGCCTGCCTCAGGAAATGGTTGCGGGAAGCGTTGCCCGAGGAAATTGATGTCGGGCTGCGAGCGGCTGTGCATTGGCTCACCTGTTGTCCTGCGACAGTGGAGACGCGATCTTGGGCCAACGCACTGGCGGTCACAGGGCCAGCGTTCCTGGGGCTACAGGAGCTTGCAACGCTCTTGTGGCACGCCTTCGTGTTTGCCAAATTTTGCCAATCTTTTAAGATTACGCGCATGAGCACCATGAATATTTCGCTTCCTGACTCTCTCAAGTCTTTCGTCGATGAGCAGGTGATTCAGCGCGGCTATGGCACCAGCAGCGAGTACGTGCGTGAATTGATCCGCAAGGATGCAGATCGGCTGCAGTTGCGCGGGCTGCTCCTGGAGGGGGCAGCTTCCCTTCCGGCGGCTCCAAACGACGCCCAGTATTTCGGCTCCCTGCGCGAGCGCGTGCGTGTTCGCGCGCGATCCACTGATCGCGAGTGAGGTCCAAGCCGGTCATCGCCCGCCAGCAGGCAAACCTGGATGTCGACTCGGCTATCGACTACTACCTTGGCGAAGGCGCCGAGCAAGCGGCGCTGGGTTTCATTGACGCGTTGGAACGCGCATATGCCCACATCGGCCGCTTCCCCGCCACGGGCGCTACTCGCTACGCGCACGAGCTGAATCTTCCCGGGCTACGTTCCTGGCCGCTGACGCGTTACCCATATTTGATCTTCTACGTTGAGCGCGGGGATCACATTGACGTCTGGCGCGTGCTTCATGGGCAGCGAGACATTCCCGCCTGGATGACTGCCGAAGTTGGCACAAACGGCGCCCCGCAGTAGCTTCTATGCAAGCAATCAGTTCAAAAACGGGAAGGTGTCTAGTGCAGTGGGCTACCTTCACCCATTGACCCATGAAATTGATGCTCGCTTGACGTTGCCTCCTGCGAGCTAAGCTCAACATGCGACTGGAGCTCGATTGGGGGTGCTAGCGGGGCCAACGAAACCGGCTCGGAATCCGCGGCGGTGAACGGCACGCCTGGATGCGGCGCCTTCAACGGCAGCCACAGCCTGAAGCGAGTCCCGCCTTCTGCCGCTTCCCAAGTCACTTCCCCCCCAATGGCCCGCGCCCGCCGCACCATGTTCGACAGCCCGTGCCCCGCGGCGCCCTCGGGCTTCGCGGTGAAGCCGCGGCCGTTATCGAGCAGGATCACGGCCACGCCTTCCGCCTCCCGCGCTGTCGTCACACGCAGTTCGGTCGCGCCTGCGTGCTGCATCACGTTCGAGATGCCCTCCTGCAGGATGCGCAGGATGTGAAGCGCACTGCGCGGATCGAGCCAGTCGAGCGGCGGCACGTCGACCACTTCCCAGCGCAAGCGCAGGCTCGAATCGCGCAGCCGTGGCAGCAACCGGTAGCGCAGCGTCGCGAGCAACAGCAGCAGGTCGGCCTCGACCGGCTCGAGTGAATCGACCGTGAGCTTCAAGTCGTCGATGCATTCCCGCAGCACCAGTGCCATCTGCGGCTCGCTGAGCTTGCCGGCCTCGGCCACCTTCAGCGCGCTGATCAACTGGGAGCCCATGCCGTCGTGGATGTCCTGCATCAGCCGCTGGCGTTCGCGGCTCAGCGTTTCGCGCTGCTGCACCTCGCGCAACTTTGCGTAGTTGACGGCCAGTTCGGCCTCGCGTTCCCGCAGGCGTTCGGCCAAATGCGCGTTGGCCCGCTCCACATCGTCGACCGCGCCGACGTAGCGCCGCAGGATGATGTAGATGAACATTAAGAGGCGCGCCGTCGTCGAAACCGGCCAGAGATAGATGTCCTCCGGACTCGCGAAGTAGTTCTGCATCAGCCAGTCGTGGATCGCCACTGGCAGGTCGATGATGCCGACCAACGAGGCCAGAATGCCCTCGCGCGAGCCCTGCCGCCACGCGGCCCAGGCGATGATCAGCACGGCCGGGATGCCCGCCAGTATGGTCAGCAGGTACGACAGCGGCGCCAGCGAATCCATGCCGGGCAGCACCTGCAGCAGCGGCATTGTCACCGTCCACGACAGCGCCAGCAGTACCAATAGCGCGCGCCCCACCCAGCGCGGCGCGCGCGGCACCAGCGTCGCGACGAAGAAGTACCAGGTCACGAGCAGCGCGTTGACCGAGTTGACCGTGATCCAGCCAAACCACGCCGAAGGAATCGGCAGCAGCTCCAGCCCCATGTAGTAGTGCAACCCGCGCAGCACCATGAACAGCGTGTAGAGCGCGAACAGCAGATAGATGCTCTCGCGGCGGCGCAGAAGCCAGACCGAGAACGCGAACAAGCCCAGGCCCATCACCGCGATGCTCATGACCTCGGAGATGCGCGACTGCAGTGCGCGGCGCCACTGGAAGCGCGACTCCAGCGCAGGCTTCGGGCCGACCCACGCGGTGGAGACCGCGCCGCCGGCGCTCGTGAGACTGTCGATGCGGATGCGCAGGGCGCGCGGGGGCGCGCGGCTTTCGCGGCCTTCGTCACCATCGACCGGCATCCAGAGCGGAAAGTTGAAGCCGTTCCATACCGTGTCGCCGACCGACTTGTAGATCAGCTGCTCGTCCGCATAGACCGCGACGCGGCCGACGGTCTGCCAGCGCGGCAGGTAGAAGAACGCGTCCTCTGCCTGCACGCCGCGCAGGTCGAGTTCGATCCAGGTGCGCAGCCAGGCGTCGGCGCGCGTTCCCGGCACGACGGCACGCGGCCAAGTGTAGGGCAGGGCGGTCGGCTGCCAATCGCCCGTCAGCGCAGCCGCGTCGAGCTGCCGCGGCGGATCGCCCGCGGGCGCGGCGATCGGCTGTGTCAACACGCGCGCCTGGGTGAAGTGCTGGACGCTCGGCGCGTTCGCATCGGGCAGGGCAATTGCATCGGATGGCCCCGCGAGGAACGCGGCGGCCAGCAGCAGCAAGGCCGCGAAGGGCCGGCTAGCGCGCGAGAAGACCCTGGCTGCGGGCTTCATGGATGGCTTCGACCTGCGAGCGCACTTCGAGCTTGGCGTAGATGCGCCGCACGAAGCTCAGCACCGTGTTGCGCGTCACGTCCATCAACCCGGCGATCTCCTCGTAGCTGAAGCCCTTGGTGATGTACTCAAGCACTTGCCGCTCGCGCGGCGAAAGCTGCGCCTGTCCGGCGGCGGGCAGTTCGGCTGAAGGGCTCGCCGGCGTGCTCGTCTGCTTGAAGCGCGTGAGCAGCTGGCGCGCGATGAGCGGGTTGATCGGACTGCCGCCGGCCTGCGCGGCGCGGATCTCTTCGACGATGTGGCGCGGCGAGCTGTCTTTGAGCAAATAGCCGGTGGCGCCGGCTTCCAGGCTCTGCATCACATGCGCCTCGTCGCCGAAGGACGTGCTAACCACCACGGCGCAGTCGGGCCACGCCACCTGCGCCGCGCGGATCACCTCGACGCCCGAGCCGTCGGGCAGGCCGAGGTCGACCACCAGCACTTGCGCGGCCGACAAGCCAAGCATCGCACGCGCCTCGCGCACGTCGCGGGCAACGCCGTGCAGTTGCAGGCCGTCGGCGGTGCGAATCGCCGTCGCCAGCGCCTCGGCGATCTCGGGATCGTCTTCGACGACGGCGACCTGGATCGTTGACGAGGCGGGGAAATTCGGCATGACAGGCGGTTTGGGGGGTGCCGGATTGTCACCGAATGTGACTCGTCGCGCACGCCGGAATGGCGCGTTCGCCAGCGGCGCGGCGGCGCGGCGGCGCACAAGACGCAGCCTGCGGCACTTGCCGGGTTCTACTGCCGCTCGAATTTCGCCTTCCTCAGGGGTGCGCCCACAAGGATTTCGTTGAGTGTTTCAGCCGCGACCAGCAGCCGCCGATGCGCGGGAGAGGTTCTTTTCCAGCAGTGACTTCAGAAAGATCCAACGAAAAATTTCCCAGTCATGCCCACGGCTGAACGCGAACTTCACGCCGTAGGTTCCGACCGGCTGGATGTCCGTCACGCGCATCCCGGCGGTTGGTTGCGTGGCATCGTCATTGCATCTCGCCGCGCGATAGTCGACGATGGACTCAGGCGCCATGTGCCGGGTCATGTGCCGAGCCGATCTGGGCGATGGCCAATCGCGTTGACTCGCACACCTCCGGATCAGGGTCGTGCGCTGCACGTTCGAGCGCATACAGCGCGGCCGCACCGCCGATCTCGCCCAGCGCCAAAGCCGCCTCCTTGCGCAGATTTTCTGATGCCGTGATCCAGCGATGGCTCGCATGCCTTTGACAAGGCGCTGTTCTGCAGCGGTCGAAGTCGACGAGGGCAGTGATACGAATGATTGAAAGATTATCGCAATAGCACTGTTCGTTTGACGCCAGTACTGCACAGTTGTTCGTGCGTTCGTGCAAGAGAAGTTGTTATTAAGTTTCAAGAGAAGTTGTCTCGACTCCTTCCTCCGCAAGCTCGACCGAGAGGATTCCCGCTTCAGCCGCTCGGCCGATCTGGATCGGCGCGGAGCGTTGGCATCACTGGGAGGTACATGTTGGCCGACAGCGGGCAGACCGCCACCATGGCGAGTGGATGGCAACGAAGAGCCAACCCCGTTCGACGAGAAGGCGGGGCTCCATCGACACGTATGGGTTGCCCATTTCCGGTCAGATTCAAGGCTGTGGCGGCGTCTGCACGATGCCGCCGACGGCCGGCCAGCAGAGCGTGCCCTGGGGCATTCCAAGGCGCTGGAGCACCTCAGTCAAGCGTGACGTTCGCCTTCTTCGCCAGGCGCGCGTAGCGGTTGATCTCACTCTCGAAGTAAGCCGCGGAGTCGGCGACCGACATCGGACTGATGATGTTCTGTTGCTGAGCCATCGCCTCCTTGGTTTGCGGTGTCGAGAAGGTCGCAATGATTTCGCCGTGGATTTTGTTCAGCTGGGCGGAGGGCATCTTCGCCGGTCCGATCACCGCGAACCAACCATTGATCTCGATGTTCGGAAAGCCTTGCTCGGCGTAGGTTGGAACGTCCGGAAGCGACGCCAATCGCTCCTTGGTGGCCGTGCCAAGCGCCCGCAGCGCACCGCTCTTCACATGGGGCTGTGCCACCGGCACAGAGACGACGCCGAAGTCGCAGTTGCCGGCGATGATGTCGGTGACCATCGGCGCCATGCCCTTGTACGGAATGTGTCGTGCCTGCACACCGAGCTCGTCAAGAATCTGAGCGGCAGCCATGTGGATAATCGTTCCGTTGCCCGACGAGGCGTAGTTATAGGTGTCGGGCTTGGCCTTGAGCGCCTGTTGGAATTCCTTGAGGTTCTTGGCCGGGAACTTCGGGTTGACTACGAGAAGGAACGGCGTCGAACCGATGACGCAGATCGGGCTGATGTCTTTGAGCGAGTCGAAAGGCATCTTTTTGTAGATGCTCGGGTTCACCACGTGGTTGTTGGACACAAAGCCCAGCGTATTGCCGTCTGGAAGTGCGCGGACGATTTGCGAGGTGCCGGTGACGCCGCCAGCGCCTGCGATGTTCTCGATCACGACCGCACGCCCACCCATCACCGCCGTCATGGATGGTGCTGCGGCACGAATGTGCGTGTCGATGCCAGAGCCGGGACTAGCGGGAACGATGATGCGCAGGGGTTGCTTGTCATCGGCGTGCGCGAACAGGCTGGAGCCAGAGGCGATCCCGGCGAAGGCGGTGGACAGAAGCTGGCGGCGTGTCAGGTGGGAATGCATGGTTTGTCTCCTGCGATGGAATGTGGGTCAAAGTGCGGGGCTTTTGGTCAGGCGAGCGAGAATCTCTTCGGTGTGCTCCCCGACGCGGGCGAGCGGGCGCTGGACACCGGGACGCCGCCCGCCCATCAGCAGCGGCAGCAGCGCGACCTTGGTCGTCCCACCGTCGCCTGTTTCCATGTCCACGAGCCCGCCCGAGGCAAGCAAGTGCGGGTCGCTGACGAGCTGGTCAGGGCGCACGATGGGCGCGTAAGGAATGCCGGCCGCTTCCAGGCGGGGCGCGAGGTCAGCGATGCGGTGCTGCTTTAAGGTTTCTCCCAGCGTGGCGAGAAGGCTGGGGCGCACGGCGACACGCTGTGCGTTCGTCGCCAGCGTCGGGTCGGCCGCCAGATCCTGGCGCGAGATCACGCCGCACAAGGTGGCGAATTGCTTGTCACTGGTAGCCGCAACGAACAGCTGCTCGTCACCGGCCAGCGCGAAGATGTCGTACACGCTCCATGCGGAGATGCGCGAGGGCATGGGCGGCGAAGGCTCGCCGCTCATCTGGAACTGCTGCATGTGCTGCGCCGCGAGCAAAGTGCAGTTCTCGAACAAGGCACTTTGGATTTCCTGGCCCTTGCCGGTGCGTTGCCGTTCCTGCAGCGCGGCCAGGGCGCCAATGGCGCCGAACATGCCACCCATGATGTCGTTCACGGAGGAGCCGGCACGCAACGGTCGGCCTTCGGGGCCTGTCATGTACGTCAACCCGGCCATGTTCTGCACGACCTCGTCCAGCGCGAGCCGGTTCTCGTAGGGGCCGGGCAGGAAGCCCTTGTGCGAGACGTAGATCAGGTGCGGGTACTTCTCGGAAAGGGTCGCGTAGTCGAGCCCGAGCTTGGTCATCATCCCTGGGCGGAAATTTTCCAGGACCATGTCGGACTGGCCGATCAGCTGCTCGGCCGTCGCGTGTCCTGCGGGCGTGTTGATGTCGATGACGACACTCTTCTTGTTCCGATTGAAGCTGCGGAAGAAGCCCATGCCCAGACCAGGCAGGGTGCGTGTTTTGTCGCCGCCGGGCGGCTCGACCTTGATGACCTCTGCGCCGAGGTCGGCGAGGATCATGCCGCAGGTCGGACCCATCACCATGTGGGTGAACTCGACGACGCGGATCCCTGCCAGTGGCAGGGCTTGGTTGGACGGTGCTGTGGTCATGGAAGTGTTCTGTTGGAGTCGCTCAGGCCGTGGCCGTGTTGCGCAGTTGTTCGAACGAGACGATGCGACCGGCGATGGCACTGGCTGCAACGGTCGATGGGCTCGCCAGCCAGACCTGGCCGGGGCCTGAGCGGCCGGGGAAGTTGCGGTTGATGGCGCTCACCGTCACCTGTTCGGCTCGGTCGGAGACGCCGGGGCCAGCGTTCACGCAGGCGCCGCAGCCCGGGTCGATGAGTTCCGCACCGACGCGTTCGAAGGTGTCGAACATTCCGTTATTCAAGCAGTGCTCGCGCACGTCCTGGCTGCCGAACTGAAGGATGAAGCGCGTGCCTTGCGCAACCCGAAGCCCCCGCGCTACCGCCCATTTCAAAACTTCGTGCACACGTTCCAGGTCCTCGCGCTTCCCGCCGGTGCACGAGCCGCCGTACGCGATGTCGACCTTCACCTCGGCTTCGAGCTCGGACACGGCCATGCCGTGTCCCGGATCGCCGGGGCGCGCAAGCATGGGCTCGATCGCGGAGCAATCGACGATCAGGGTCATGGCCACCGGGGCGTCGAGGTCACTGCACATCCAGGGCTCGATCTGGACGTCGACCCCGCGGCGTTCGGCGAGGAAGCGACGTGTTTCCTGGTCCGGAACCACCAGACCCGTCATGCCGCCGATCTCGGCCACCATGTTGGTCAGCGTGGCGCGCTCGTCCGTGCTGAGCCGGTCCACCACCTCGCCGCCGTATTCGAAGACCTGGCCGATGGCGTGGCCCTCGCGCACGTACGGCGTGCGCAGCAGGTGCAGCACGATGTCCTTGGCCTCGACACCGGGCCGCAGGGCGCCGTCCAGGCGCACACGGCAGGTGGGCGGCACCTGCGTGCGGATCTCGCCGGAGAGCCAGGCGTTCGCCATGTCGGTGGAGCCCACGCCGAAAGCGAAGGCCCCCAGCGCGCCGCAGTGCGGTGTGTGCGAGTCCGTTCCGATCGCAAGCTGGCCTGGCAGGATGTGGCGCTCGGCCATGATTGAGTGGCTGATGCCTTCCGAGCCTTCGCGGTCGGGCAGGAAGCCGTACAGCTTGGCGCCGTGCTGCTCGCTGAAGCGCTTTTGCACCTTGGCCATGGCTTGCGCGAGGTCGAGCATGCCGATCTTCTTTCGTTCGGCCGGCATGGCCCGCTCGATGAAGGTCAGGTGGTCCGAGAAGAAGATGATGGACGCGGGCTCGTGCAACTGCACGTCGGTGCCCATCTCGCGTTCCAGCGCGCTGATGCCCAGCGGCGAGCTGTACTCGTGCGCATAGCGCCAGTCGGCCTTGCAGAAGACCGAATCGCCGGGCTGCACCGGCACGCCACCGCTGGCGCGTGCGAGGATTTTTTCCGCATAAGTCATGGGCCGTGGTGTGGTGGAGCGCGGCGGCAGCGACCAACCGTCCTTGCGTGCGCGCATGAGGTTGAACAGGCCGCCGCGGCGGATCAGTTCGGCGGTGAGCGCGTCTTCCCCCTGGGTGAACTCCTCGATCGCAATCGCCTCGCCGCGGCGGATGCGGTCGATGAGGCCGAAGTCGGTCGAGGTCAGCAGGCCGATGTTGCGGCAGTTCTGCCGGTAGATGCGTTCGAAGCTTTCGGCGATCACGAGCCGTATGCCGGCACACTTCTCGGCGAAGGGGCTGGCCTCGCGCGAGGAGCCTTTGCCGTAGCGCCGGCCGGCCACGGTGATGGCGAAGCCGCCATCCTTCACGCTGCGTGCCGGCAGTGGCGTGCGGTCGCCGCACTTCAGGCCCAGGTAGGGGTAGTCGCCGAGCTTTTCGTCGTAGTGGTAAGTAATCCAGGTCGGCGAGATCTCGTCGGTGGAGATGTCGGTGCGCAGCGGCAGCGCATCGCCGAGCGCGATGTCTTCGCCGTGCAGTTGACGCTCGATCAACGCAGGGTCTTGCGCCAGGAACAGGATGCGGCCGTCGAAGCGGAAAGCGGATGTGTCAGACATGCTGGTCATCAGGCAATGGCCGCGGTGGCGCGGAAGTTCTTCGGAAGGCCGGCACGCCACAGCGCGCCGTGGTTGGCCTCGCCGGCCAGCCAGCCCGTGAGCTGGGCCCGCAGCTTCAGCAGCGCCGCCGTGTCGATGCCGGTCTGGATGCCCATGGCTTCGAGCATGAACACCAGGTCCTCCGTGCTGGCGTTGCCGCTGGCGCCGGGGGCGTGCGGGCAACCGCCGATGCCGGCGAGCGAGGCGTCAAAGCGGGTCACGCCCACCTGCAGCGCCGCATGCACGTTGGCCAGCGCCAGGCCACGTGTGTCGTGGAAATGCCCGCACCAGAAACGGTCGCCGGCGATGTGGATGGCCTGCTCGAACAGGCGGCTGACGGAGGCCGGATCGGCGTAGCCCACCGTGTCGGCCAGGCTCACGCGGTCTGCGCCGGCATCGAGCAGGGCCTGCAGGACGCGCAGCACCTGCGCTGGCTCGACCTCGCCCTGCAGGGTGCACCCAAACGCCGTGCCGACCCCGCCTTCGATCAACGTCTTGCGGCCGGACGCATCGCGTGCGGCGCGGATGCGCCCGAGTTCGACGATCACTTCGTCCGTGGTCTTGCGCAGGTTTGCGACGCTGTGCGCCTCGCTGGCAGACACCGGCAGGATCATCAGGTCGGCGTCCTGCTCCAGTGCGCGCTCGGCGCCCTTGAGGTTGGGCACCAGCGCCGAGGCAAACAGGCTGGGAAAGGTCTTGGCGTACGCCAGAACCTCCGAGGTGTCGGCCAACTGGGGCATGAGCTTGGGCGGCACGAAGGAGCCGACCTCGATCTCGCGCTGGCCCGCGGCGTAGGCCTGGCGGATCCATTCGAATTTGTGCTCGGTGGGCAAGATGGTGCCGATGCTCTGAAGGCCATCGCGCATGCCGACTTCTCGGACCGTGACGCGGCCGGGTGGGGCGTGAGGCATGTTTGTTGTCTCCTGGTTGACGTGGAACAACGCGAAGCTTAGTCTTGCTCATTTGGTGGGTAAAACGGTATTTTGGAAATGAATCGTTGCCCTATTGGAATTATTTTGGAGGGTGACCTGTGAAAGAACTGGATCTGCTGTCCTTGCGGTATTTCCTGGCGGTCTGCGAGTGCGGCAGCATCACCCGAGCGGCGGCGCAGGAGCACGTGGTCGCGTCCGCCGTCAGCAAGCGCATTGCGCAGCTGGAAGAGGAACTGGGTGTGGTGCTGCTGGAGCGGGCAGGGCGGCGTGGTGTCACCTTGACGCCCGCGGCCGATACGCTGGTGGATCACGCGCGTGCGATGCTGTTGAGCGCCAGGCGGATCACCGACGACATGGGGGCTTTCAGCGCAGGGCTGCGTGGCAAGGTTCACCTGCTGGCCTCCGTATCGGCCATCTCGGAATCCTTGCCGGATGATGTAGCAGCGTTCATGCAGATCCCGCAGCACCGGGAGATTCAGGTCGACATCGAGGAGGATGTGAGCGGCGCAATCGCGCGCCGCATCCACGAGGGCTCGGCCCGACTGGGCGTGCTGTGGAACGGGACCGACCTGAGCGGCCTTGTCACTACCGACTATCGGTCAGACCAACTGGCCGTGGTGGTCCACCCCGACCACCCGCTCGCGCATCGGCGCCAATGCGCGTTCGTCGACACCCTGGCTTGGGAGCACGTGGGCCTGGCACCCACGAGCGCGGCCAACCTCATGCAGGCCCGCGCCGCGGCGATGGCGGGCCTGCAGATGCGCTACCGCGCCGTGGTGTCGAACTTCGAGTCAGCGCTGAAGGTGGTGCGCGCGAACCTGGGCATCTCCATCATTCCGCGCGAGATTGCCGAGCCTTATGCAGGAACCTTCCCGGTGTGCGTGGTACCGCTGACGGATGCCTGGGCCAAGCGGCGCTTCGTGATCGCGCGGCGTGAGAACGTCCTGCTGCCGAGGGCGGCTGCGTTGCTGGCGGACTTCCTGACCGCGCGGGCAACACTTTCAAGCTCCCACTAAGCTTCTTGAGTGCCATTGAGCCCCATGGGTATGTCGGACTCGCTGATTGACCTGTCCACTTTTTGCCGCGCCCCCATTAACATTTCCGGTGCAGGGAGTACGACGCGTCGTACGTTAGCCGCCCCCGTTCGCCATCTTGTTCCAACGGGGCAACCACTCCGTGAGGTAGTCGGCGAAGCCTGCCGCAGCAGGAAGAAGTGCGCGCCGCGCGGACTGGTACAGGCAGACTTTCCGTATGGACTCGGGCTGAGTGACGCGCCGCATCACCAGTCCAAATGTCTTGGCCAGCACGCCCACGTACGCCGGGGCCAGCGTCGCGGCGAGCCCTTGCGAGGTGATGCCGAAAGCCGTGGAAATGTTGTTGACGACATCGACGGGTGCGATGCGCATGCCTTCTGGGGCACTCAAAAGCATTTGTGCGACACCATGCTCATGATCCCGGCCAGCTGAGACGAGATTTTCGCCATGCAGATCTGCCCAATACACGACGCGGCGCTTGGCGAGCGGATGTTGCGGGGCGCACCACAGCACCCAGGGGCTGTCGAAGAGAGTGCGACTCAGTAGCTCCGGACCGCCCACGCGGTCCGGACCCACGGCGAGATCGACATCGCCCGTGACGACTGCGTCGATGAAACTGTCCACCGAATGATCCTTGATGCGAACCGTGACGCGTGGCCGGTCGACCGTGTAGCTTCGGATCGCCATTGGGAGCGCCGTGCTGGCAAGTACGAGCGGCGCTCCCACGCGGACCACGCCGGCCGCGCGGTTGCGCACGTCGTCCGCCGCCCGCTCGGCCGCGTGGGCGTGCCGCAGCACCGTCTCGGCCGAGGCCAGCAGGTCCCGCCCCGCGCTCGAGAGCGCCACGCTTCGCGTCGTGCGGTCGAAGAGCCGTAGCGAGAGCGTCGATTCCAGCTCCGCGATCAACTGGCTCGTTGCCTGGTTGGTCAGCCCCAGCCTGTCGGCCGCGGCGGTGAAGCTTTTCATGTCGGCGACGGTCACGAAGGTCTCAAGCTGCCGGAGGGTGTATCGGACGAAGGGCATTCGTCGATTATCAGCTTTCTCTTGGTAATCGACCGGAAAACATTGGTTGTTCCAGAGACTGGAAGCCGGAACACTCCCGCCAACACGCCGCCAAGGCGTGCCCACAAGGAGACAAAAGAATGCTCGCTGCGTCGACCCACGTCGCATTGGCCCACCGACTGGCCGAGTCCAAGCGCAGCTGCGTCCAGCTGGAGCAGTTCTCGCGGCTCCACCCCGAGATGATGATCGAGGACAGCTACGCCATCCAGCGCGAGTGGATGAAGCTGGAGATCGCTTCGGGCCGGCGCGGCATCGGCCACAAGATCGGTCTCACGTCGCGTGCGATGCAGTTGGCGTCGCAGATCACCGAACCCGACTACGGCCTGCTGCTCGACGACATGCTGCTGCGCGACGGCAGCGAGATCGAGGCCGCGCGCTTCATCGTGCCGCGCTTCGAAGTGGAGTTCGCGTTCATCCTCGCGCGGCCGCTGAATGGTCCCCGCGTCACGATGTTCGACGTGCTCAACGCCACCGACTACGTCGTGCCGGCGCTGGAGCTGATCGACGCGCGCATCGAACAGTTCGACCGCACGACCAGGGCCCCGCGCAAGGTGCTGGACACCATCGCTGACAACGCCGCGAATGCAGCCATCGTGCTTGGCGGCCGGCCGATGCGCCCCGACGCCGTCGACTGGCGCTGGGCCGGGGCGCTGCTCTACAAGAATGGCGTGATCGAGGAATCCGGCCTCGGTGCCGCGGTGCTGAACCATCCGGCCAACGGCGTCGCATGGCTTGCCAACAAGCTTGCCGCGCATGACGAGGGACTGGCAGCCGGCGAGATCGTGCTGGGTGGCTCGTTCACGCGGCCGGTGCCCTGCGCCGCCGGCGACAGTTTCCATGCCGACTACGGGCCGCTCGGCTCGATTTCGGTGCGGTTCGTCTGAGGTGGCCACGATGCAGACACCCGACAACGAGTTCAAGCGTGCCCTGGTCGAAGGTCGGATCCAGATCGGTCTCTGGCTCGGCCTGGCCGATGCCTATGCGGCCGAGCTGTGCGCCGGCAGCGGCTTCGACTGGCTGCTGGTCGACGGCGAGCATGCGCCGAACGATCTGCGCACCATGCTCGCGACACTGCAGGCGGTCGCGCCCTACCCGACGCACCCCGTGGTGCGCGTGCCGCATGGCGACGCCGCACTGATCAAGCAGATTCTTGAGATCGGCGCGACGACGCTGCTGGTCCCGATGGTCGAGACGGCCGAGCAGGCCGCCGCACTGGTGCGCGCGGTGCGCTATCCGCCGCAGGGCATCCGCGGCGTCGGCTCGGGGCTCGCACGCTCGTCGCGCTGGAACGCCTGGCCCGGCTACCTGAAGGAAGCCAACGAACGGATCTGCCTGCTGGTTCAGGTCGAGACCCTGCAGGCGCTGGAGCAACTCGATGCCATCGCAGCGGTCGAGGGCGTCGATGGCGTGTTCATCGGCCCTGCGGACCTCTCGGCCTCGATGGGCCTGCTGGGCCAACCCGCGCATCCCGAGGTTCGCACTCGCATCGACGATGCGATCGAACGCATCCTGCTCGCAGGCAAGGCGCCCGGCATTCTCTGCACCGACGAGCCGCTCGCGCGACACTATCTCGAGCGCGGCGTCCGCTTTGCGGCGGTGGGCGTCGAAATCACGTTGATGGCGCAGGCGACCCGCGCGTTGGCCGCGCGCTTCAAGAACGTGGCGGCTTCCGCGCCGCAAGCGGGAGGCTACTGATGGAAGCCGCCGAGACGTTGTCGGTGACAACCGAGCTGTCGGCCTTGCGCGCTGCCTTCGCCGGCCGCCTGCTCACCGAGCCCGAGGACATGGCCGCCTTCTTGGCCGACTGGCGCGGCAAGTGGACCGGGCGCGCGATTGCCGTCGCGCAGCCCGACACCACCGCCGATGTGGCCGCGGTGCTGCGCTGGTGTCATGCGCGGAGCGTGCCGGTGGTGGCGCAAGGCGGAAACACGGGCCTGTCCGGCGGCGCCACACCAGACGACAGCGGCCGGGCCTTGGTGCTGTCACTCACGCGGCTGAATCGCCTGCGCGAAGTCGATCCGGTCAACGGCACGATCACCGTCGAGGCCGGCGTGACCCTCCAGCAGGTGCAGCAAGCGGCAGCCGAAGCGGGACGGCTGTTCCCATTGAGCCTGGCCGCCGAGGGGAGCTGCACCATCGGCGGCAACCTCGCGACCAATGCCGGCGGGGTGCAGGTGCTGCGCTATGGCAACGCGCGTGAGTTGTGCCTCGGCCTGGAGGTCGTGACACCCGAGGGCGAAATCTGGAGCGGCCTGCGCGGGCTGCGCAAGGACAACACCGGCTACGACCTGCGCGATCTCTACATCGGCAGCGAAGGCACCCTGGGCGTGATCACGGCCGCGGTCCTGAAGCTGTTCCCGCCGCCGGCGTCCCAGGCCAATGCCTTCGTCGCGGTGCCCACGGTCGAGGCGGCGGTAGCGCTGCTGCAACTCGCGCAGCGCTACCTCGGCTCCGGGTTGACCGCCTTCGAGCTGATGAGCGACGCCTGCATCGCGCTGGTGGAGCGCCACGTCCCGGGCACCCGGTTGCCGCTGGCCGAACGCTCGCCGTGGTACGTGCTGCTGGAGATCAGCGACACGCATGACGAGGCGCATGCGAGCGAGGCACTCGAGGGACTGCTCGCCGCCGCGTTCGACGACGACCTTGCGAGCGACGCCGCGCTCTCCACCAGCCTGGCGCAGTTCGAGGCGCTGTGGGCGCTGCGCGAGAACATCTCCGAATCGCAAGGCGCCGAGGGCAAGACGATCAAGCACGACATCGCGCTGCCGATCTCCCGCATCGCCGACTTCATCTCGGCCACCAGCGCAGCCCTCGCGCAGGCGGCGCCGGACGTGCGGCTCGTCGTCTTCGGCCATCTTGGCGACGGCAATCTGCACTACAACGTCTCGCCTGCGCCCGATCGAACGGGCCCCGGGGACGCATCGGCGTTTCTCGCGCACGAAGCGCCTTTGAATCGCCTGGTGCACGACGCCGTGGCCGCCCAGGGCGGCTCGATCTCCGCCGAGCATGGCCTGGGCGTGCTGCGGCGCGACGAGTCGGCCCGCTACAAGTCGCCCATCGAACTGCGGCTGATGCGTGCGATCAAGGACGCGCTCGATCCCCACCACCTCATGAATCCGAGCAAGGTATTGCCATGAACCCCATGTTGGACGTCTCCGGCATCGCCGTGTCACCCGATCACTTCATCAACGGCCGCCGCGTCGCCGGTGCACAGACCTTCGAACTGCATTCGCCAATCGATCAGCGGCTGCTCGGCCGGGTGAGCCAGGGCTCGCCGGACGACTGCGAAGCCGCGATCGTTGCTGCCCGGAACGCGTTCCCGGCCTGGTCGTCCCTGACGGCGGCCGAGCGCAAGCCCTATCTCGATCGGTTCGCGGACGAGATCGGCAAGCGTGCCGATGCCTTCTGCCTGCTGGAGAGCAACGACGCCGGCGTGCTGCTGTCGCGCATGCGCCATGGCGTGGTGCCGCGCGCGATGCTGAACATCCGCTGGTTCGCCGAGCATGCGCTCACCTTGCAGGAGCAGCCGATCGACACCGAGCAGGCGCGCCACATCGTGCGCCACGACCCGGCCGGCGTCGCCGTGATCATCACGCCGTGGAACGCGCCGCTGATGCTGTCGACCTGGAAGCTCGGCCCGGCGCTCGCATCGGGCAGCACCTGCATCCTGAAGCCGCCGGAGTGGGCGCCGCTGACCTGCTCGCTGCTGGCCGACGCGGCCCATGCGGCAGGCCTGCCGCCGGGCGTGTTCAACGTCGTGCAGGGCACGGGCGCCGAAACCGGCGCGCGCCTGGTCAGCGATGCGCGCGTTGCCCGCATCTCGTTCACCGGCTCGGTGCCGACCGCGAAGTGGATCGCGCAGCAGGCCGGTGCGAATCTCGTCCCCTGCAGCCTGGAGCTCGGCGGCAAGAGCCCGTTCATCGTGCTGGAGGATGCGGATCTGGAGCAGGCCGCGGCCACCGGCGCGCTGATGTACCGCAATGCCGGGCAGGTCTGTCTTGCGGGCACGCGCTTCCTGGTGCACGAGAAGGTCGCGGACAGGTTCGTCTCGGCCATGCGCACAGTCGTCGAGCAACTCAGCATTGGCGATCCGCGCGATGAAGCCACCGAGGTCGGGCCGATCATCCATCCACGCCAGGTGGAGCGTGTCGGGGCCTTCGTCGAGCGGGCGGTGGCCGATGGCGCCGAGCTGCTCTGGGGCGGCGGGCCGCATCCCTTCGGCGCGCAGTACTACCAGCCCACCATGCTTGCGAAAGTCCGCCAGGACAGTGAGATCGTGCAGAACGAGGTGTTCGGCCCTGTGCTCACGCTGCAGACCTTCGGCTCGGACGAAGAGGCCCTGGCACTGGCCAACGGGACGGACTACGGCCTGGGCGGCATCTGCTACGGCGAAACGACGCACGCCACCGAGGTGGCGCAGCGCGTGCGGACCGGTTTCATCTGGGTCAACAGTTTCGGCATCCGCGACCTTGCCGCGCCATTCGGCGGCATCAAGCGCAGCGGCATCGGACGCGAAGGCGGGAAATGGAGCTTCGAGTTCTTCTGCGACATCAAGGACGTGGTGGTTCCGAAGAAGCCTTTCCGCGCCAGCTTCAGCCATCGATAAGGAGAAAACACATGGGACAGATCGTTGGCGCCGCGCTGGTGTCTCACCATCCCGGCCTGATGCAGTGCGAGGAGTTCCGGCGCCTTCAAGGCGCCGGCGAAGACTCGGACCTGATCGCAGGCTACGCGCGCTTGCGGGCAAAGATCGCCGCCGCCAAGCCCGACGTGGTGATGATCTTCGACTCGCACTGGTTCACGACCGGCTATCACCTGGTCGACGCCGGCCGGCACTACCGGGGCATGTACCTCTCGGACGAGATGCCGTGGTACCTGCACGGCGTGCCGTACGACTATGAGGGCGAGCCCGATTTCGCGTTCTCGATCGAGGCGGTGTCGCGCGAACGCGGCGGCTACCACCGTGCGATCGACCATCCCGATCTCGGCCGGCAGTACCCCACGATCAATCTCGTGAAGCAGCTGAAGCTGGAGCTGTCGGGCATGCCGGTGGTGACCGTGAGCTCCTGCCAGAACTGCGAATGGCCGCAATTCCTCGAGTCCGGCGAGATCATCGGCGAGGCCATCGCCCGCAGCGATTTGCGTGTGCTGCTGCTGGCCTCCGGTGCGTTGAGCCACAAGTTCAACGGCATCGACTGGAAGCCCACGCATCCGCGCATCTTCCATGAAAGCAATGTCTCTCGACCGGAAAACGTCGAGAGCGACAAGAACGCCATCCGCTTGATGGGCGAAGGCCGGCACGACCTGATCCTGGAACGGTGGGACGAGGACTATCGCCGCAAGCCGTGGGAGGCCTTCGGCGCGCACTACCTGCAGATGCTCGGGGCGCTCGGCGGCGCCGGATGCCGAGCCAGGGGCGAGACGCTCTCGGACTACGAGAACGCCCGGGGCACAGGAAACATCCACGTCTGGTTCGACACGCAGCCGCACCTGCGGACCAATTCAAACGGCGGCGGCAACGAGTTTGCCCCGTGGCATCAAGGACAACAAAAATGAACTTCGAATTTCCCCTTCAGGCGCTTCCGGCCTTCATGCGCGGCCCGCGCGTGGAGCGCCGCCGCGTGCTGGTCGGCGGCACTGCCTTCTGGGGCACCATGGTCGAGGAGGGTGCCGAGGCAGGACGCCTGCGGCTGGACGATGGCCGGCTGGTCGACGCCGAGAGCGCCGCCTACCTGCCACCCGTGGCGCCGTCGAAGATCATCGCCGTCCACATCTCGTACAGCTCGCGCAGCGTCGAGACGCGCAACAAGCCCCAGCCGACGGAGACGCCGACCTACTTCACCAAGCCACCGACCTCGCTGAACGGACACCGAGGCCAGATCCTCAAGCCGGCCGACTGCAAGTACCTGAACTACGAGGGCGAGTACGCGATCGTGATCGGTAAGACCTGCCGCAACGTCACGCCGGACGAAGCCTGGGACTGCATCGAAGGCGTCTGCCCCGCGCTGGACATGGGGCTGCAGGACTTCCGCGACACCGACCAGGGATCGATGCTGCGCGTGAAGGGCGCGGACACGCTGCTTCCCATCGGGCCCGGCCTCGTGCGCGGCGTGAACCTGTTCGAGCAAACGCTGCGCACCTACGTCAACGGCCTGGTGGTGCAGGAAGCGCACATCGGGGAGGAGACCATCTGGGGTCCGCACTACGTGATCGCCGACATTGCGCGTCACATCACGCTGGTGGCTGGCGACGTGATCTTGATGGGCACGCCCTGCCATTCGCGCAGCGTCGACCCGGGCGACATCGTCGAGTGCGAGATCACCAACATCGGCCGCGTGAGCGGCACCGTGACCGCCATCGACGCGCCACGTGCCGCGGCGCTGGGCGTCGGGCACATGCCGACCGACACGCCCGAGGTGCGCCGCGTCGCGCTCGGATTCGACGAGCGCGTGCCCGAACGCTTCAAGCAAAACCTGCGCCAGGCGCACGAGGGGAAGGGCGTATGAAAGTTTGCATCGTAGGCGCCGGCGCGATCGGCGGATTCATCGGTGCGCGGCTCGCGCAGGCAGGCCACTGCCAGGTCAGCACCGTTGCGCGCGGCGCGACGCTCGCGGCATTGCAACGGCACGGTTGGCGGCTGGAGCAGGGCGGGGAGCTCATCCAGGCGCCGGTGATTGCATCCGACAAGGCGGCTTCTCTGGGCGCGCAGGACCTCGTCATCGTGGCCGTCAAGGGCACGGCGATGACGGCGATCGCGCCGGTGGTCGCCGAGCTGATCGGGCCGGAGACCGTGGTGCTGCCCGCGATGAACGGCGTGCCGTGGTGGTTCAGCCGCGGCACGGTGCTGGGCAACGCGCCGCTGGAGAGCGTCGACCCCGGCGGCCGCATCTCGGAAAGCATCCCCTACGGGCACGTGCTCGGCTGCGTGGTGCACGCCAGCACCTCGTGCCCGGAGCCCGGCCTGGTGCGCCACGCGATGGGGCAGGGGCTGATCGTCGGCGAGCCTGCTTGCGCCCACTCGCCTCGTTCCGAAGCGGTCGCCGCGCTTTTGAGACGAGCCGGTTTCGACGTCACGGAATCCGCCAACGTGCGCTATGACATCTGGTACAAGCTTTGGGGCAACCTCACGATGAACCCGGTGTCGGCGATCACCGGCGCGACCATCGACCGACTGCTGGCCGACCCGCTGGTGCGCGAATTCTGCTCGGCCGCCATGCGCGAAGCGGCCACGCTGGGCGCCAGCCTGGGTCTCGGGATCACGCAGAGTCCCGAAGACCGGCATGCGGTCACAGCCAAGCTCGGGGCCTTCAAGACCTCAATGCTGCAGGACGTGGAGGCCGGCCGTCCCGTCGAGCTCAACACCATCGTCGGCGCGGTACACGAGATCGGCCGGCGCCTCGGGCAGCCGACGCCGAACATCGATGCACTGCTGGGCCTGACGCGGCTCTTTGCCCGCACCCACCAGATCTATCCGTCCTGACGCCGTCGCGCGCAGCGCGCCCGCGCTTTGCCCATCACCCGTTCCCCTGTCCTAACCCGCAGAACCTCTGGAGTTGTCATGCCTGCCGAATCGAACCTCTCTGTCCATCGTCGAAGCCTTCTTGGCCTGGCGCTGGGCGCGGTAGCAACCGCCGCCTTGGCGCAGTCTTCGCCCATGAAGCCCGCGCCCGAAGTGGAGACCCGCAGCCTCGACGAATTGCACCGTGCCGCGCTGGCCGAGGGCGGCAAGCTGGTCGTCTATGCCGGTGGCGACACACGCACGTCGTCGGCTGGGCTCGAGCTGGCGTTCAAGACCCGTTTTCCGGGCATGGACGCCCGCATCGTCACGGACCTCAGCAAGTACCACGATGCCCGTATCGATCATCAGTTGGCCCGGGGCCGGCTGGAATGCGACGTCGCGCAATTGCAGACGCTGCAGGACTACGACCGCTGGAAGAACGAAGGCCAGTTGCTCCACTACAAGCCGCTCGATTGGGATGCACTGCTGCCCGAGTTCAGGGACCCGGACGGTGCCTTCTTCGCGATGACGGTGGCGGCCTTCAGCAACGTCTCCAACGCCACCCTGATCCCCGAAGCCCAGGCGCCGCGCGACGCACTCGACTACCTGGGCCCCAAGCTGCGCGGCAAGCTGGTGATGACCTACCCGCATGACGACGACGCGGTGCTGTACCAGTTCGACCGCATCGTCGCGACCCATGGCTGGGAGTTCGTCGATCGCCTGATGACGCAGGAAGTACTTTGGATGCGCGGTACCGCGCCGACGCGCTTGGTCGTGGCCGAAGGACGCAAGGTCGCCACGTTCACGGCTTCGGCACCCTTGGTGCCGGCGGCCAACAGCCCGCTGCGCTTCCAGCTGCCGCGCCGCGAGATCTTCCAGGCGTGGGGCCAGACGGCCGCCATCTTCCGGGAGGCGTCGAACAAGGCTTCCGCACGCCTGTACACGAGCTGGCTCTGCTCGAAGGAAGCGACATCGGCACGCACGACGCAATGGTCCGCGCGCCGGGACGTGCCCGCACCGGGCGGGTATGGACCCTTGTCGAACTACAACGCTGATCCCCAGGCGTACCGCCGCTTCATGACCGACCGCGCACGCGTCGAACGCTTGAAGGCGCAGTTTGAATTGGTTCTGGGGCCGGTGGTCGGGCCGAACCCGACCGGCGCGAGCGGCACCTACCTTCTGCCAGCCTGAGGGCAAACAACATGAGCGACATCGACTTCCGGCCACAACTGGCGCATCTGGGCATCTACACCGACCGGCAGGACGAGATGCAGGCCTTCTACGAGCAGGTGCTCGGCCTGGTCGTCACTGACGTGGGCATGGCGCACAAGTTCAATCGCCGCATCGTGTTCATGTCTTCGTCGCCGGAGCAGCACCATCAGTTCGTGCTGGTGCGCCGCGACGTGGGCGACCCGCCGCTGGGTCCCTTGTTCCAGCTCTCGTTCAAGGTGCCTACGCTTGACGCGATGCGCGTCATGCGCGAGCGGGCGCTGCAGCATGGCGCGCGCAACTTCCGGCCGATGAACCACGGCAATTCCTGGTCGCTGTACTTCAGCGATCCCGAGGACAACACGGTCGAGATCTATCTCGACACGCCCTGGTACGTGGCCCAGCCTTTTGCGGACGACCTCGACCTGGACCTGGCCGATGCCGAGATCCTTCGCATCACCGAAGCGCGCGTGCGCGACGCCGAGCGATCGAGTTCCGCCCAGGAATGGAGCGCGCGCATGAGCGAGCGCCTTCTCAACACACCCATCCCCCATTGATATGACGCACGACATACGCAAGCAGGTTCTGGCGATCGAGACGCTCCACCACGACGGAGGGCCGGCGGCGGCGACGCCGCTGCGCATCGCGATCGCCGGCGTGGTCATGACCAACCCTTTTGCTGGCCACCACGACGCCGACCTGATGCCCTTCATGGACTCGCTGCTGCCGCTGGCGATTGAGATGAGCCGACAGATGATGGCCGCGCTCGGCGTCGGTCCCGAAGGCATCGAGGCCTTCGGCAAGGGCTCCATCGTCGGCAGCGACGGCGAACTTGAGCACGCGGCAATGTGGCACGCACCCGGCGGTGCCGGCCTCAAGAAGGCGCTCGGCGCCAAGGGCTTCGTGGGCGCCGGCAAGCTGATGGGCCCGCTGGGGGCCAGGCTGCAGATCCCGCTGGTCTACAAGAACTCGCCCTGGGTGCGCAGCCACTTCAACACCTGCGAGCTGACCATCCACGACGCACCCAAGCCGCGCGAGCTGGTGTTCGCGCTCGCGGTGGCCACCGGCGGGCGCATCCATTCCAGGCTGGGCGGGCTCACGGCGCAGCAAGCGGAGGCGGGGCAGGGGCCCACCTTCTGAAAACTTCAAACCAAGGAGATACCACATGAAACTTTTGTCCTTTCGCCACGGCGATGCGGTCCGCTACGGCGTGCTCCAGGGCGAGCGGGTGCTCGACCTCAGCCAGAGGCTCGGCTCGAAATACCCCGATATCGTGTCCTTCATCGCGGGCGGCGGGCAGGCCGCGGCGCAAGCGCTGCTCGATGCAGGTACCGCGGGCGAGCATGACTACGCGACGCTGGAACTGCTGTCGGTCGTGCCCAACCCGGGCAAGATCTTCTGCATCGGGTTGAACTACTACGACCACGTGGCCGAGGCCGACAAGGCGCTGGGTGGCCGCGAGGTGCCGACGAAGCCCATGGTCTTCGCGCGCTGGCCGGAGTCGCTCACGGCGCATCGCGGCGTGATCCAGCGTCCGCGCGTCTCCAGCCAGCTGGATTGGGAGGCCGAGCTGCTGGTCGTGATCGGCCAGCGCGTGCCGCGCTACACATCCGTGGAGCGCGCGCTCGACCACGTCTTCGGCTATGCGGCCATGAACGAAGCCTGCCTGCGCGACTACCAGTTTCACTCGCGCCAGCTCACGCCGGGCAAGAACTTCGAGAGCACCGGCGCCGTCGGACCCTGGATCGTGACGGCCGACGAAATCCCGAACCCGCAGGACCTTGACGTTGAGATGCGCCTGAACGGGGAAGTCATGCAGTCGGCCAACACGAACGACATGGTGTTCACGGTGGCGCAACTCATTTCCTACATCTCGGACTGGCTCCCGTTGAACCCCGGCGACCTGATCGCGAGCGGAACGATGGGCGGCGTGGGCTTCGCGCGCCAGCCGCAGATCTTCATGAAACCGGGTGACCGTGCCGAGGTCAGCATCTCGCGCATCGGCACGCTCGTCAACACCGTGCAGGACGAAGTGCTGCAAGGCTGAGCGGAGCGACAGATCGATTGGGCACAGGCATCCACGAACATCAGGAGACAAAGAAAATGACCACAAGCATCCGCCGGATCTTCGGCACCATCTGCGTCGCGGCCGGCCTGCTGGCCGCCTCGGCCGCTCAGGCCTGGCCCGACAAGCCGGTGCGCATCGTCGTCGGCTACGCGGCGGGCGGCGCGGCCGACACAGGCGCCCGGATCGTCGCCGAGCAACTGCAGAAGAAGTACGGCCAGGCCGTGACGATCGACAACAAGAGCGGGGCGGGCGGCCGCCTCGCGACCGACACGGTCGCCAAGGCCGAGCCCGACGGCTCGACGCTGTTGCTGATGGTCGGCGGCGACGCCGTTGTCGCCGCAAGCGACCCCAAGTTACCGTACAACCTGCTGCGCGACTTCCAGTTCGCCGGTACCTTGTCGGTGTACCCGTTGTTGCTGGCGGCTGGCGTGGACTCTCGCACCCCGACGATGAAGTCGCTGCTCGAGGTGGCGCAGAAGGAGCCGCGCTCCGTGCGCTACGCTACCCCCGGTCGGGGCACCACCCAGCACCTTGCCGGCGAACTGATCGCCGCGCAGGCGGGCCTGGAGGTGGTCGACGTGCCATACCGCGGCACCGTCGCAGCCATGATGGATGTGGTCACGTCGCGCGTCGACTTCACGGTTGCAGCGCTGGGCAGCGTACGGGGCGAGATTCAGAGCGGAAAGATCAAGGCGTTTGCCGTTACGTCGAAGGAACGCATGGCCGCGCTGCCCCAGGTGCCCACGGTCGCGGAGTTCATCCCAGGCTTTGAGGTCGTCACATGGATGGGCATTGCCGCGCCCGCGCGCACGCCCCAGGCGATCGTCGATCAGCTCAGCCGCGACTTGCGCGAAGTGATGGCGCTGCCGGCCGTGCGCGAGCGCTTCCTGACCCTGGGCTTCGATCCGCAGTCCAGCACGCCGGCCGAACTGCGGACCCGTGTCGAAGCCGATGTCGCGCGATGGAAGACGCTTCTTTCGACGCGCAAGATCGACCTGAACCAATGACCTCAGAGACGCAGAGCACCATGCACGCAGTCCTGCTACGAGCGCCGGGCGGTCCCGGCGCGCTAGATTTCGTGGAGCTTCCCACGCCAACGCCGGGGCCCGGCGAAGTGCGCGTGCGCGCCCACGCCATCGGCCTCGGCCGCCCCGACGTGATGATGCGCACGGGCAAGTACAAGTGGATGCCGGCGCTGCCGGGGATCATCGGCAACGAGTTGGCGGGTACGGTCGATGCGCTGGGGGAGGGTGTCAATGCATCATGGCTGGGGAGCCCGGTCCTGGTCAGCGCGCGGGAGTTGGACACGCGCGGCGGTTGCTATGCCGAGGCGATCGTGGTGCCGGCGGTTGCATTGATCGCGTTGCCGCCCGGCATCGACCCTGCGCACGCCGTCGCGCTGCCCAACTATCAACTGGCTTGGGGCCTGCTGCACGACGCCACCCGTGGGCGGCTGCCGCGAAGCGTTTATCTCAATGGCGCAGCTGGCGGCGTGGGCAGTGCGCTGATCCATGTATGCGTCCAGCTGGGCGTCGAGGTGATCGCTGGCGCCGGCAGCCAGCCCAAGCGCGCCTTCGCGTTGGCGCACGGCGCACGTGCGGCGTTGGACAGCGGCGCGGCATCCGAAGAACTGGTGGCGGCCGTGCGCGATGCGACCGCAGGACGCGGCGTGGACCTGGTACTCGACCATGTGTGCGGGCCGCATTTCGCGGCGCAGCTCGACATGCTTGCGCCATTCGGTTTGGTCGTCTCCTACAACGCCCTCGGCGGACCTGCCACGGGCGACGTTTTCGCGGCGCTGCGCGGCGCGGCATCGCGCGGGCTGGGCATCGTTGCCTACAACATGCACGCTTACAACGGCGCGGCCATGCGCGATGCACGACGGGCCCTGCTCGCCCAGCCGCTCCGGTGGGCCGCCGAAGGGCGTATCACGCCCGCGATCGGGCATCGACTGGAGTTGTCCGAGGTTCGGCGTGCCCATGAGCTGCTCGATAGCCGCGACTTCATGGGCAAGCTGGTGCTAAGTCCTGATCAACGCTCGACCGCCTGTTGGCAGCCGCCATGAACGCGATGCACTCACACACTTTCAAATTGCTTGGAATCTCGGGCAGCCTGCGCGCAGGTTCGCATTGCACCGCATTGCTGTCGGCATTGCGCGAGCTGGTCGAGAGCACGGTAGTGCTGGAGACAGCTACGTTGCACGAAGTGCCGATGTACAACGCGGACTTGGACGGTGAGACACCCCCAGAGGGCGTGCTCCGGCTGAAGCGCGCGATCGCGGCGAGCGACGGTCTGGTCATGATCTCGCCGGAGTACAACTACGGCATTCCCGGGGTGCTGAAGAATGTCATCGACTGGGCTTCTCGCCCCGGCTTCAACTCGCCGCTGCGAGGAAAGCCGGCGCTCATCATCACCGCGTCGCCCGGCATGTTAGGCGGCGCGCGCGCGCAGCCACAAATCCGCGACGCGCTGGCTGCGGCGCTGGCGCGACCGGTGGTGAGACAGCAATTGGCTGTCCCGGCCATCGACAAAAAACTTGTCGATGGCCGCCTCGTCGATCAGACCACGTGCGAGCTGCTGATGGCCGGCTTCGCCGACCTGCTGATCGATATCCAACGTATGAAGGCGTCGCCGGCGGGCAATTGAGGGGCCGGGAGGGTTGGCGCAGCACCGGCGCGGTGCGCTGCTGCAAGAGAAGTTGTAGCTATATCCGATTCGCTGCCTCCTGAAGCCCGGCCCGGAGCACCCGGGGCAGCTCCGAGTCAGCCGGACTGGCTGGCGGTCCATGCCATCTCACCGGCACCAAAGAGCAAAATGATGCGTGGCGCTTTCGACATTGCGGCCTCCAGGGCCAGGGTTGTCGCCGATCGTCGGCATCGACAACTTAGAGCCGCTTCGTTTCAAAACTATGACGTCGATAAGGCTACAGCTTCTCTTGAAACGATCACCGATATACAACTTCTCTTGCAAACGGAGCAGTCGAGGCACCCGCTAAGTTGTAGCTGCTCACTGGGTGACAGCATTCACTCAATAGCTACAACTTCTCTTGTGCGAACGGTTGCCGATGAGACCCAGCGACTATGGAATTGACGAGCTCGCCTGAGCGCCTCAAGTGAAGTACCTAAATCACCTCAGTGCAGGGCGATTTTGTGCAGTACGTTGAAGCGCTCAGCCAAGACTGCCAGCTTCCTGTCGCTGGTCAACAGCGTTGAACCTGGCGTGAACAGTGTGGAAATGAGTAGCGTCACGTCGATGAGGCCGCAACCCAGTCCGTAGAGCTTCTCTCGCTCGACGAATTCCAGCACTTCAGTCATGGAGGCGGCGATCGTGCGCTCAAGAAGGGCGATCGATTCCAGCGTGCGCTTGCGGTCGCTTGGCGTGCCTAGCGCCAGCTCGCCGATGACCATCGGGTGAGTCAGTGCGCGTCCTGTTGCGAGGATGTCGATAACCGCAGCATCAGGCACTTTCAGGTGATTTATCCAGCTGGATGTGTCAATCAATACGCCACTCACTGGGGGGTTTCCTCGCGGCTGCGGCGTACCGGCTTCATATCAGGCGCGGAGCCGCCCAATGCGATCAATCGCTTGGCTGCTTGCACGCGAATGAACGACTTGAAAACTTCGCGGAAGATGTCTGCTCGATCCATGTTGGGGTCGGCCATCTCCAGCGCCTTGTCAAACAGCTCATCGTCAATCGTGACCGTAGTTCTCATTAGCGCCCCATCATCATTAATGATACTATTTTGCATCATAAACGATGTCTACGCATCCGCCTAAAAGTTGTCGAGCAGGACTTGTATTCCACCTACGCGCTGTCAGAGCTGGCCCCTTTCGTGGTCAGGCTGCCTTGGCCGAAGGCCATGGCAGCGAGTTGAAGTTCGCCACATCGGGGTGGTCTCGGTTTCCGTGCAGATTGTGCCGATTTGCCGTCCGAAGATCGCCGGCAGTTCGAGGCACCGGCACGAATGTGGCAACTTGCATCGCCGCAACACGGGATCCGGCGAACCGGACGACGGGCTTCGCCCGGCATCAATCCAGGGCGAGCAGGCGAAGCTCCTGTGGAGCAAGGCCACCCTTGGCGACCACGCTTTGCCAGCGCCCGAGGTCGTCACGCACGCGGGCGCCCAATTCGGCAGGGGAGCCGGGCTCCACCCTGGCGCCCTGGCGTTCGAAGCGCTCGACCACCTGCGGATCGGAAAGCACTTCGTTCAAAGCGCGGTTGATCTGCGCAATCACGGCGGACGCCGTGCCGGCGGGGGCGAAAAGCCCGTACCACTGCGCCACATCGACGCCTTCGATGCCTGCTTCAGACAAGGTTGGAACACCAGGCAAAGCACCCAGGCGCGACGGTCCTGCAACGGCCAAGGCACGGAGCCTGCCGCCGAGGATGAACGGATGCGCGGTGTAGAGGCTCGGGAACATCACCTGGGTGCGCCCGTCCATCGTGTCGACGATCGCCGGCGCGGCGCCGTCGTAGGTTTTGCCGACCATTCTGGTGCCGGTGCTGAGCTGAAACAACTCCGCAGCGAAGTGAGGTGGCGTCCCGTCGCCGGCGGACGCGTAGCGGATGCTGTCCGGCGCACCGGTCAGGCGCCTGATCAGGCTGCGCACGTCGACGATCCCCGCCTGGTTGTTGGCGACCATCAAGGTGGGGGATGAGCCCACCAGCCCCACGGGTTCGAAGTCGGCGACCGGGTCGTAGCCCAGCTTCTGCAACGCCGGGTTCATCGCGTGGGTGCCGACGTACCCGAACATCAGGGTGTGGCCGTCCGGCTCGGCTTTGGCCACGTACTCGCCCGCGATCGCGCCGTTGGCGCCGGCGCGGTTGTCCACCACGACATCCTGGCCGAGCAACAGATTCAGCTTGGCTGCAATGATGCGTGCCATCGAATCGTTGCCGCCACCTGCGCGCGTGGGCACGATGATCGTGATCGGTTTGCGCGGGAAGACGGCCGCCTCGCCTTCAGCAGCCTCGGGCCGTGTGAAAACGTAGTCGGGCAACTGCATCTCGCCCTGCATGATTTTTCTGGCGGTGCGAACCAATGAAGCCGCCGTCACGGCCGCTTCGTCGCCGCGACCTTGCAGTTCGACTTCGACATCGATCTGGCCCGCAGGGTGGAGCAGGATGAGCTTGTGGCTGCCGGGCTCACGCGCGGCTGTACTTGCCACGGTGCCCGGAAGTGCGAACGCGCTCAAGACGCCAATGGCGCCGGTAACCGCATGCGAGGCGTGGCAGCGACGCGGCGTGAAGTAGCGCGAGGTGATGCTGTCGGGCGAATCGCCGGCGCTGACCAGCACGGGTTTCGGAATGACGCTGGAGGAGACATCACCCAATCCCATCAGGACGCCGGCCTTCAGGCGCAGCTCTTCCAACCGCTCGAGCAGCCCCGGATTGGCGTCGAGCGCCACGGGCTTTTCGTTGCCCGCAACGCCCATGTCGGCTGCGCGCACGATCATCAGTGGCATCGCGGCGTCGATGCAGGTCACCTCGACACCGTCGATGACGTCGATGCGTTGGCCGGTTGGAAAGACCTTGCCGGTGACGGCGCCCCAGGCATCGAGAAAATTCAGCAGGATCGGCGCCGCCGTGCCGGCAACGCCGTCGATACGGGCGTCGCCTTCATAGGTCACGCGCTTGCCCGGCGTCCTCACCGTCACGTCGATGCGTGATCGCGTGTTGACGTTGAAGATGCGCACCCGTGTGGTTCCGTCTTGGGCGGCGATGAGTCCTTGCTCGATCGCGAACGGTGCCACCCCGGACAGCATGTTGCCGCAGTTGGGCCGCGTATCGACAGAGCGATGCCCGACGCCGACCTGGGCGAACAGGTAGTCGAGATCGCAGCCCGGCTGTTCCGAGCGCGAGACGATCGCCACCTTGCTGTTGAGGGTGCTGCCGCCGCCCACGCCGTCCAGTTGCAGCGGATCGGAGGCGCCGATGGCTCCGATGAGCGCCTGGTCACGCTCTTGCTCGTTGGCCGGAAGCCACTCCTTCAAGAAGAACGGCCCACGCGAAGTACCTGCGCGCATCAGCACGCAAGGAAGTGTTCTGCTCATCTCAGTCTGCTGTCAGCTTGGCGGCCTGAACGACCTTCTTCCACTTGACCTGTTCCTGCGCGATATAGGTGCGCATCTGCTCGGTCGACATGGTCTCGACTTCGGCGCCGTGGTCTTCGAGCTTCTTGATGACCGTCTTGTCCGCGAGCGCTTCGTTGAGCACCTTGTTCAACTGCTCGAGGATCGGCTTGGGCGTCTTGGCCGGAGCGAAGATGCCGTACCACTGCGACACGTCGACGTTATCGATGCCCTGTTCCTTGAGCGTGGGCACGTCGGGCATTAAGGGCGAGCGTTTGGCGCCCGCGACGCCGATGGGCTTGAGCTTGCCTCCCTTGACGTATGGGATGGCCGTGAAGAGGCTGGGAAACATCACTTGCGTCTGGCCGCCGATGGTGTCGGTGACGGCCGGCGCCGATCCCTTGTAGGGCACATGCAGCATGCTGGTGCCGGTTGCCAGCTTGAACATCTCCGCGGCGAAGTGCGGGGCAGTGCCGTTGCCGGCCGAGGCATAGCTGGTCTTGTCCGGCGCGGCTTTCAGGGACGCGACCAGTTCCTTTGCATTGTTCGCCTTGACTGACGGGCTGACGACCATCAGGGTCGCGGACGAACCCACCATGCCCACCGGCTCGAAGTCCTTGACCGGGTCGTATCGCAGCTTCTGCAGGGCGGGATTCATCGCGTGCGTGGCGATGTAGCCCAGCATCAGGGTGTAGCCATCGGGTGCGGCGCGCATGACGAACTCGCTGGCGATCGCACCGTTGGCGCCTGCCTTGTTGTCGATGATGACCGGCTGCTTGAGTGCCACCGACATCGCCTGGCCGATCACTCGGGCCATGGCGTCGTTGGCACCGCCGGCGGCGGTCGGCACGACGATGGTGATGGATTTCTCGGGGTAGGCGGCGAGGGCGCTGCCGCAGATCAAGGTGGCTGCTGCTGCCTGTACACCCAGGGCAAGGGCGTTGCGAAATTTCATTGCTATGTCTCCGATGGTTTGAACGATTTGCGTCAGGGTCGTTTCCGGACCGTGGCCCTATGGTCTTCGGTTTACTCTCTGCTGTGAATTGCATGTTTAAGATCGATTGATGCACACTGTCGATCAGTCAAACACCTGCGAGCAGACGCGCTATGGCGATCAACTTCAACCTGAATGACCTGCAGGCGTTCCGAGCAGTCGCGGAGCTCAGCAGCTTTCGCAAGGCGGCAGAAGCGTTGCACGTATCTCAACCGGCGTTCAGCCGGCGCATCGAAAAGCTGGAAGAGGCACTGGGCGTGAAGCTGCTCGAGCGAACCACCCGGCGGGTCAGTCTCACGGCCGTCGGTCGTGACTTCGACCGCAAGGTACAACAGCTCCTGGACGACCTCGATCACACCTTGCTGGGGATCCGGGGAGTGGCCGGCACGCGCATGGGGGAGGTGACCATCGCGTGTGTCCCTTCAACGGTCTACTACTACGTCTCCCAGGTGATTTCCCGTTACCACGAGCGCTATCCCAAGGTGCGCGTCAAGGTGTTCGATGCGAGTGCGAACGATGTGTTGGCAGCCGTTTCGCGAGGCGAAGCGGACTTCGGCCTGAACTTTATTGGGGGTCAGGAACCCGACATCGAATTCAAGCCGTTGCTCGAAGAGCGCTTCGTCGCTGCATGTCGTCGCGACCATCCGTTGGCTGGCAAGCGCCAGGTCAGTTGGACCGAACTGGCACGCTACGACTACATCTCGGTGAGCAAGGCGTCGGGCAACCGCTTGCTGTTGGATCAGGCACTGTCGCACGTGCCCGGGAGGCCGCAGGCAATCTACGAGGCGCAGCACGTGACGACGATGCTTGGCTTGGTGGAAGCAGGACTGGGGGTCGCTGCCGTACCGTCGATTGCCATGCCCGCGGCCGACCATCCATTGCTGGTCAGCGTGCCGCTAGTCGACCCTATCGTCAGTCGCAAAGTGGGACTGATTCGTCGCAAAGGTCGGTCTTTGTCACCGGCTGCGCAACAATTCTTTGATTTTTTCTCTGAGTTGAAAGGTAAACGTTCTGCGAAAACGGGCGGCGGCGCCAAGGCCCCCAAAGGTCCCAAAGAGCGTTCTTAGAAATTCGGTCAGTGCGCAGATCCGGCGTGCGCGATAGGCGACGGCTCCTTCACGCTTTCCTCCAGTTCGTGCTCGGTGCGAGCGTAATTCTCTTCAAGCTCTCGTACCAGCACTTCGCGATCGCAGGCGTTCTCCCAGATCGAAACGACCACACAGCAGACCGCGTTACTGATCGTGCTCGTAAGAGCGCGGGCCTCGGACATGAAGCGGTCGATCCCCACGATCAAAGCGACCCCAGCGACCGGAAGTTCGGGCATCACGGTCAGCGTGGCAACGAGGGCGACGAATCCGCTGCCCGTGACGCCCGCGGCACCCTTGGACGTCAGCAGCATGATGCCCAGCATGCTGGCGATCTGCATCCACGAGAGATGGATGTCGCAGGCCTGTGCGATGAACATTGACGCGAGCGTCAGATAAATCGCGGTGCCGTCGAGGTTGAAGGAATAGCCCGTCGGCAAAACCAGGCCCACGACACCCTTCTTGCAGCCCAGACGCTCCAACTTCAAAAGCAGCCTCGGCAAGACCGGCTCGCTCGACGAGGTGCCCAGCACAACAAGGAGCTCTTCCTTTACGTACCGCATGAGCTGCCATAGCTTGAACCCGTGAAGGCGTGCCAGCAGACCAAGAACAACGAATACAAAGAATAGGCAAGCGACGTAGAACGTTCCGATCAGAAGGCCGAGCGAGCCGATCGACTTGATGCCATAGCGCCCGACAGTGAAGGCCATGGCACCGAAAGCGCCGATCGGTGCCAGCCGCATGATGATGCCGAATGCCGCAAACAGCATGTGCGAGAAGCCGTCGATGCCGTCGAGTACCGGCTTGGCAGACGCGCCGATGCGCGAGAGCCCAAAGCCGCACAGCACGGCGAGAAGCAACACCGGCAACACCTCGCCTTCGGCAAACGCGCCGAAGAATGCGTTCGGGATGATGTGCAGAGCGAAGTCGGCGAATCCGTGGATGTGAACCTGGCTGGCGAAGCGGCTGGCCACTGACGCATCAAGGTTCTTCGGATCGATGTGCATGCCCGCGCCAGGCTGCATCAGGAACACTGTCACGAGCCCCGTGAGCAAGGCAATGATCGTCAAGGCGTAGAACAGTCCCATCGCCTTCAGCAACGTCTTGCCGATTTCTTTGGAGTCGCCCAGCGAAGTGATGCCGGTCACGATGGTGCAGAACACCACGGGCGCGATCATCATCTTGACCAGCTTGACGAAGCCGTCGCCCAACGGCTTGAGCGCTGCGCCGAAGTCGGGCCAGTAGTGGCCCACGGTGATGCCGACGAGCAGGCCAATCAGGACCTGGACATACAAAAGTTTGAAGGGCTTTGCGAGGTTCACGGTTTGTCTCCTGAGTACTAAGGGCGCGCGAACGCCCGCCGGTCTGCGCCGGCGTCGTCTCGCAGCGAAGAAAAAGGGGCGGTTGCTTTAGCGGCGTGCCGCGATCACGCGGTCGACCATCACCCCGGCCTGGCCGAGGTTGTTGGCCGGGTCGCACATTGCGTCAAGCTGTGCGCGCGAAACGTGTTTGGCGATCTCGGGATGCACCGCGAGGATTTCGACCAGCGGGCGATCTTCCTTGAGCGCTTGGCGGCACAGGTCATAGACCAGGTCGTGCGCATACTCGCGGCCGATGTACGGGCCCAGGCCCATCATCACGGCCTCGGACATGACCAGGCCGTTGGTGAGGTCGATGTTGTCGCGCATGCGCGTGGCGTCGACCTCGAGACCCTTCAGGATGAATTTCGTCTGCTTGAGCGCACCGGACATCAGGCAGAAGATTTCGGGCAGTGACACCCATTCGATTTCCCAGGGGCCGGTTGAGCGCTCGTGGTCGGCCACCATGGCGTCCATCAACGCCGCGGCGTGCTGCCGCGCCACCGAAATGTTGGCATGGATGTACAGGCACGAGATGGGGTTGCGCTTTTGTGGCATCGTCGACGACGAACCGCGCCCCGGGGCGAAGGGCTCGAAGACCTCTCCGACCTCGGTCTGCATCATGAGTTTGACGTCCATCGCGATCTTGCCGAGCGAACCGCCCACGAGACCGAGGAATGCGCCGACTTCGGCAATGGTGTCGCGCACCGTGTGCCACGAGATCAGCGGCTGCGCCAAGCCCAATTCCTTCATTAGTCCGGCCTGGGTCTCCATAGCGCCCTTTTCCAGCGACGACAGGGTGCCCGAGGCGCCGCCGAACTCGCCCATCAGCACGCGTGGCTTGAGTTGCCGCAAGCGTTCGCGATGGCGATCGATGCCCGCCAGGATGCTGGCCATCTTGTAGCCGAACGTGATGGGCGTCGCCTGTTGGAGGTTCGAGCGGCCAATGACGGGCGTGTCGCGGTGTCTCGTGGCCAGATCGGCCAGGGCGTCGCCAATCTCGTCGAGGTCTTCCTCCACCAGTGCCAACCCTTCGCGCATCTGCAGCACGGCCGCGGTGTCGGTGATGTCTTGCGTGGTGGCTCCCCAATGGCAGAACTCCCCAAGCTTGTCACGGCAGTTGGCGTTGATCTGATTGACGACCGCGATGATGGGATAGCCGATCTGCTCGGTCTTGGCCTTGAGCTTGACCCAGTCGATCTGAGACAGCTCGCAGTTCTTGACGATTTCGTCCGCAGCTTCCTTCGGGATGATGCCGAGCTCGCCCTGAACCTTGGCCAGCGCGCGCTCGATGTCCAAGTACTTGGCCGTACGGTTCTCGTCGGACCAGACGTCGCGCATGCGCACGTCGCTGAACATGTCGCCGAAAATTCGCGAGTCGATGATGGTGGAGGCCATGATGAATGTGTCTCTTTCTGCTGAGGAGAGTGGAAGGGTGTCAGTCGCGGGCCAGGCTCAGCGTCCGCTGGGCTTGAAGAACCACCGGGCGGTCGACCATGCGGCCGTCCAGGCGCGCAGCACCGGGTGAAGCGGCATCGGCCACGAGCACGCGCTGGGCCCAGTCGAGCGCCTCGGCGCTGGGCCGGAGCGCTGCGTGGATCGGCGCGACCTGGCTAGGGTGGATGCACAGCTTTGCGCCGAATCCCTGCCGGCGTGACAGGGCCAAGTCGGCCAGCAAACGGTTCGTGTCGTCGAGCGCAGGGGTGACGCCGGCCACCGGTGCGGACAGGCCCGCCACGCGGGACGCGATGGCAATGCGGCCGGCGGCGTACGCCAGGCCCGTCGGGTCGTCGGCGATGTCGATGTCCAGGTCCAGCGCGAAGTCCAGCGTGCCGAAGACCAGGCGAATGACGCCATCGGCAATGGCAATTTCATCGACCTTCGCCACGCCGCGCGCGCTTTCGATGAGTGCAAGGACTTGTGCGCCGGGGATGGCGGCAACAACGGCAGCAATCTGCCATGCCTCTTCAGCCTTGGGCAAGAGCACCTGCGCGCAGCCACAAGCTTGAAGGACATTTAGGTCATCGCTGAACCCGGTCGAGGCTGCATCGTTGATGCGCACGACGATCCGGGCGCGCTCAGCGGGCGAGGCACTGGTGAACCACTCGACGATGGCGTCACGTGCCCGCTGCTTGTCGTCAGAGGCCACGGCATCTTCGAGATCCAGCACTACGCAGTCGGCGCCGCTCGACAGCGCTTTGCCGAATCGTTCCGGGCGAGTGCCAGGCACGAACAGGTAAGTCCGAGGCGGCAGGGTAGGGGACATCATGCGGAAATCTCAAACTGCTTCTGCGGCATGCAATGCAGCGATCTCGGCGGCGCCGTATCCCAGCTCGGTCAGGATTGCATCTGTGTGCTCGCCCAAGGCCGGCACTGGGTCCATACGAGGGCCCGTGTCCCAACTGCCGGGCGGCAGCATTGCAGGCAGCGGCCCTTGCGGCGATCCCACTTCAGTCCAGCGTCCTCGTGCCTTGAGTTGCGGATGTGCCCATACCTCTGCCATGGTGTTCACCTGGGCGTTCGCAATCTGCGCAAGCTCGAGTCGCTCGACAACTTGCCCTGCTGTGAGCGACGCGAATGCGTCGACGATGATCTGGCGTAGAGCGACGCGTTCGGCCACGCGCTTGAAGTTGGCGGTGAAGCGCGGGTCAGTGGCAACGGCAGGCTGCTGCAGCACCTTGTCGCAAAAGCTGACCCATTCGCGCTCGTTCTGCAGGCCCAGCATCACAGTGCAACCGTCTCCAGCAGGGAAGGGCCCGTAGGGATAGATCGTGGCATGGCTTGCGCCGGTGCGTGGTGGCGGAGCCGCACCCTCAAAGGCGTAGTACAGCGGGTAGCTTGTCCATTCGGCCAGCGACTCCAGCATTGAGATGTCAATCCGTTGGCCCTGGCCGGTCTGGCTGCGCTGCATCAGGGCCGCCAGGATGTTGGTGTACGCGTACATGCCTGCAGCAATGTCTGCAATCGACGGCCCGGCCTTGCAGGGCTCCTCGGGCGTCCCGGTAACGGAAACGAAGCCGGCCTCGCTTTGGATCAACAAGTCGTATGCCTTCTTGTCGCGGTAGGGGCCGGGGTCGACCGGGTCATCGCCGTAGCCCGAGATGTCGCAGACGATCAGGCCGGGCTTGAGCTTGGAAAGTCGCTGGTATCCCATGCCCAGACGCGATGCGGCGCCAGGCGCCAGGTTCTGCACAACCACATCGGCTTTGTCGATCACCAGGCGCTCGAGCACCTTGGCGGCTTCGGGATGCTTGACGTCCAGCGTCAGGCTTTCCTTGGAGCGATTGGTCCACACGAAGTGCGAGGCGAGACCGCGCACCCGCTGGTCGTAGCCGCGGGCGAAATCTCCCGAGCCGGGGCGCTCGATCTTGATGACGCGGGCGCCCAGGTCGGCCAATTGGCGGGTCGCGAAGGGCGCGGCGATGGCATGTTCCAGCGTGACGACGGTCAGGCCTTTGAGCGGCTGCATGGTGTTTTTCCAGTGAGATGTGGAGGTCGGGTCAGCGCAGCTCGGCCGTGGCATCCATCGTCAGCCAACCCTCGTGGTCGGACGCCCAGAGGCGGATGGTTTTGCCGTCGGTTTGAAGTTGGCCGTTGACGTGGAAGGCGTGCAGATCGAAGGTCGGCCGCACCGCCTTGAATCGGAAGGTGGCCACTTCCGCGTCGGGCATTTCGCGACGCAGCAGATCCATCAAAAGCGTGGCAATCAGGGGGCCATGCACGATCAGCCCGGGATACCCCTCAACCTCGGTCACGTACTTGCGGTCGTAGTGGATGCGGTGACCATTGAAGGTCAGTGCCGAATAGCGGAACAGCAAAACGTCGTCCGGCACGATCTCGCGGCGCCATTCGCCAGCTTCTGCGGCCTGCGGAGGTGGGACGACGTCAGTGGGAGTCTGGGCCTCACGGTAGACGATGTCGTGGAACTCGACGAGCGCTGGTTCGGTCGCTTCATTGCAGCGCACTTCATGGCGCACCTTGACGAAGACGAGCTTGCCGGTGCGGCCCTCTTTGACGGTCACACCGTCGATTGTCGAAGTGCGCGCGACGCGGTCACCAATCCGAATCGGCGACCGGAAATCGAACTGGCTTCCGGCCCACATGCGGCGGGGTAGCGGCACCGGGGGCAAGAAGCCGCCACGCTTGGCGTGGCCATCGGCGCCAATTTCGGACTGCTGATGCATGGGCAGGAAGTAGAGCCAGTGCCACAACGGCGGCAAGACGGCGCCTGCGGCAACCGGGGCAGCCGGATGGTCGAGCGTCGCCGTCAGGGCGATAACGGGCGTCGGGTTGATGGTGTCCTGGATCGTCTCGCTTCTTCCGATCCACGCGCTGAGCGCATCTGCTTGTTCGTTCACTTTTGTCTCCGGTGTTCGCTTCCCGCAAGCCAGGAAGTTCGTTCAACGCAAGTCTCGCGTTCTCGCACCGATAAGTGAATTGCAAGGTTCAGAACGATTGATGCTTTTTGCGCAATAGCGAGTTCAGGGCGAATTTGCGCGCGGCAATTGATGCCAGCAGCATTCAGTCCCAGCGTCGTCGCACGGTCCTTCGCCTCCAAGGTGGCGGCGCAAGAGATTGGCGCAGCATCGCCAGAAAGGCCGTTGCCCGCGCACTTCGCCCGAAGCGGGTGCCCAGCATGGCGACGACGTCGGCGGCAGGAACCTCCCAGCTCGCAAGCACCCGCTTGAGCCGACCGGCTGCCAGATCGGCAGCGACGTTCCACTCCGACCGGATCGCAACACCCTGGCCTGCCACCGCCCAATCGCGCACCACCGCGCCGTCATTGCTGCACATGGTGGGACGGATCCGGACGGTCTCCGGCTCGCGCGATGCGTGCACGAAGCGCCACAGGGTGACGTCCTCGTCGTTCTCTCTCACCACCAGGCATCGATGCCGCAGCAAGTCTGAAGGCGACTGAATCGGCGAAGCACTGGCCAGATAGTCCGGGCTGGCGCAGAGGATGCGTCGGTTTGGTGCCAGCGTCGTGACGATCTGGTTTTGGGCACCAGGCGGTCCGATATGGACGATGACGTCGCTGCTCTCGACCAGATGCGCGCCGGGATGATCGGCAAGGTTCAGGGCGACCGTCACGCCAGGATGCACTTTTGCGAATACATCGACCACGGGCGCGACGTGCAGCCGGCCGAAGCCATGCGGGGCGGCTATGCGTAGATGCCCGCTGACGGCCTTCTTGCGATTGGCCAAGGCCTCGGACAGCGCCTCCATCGCATCGGCCACGATCGTCCCGTGCGATGCGACCAGTTCGCCTTCATCGGTGAGGACCATCCTGCGGCCGGACCGGTCGATCAGCCGGATGCCAATCCGTGCTTCCAGCGCTTGCAGGCGCTGGGTGACGGCCGGCGGCGTGACATCCATCTTCCGGGCAGCTTCAGCGAGCGACGCGGATTGGGCCAGCATGTTGAAGAAGCGCAGATCTTCAGAGCTGATCATTTAGTTGGACCTTAACTCGCAATGCAGGTTCGATAAATTGTAGGTTGAATCGATCTGGCGCAACATCCGGTCATCTCACTTGGTCGGTGTCGGTTCGCATCCGGCAGGCCGCATCGGTCAAGTACAACTCGGAGCACGACATTGGGCCAGGCCATAGCCATGAAGCAGGCGCAAGCCGAACAGATCGCAACGACGCTGGGGGAACTGGCGACGCCTTGCCTCATCCTCGACGCTGAGCGAATGGAGCGGAACATCGCACGCCTGAAAGCCAAGCTGGACCGCCTGGGCGTCACGCTGCGTCCCCACCTCAAGACGTCCAAGTCGGTGGACGTCGCGCGGCGCGTGATGACGTCGCCGTCGGGTCCAGCAACCGTTTCGACGCTTCTTGAAGCCGAGCAGTTCGCGGCGGCGGGCGTGCGGGACATCGTCTACGCCGTCGG
>JBDUCH010000285.1:0-5596 GCA_040003555.1 Variovorax sp. | reverse complement strand
GCTGCCCGAACGCGTGTAACCAACTACAAAAGGAGACTGCGCATGACCGATTCCTACCTTCCCCGCTGGCGCGAGGTGCAGGCCACCAGTGGCAGCGTCGTCGCGCCCGACGAACGCCTGCCCTGGCCGCAGACCGCCGTGATGGGGGTGCAGCACGTGATCGCGATGTTCGGCGCCACGGTGCTGGCACCGATCCTGATGGGCTTCAACCCCAACATCGCGATCCTGATGAGCGGCGTCGGCACGCTGATCTTTTTCCTGATCACGGGCGGGCGGGTGCCGAGCTATCTCGGATCGAGCTTCGCTTTCATCGGTGTGGTGATCGCGGCCAGTGGCTACGCCGGAACCGGGCCGAACGCCAACATCGCGGTGGCACTGGGCGGCATCGTGGCCTGTGGCGTGCTCTACGTGCTGATCGGCGCCATCGTGCAGACGGTCGGCACCGGCTGGATCGAGCGCTTCATGCCGCCGGTGGTCACGGGTGCGGTGGTCGCGGTGATCGGGCTCAACCTGGCGGGCATCCCGATCAAGAACATGGCGGCCAACAATTTCGACGCGTGGATGCAGGCCGTCACCTTCCTCTGCGTCGGGCTGGTGGCGGTGTTTGCCCGCGGCATGCTGCAACGGCTGCTGATCCTGGTCGGCCTGATCCTCGCGAGCATCGTCTACGCCGTTCTGACCAACGGCCTGGGCCTGGGCAAGCCGATGGACTTGGGTGGCATTGCCAGCGCGGCCTGGTTCGGCCTGCCGGCCTTCACCGCACCGGTGTTCACCGGCAACGCGATGCTGCTGATCGCACCGGTGGCGATCATCCTCGTCGCCGAGAACCTGGGCCACCTGAAAGCCGTGACCGCGATGACCGGCCGCAACCTCGACCGCTACATGGGCCGCGCCTTCATCGGCGACGGCATTGCCACGGTGGTGAGCGGCGCGGCGGGCGGCACCGGCGTGACCACCTATGCCGAGAACATCGGCGTGATGGCCGCCACGCGCATCTACTCGACCGCGGTGTTCGTGGTGGCCGCGCTGATCGCGCTGGTGCTGGGCTTCAGCCCGAAGTTCGGCGCGGTGATCCAGGCGATTCCGCTGCCGGTCATGGGCGGCGTGAGCATCGTGGTGTTCGGCCTGATCGCGATCGCGGGCGCCAAGATCTGGGTCGACAACAAGGTCGACTTCTCGCAGAACAGGAACCTGATCGTGGCCGCCATCACACTGATCATCGGCACCGGCGACTTCACGCTGAAGTTCGGCCAGTTCGCGCTGGGCGGAATCGGCACCGCGACCTTTGGCGCGATCCTGCTGTGGGCGCTGCTCGGGCGCTCGCGCAACGCTTAGGGCGGGTTGCCCTGCGGCCCGACCGGCGGCGGCGCAGCGCGTCCGCTCGAACCGGGAGCCAGCTTGCGGCCGAACGCCTCGCCCACCCGACGCGGGCCTGCGCTGGCGCGCTCGCTGCCGGTGGCGATGCCACGGCGCGCCGCGTGGTCGGCGCGGTTGATGCTGCGGCCGGCTGCATCGGTGCCGCGCTTCACGCCTTGCAGCGGCTTGCTTTGGCTGCCCGCCGGCACCGGTTTGGCGTGATCGTCGGCCGCCTGCGCGGCCAACGGCGACAACAGGAGCGCCACCGTCCACACCACGAAAGCGCTGCGCATCATCAACGGTGTCCGGTTCATCATGCTGCGCTCGCGGCCCTGCGCGCGCGCCCGGCCGGTGCTGCCTTCTTAGCCACCACCTTCTTGGCCGGCGTCTTTTTGGCGGCCGGTTTTGGAGCCGGTTTCGCCGCCGCCTTGGCAGCAACGGGACTTGCTTTCTTGGCTGCCACCTTCTTCGCAGGCGCCTTGCCGGCCGGGGCCTTCTTCGCCACTGCCTTCTTCGCCGTGGGTTTGGGCGCTTCCACCTTCACCGCGGCGGGCCTGGCCTTCACGACCTCGGCGACCGGTGGCGGCGGCGCGGCCGTCTTGGCGGCAGCGGCCTTGCCGGCGGCACCGGCCGTCTTGGCGTCGCCGGGCAGCGTCTGCGTCAGCTCCATCAGCAGCCGGTGCTCGGCCAGCAGGTAGTCGCCGAGCTCGGTGAGGTCGGGCACGGCACGGCGGCAGGCGATCAGGCCGTAGTCCATGCGGCCGTTGTAGCTCTGCACGGTGATGTTGAGCGCCATGCCGTGGCTCGCGATCGACACCGGGTAGTAGCAGGTGACGAGCGCACCGGCAAAGTACATCGGGAACGGCGCGCCGGCCACGTTGGAGATCGCCACGTTGGCCGTCGGCGGCAGCAGGTTGACCAGGCCGGAGCGCCCGATCATCGAGGCCATGCCCGACATCAGCCAGGGCGCGCCGAACATCGGGAAGTCGTCCATGACCACCGCCTTGAACCGGCTCATCATCGACTTGGACGAGGTCGACGAGGTGTTGATCGCGCGCATGCGCTCGATCGGATCCTTGATGTCGGTCGCCAGGTTCACCAGGATGATGCTGGCCTGGTTGTTGGCCGTGGTGTCGCCCGCTTCGCGCAGGCTCACCGGCACGCCGGCCACCAGCGGCTTGTCGGGCAGTTCGTTGTTGTCGGCCAGGAAGTGGCGCATGGCGCCGGCCACGGTGGCCATGACCACGTCGTTGAGCGACACGCCGAAGTGCTTGGCGACGTGCTTGGTTTCGGCCAGCGAGATCGTGCGGCCGGCAAAGGTGCGCTGGTTGGTGATCGACACGTTCAGCGAGGTGCGCGGCGCGAACAGGCTGAACTTCTTCGGCATCGCGCTGACCGACTTGCCGTCCGCGCCTTCGACCGGTTTGGCCAGCCCGCCGATGGCCTTGGCCAGTGCCGGCGCCATCTTGAAGAGCTTGACGTACTGCTGTGCGGTGTTGCGCAGCGCGGCGCCTGCGAGTTCGGCCATGCCGAGCTGGTATTCATTGCGATGCGGACGCGGGCGCGGCGGCTTGACCACGCGGCCGGTCGGCTCCATGTCGAAGATCGCCTTGCCGACCTCGACGCCGGCCTGGCCGTCGATGCCGGCATGGTGCACCTTGGTGTAGAGGGCGACCTGGCCGCTCTTGAGGCCGTCGATGATGAAGAACTCCCAGAGCGGCCGGCTCCGGTCGAGCAGCGTGGAATGCAGGCGCGCCACGTACTGCTGCAACTGGCGATTGGTGCCGGGGCTGGGCAGCGTGACATGGCGCACGTGGTAGTCGATGTCGATGTCTTCGTCGTCGACCCACACCGGGTTCGACAGGTCGAACGGCATCAGCGCCAGCTTGCGCGTGAACACGTCGGCCAAGTGGATGCGCGACAGCAGGTAGGCCTTGGCGTCTTCGTAGAAGTCGCCCTCGTAGCCTTCGGGCAGGTCGAGCACGTTGAGCGAGCCGACGTGCATCGGCATCTCAGGCGTTTCGAGGTGAAGGAAGGTCGAATCGAGGCCGCTCAGGTGTTTCATGGTGTCTCCTCTGTCCCGTGTCGCTTGAAGTTGTTCTCTTTCGCCCCGGCTTCGCTCAGCGGTCGGGGCTGCCCGCAGGATACAGCGCGCGTTCGAGCCCGCGCGGGTTGAAATGTGTCCAGCCGTCTTCGGCCTGCGCCAGCCGGTCGCCCAGCGCATAGAGCACCAGGGGATGCACGCCCAGGCCGCTGTGGGTGGCGCCGACGATCTCGATGTTGTCGGTGAGCGGGCCCTTCTTCTCGATGCAGCAGCCCCAGCCGACGATGCCGTCGGTGCGCGTGAAGATCGAGGTGGTGGGTACGCCGGGCGGCGGGCCTTCGCCACGCTCGCCGGGGTCGACGTCGTTCTTGCCGCTCACCATCTTGTAGACGCCCCAGGCGTTGCTGCTGGTATTGGGGTCGCCGTAGATCGGGCTGCCGAGCGTGACGACCTGCCGCACCTGTTCGGGCGCCTCGCGCGCCAATTCGCGCGCGTACACGCCGCCCAGGCTCCAGCCGATCACGCTGACCTTGCGGCCGGTGCGCCCATGCATTTCGGCCAGCGTCTTGCGCATCTGGCCGAGCACGCCCTGGCGCGGGCCGAAGTTGCGGCCCTGGCCCCAACCCGTGACGTCGTAGCCGCGCGCGGCCAGAAAGCGGCGCAGCGGCACCGTGGAAATGTCGTCGGCCAGCAGCCCCGGCAGCACCAGCACCGGATGGCCATCGCCGCGCGGCACCCGGGCCATCAGCCAGGGCATGGCGAGCGGCAGGCTCGACAGCTCCCAGATCGCCCGGCTTTCGAGCAGCAGCAGCAGCCTGGACGGGCGGCTTTCGTCGGGCGTCTTTCGGAACAGGCCCTTGAAGGGCAGGACATCGGCGAGTTTCAAAAAATAGCTCCCTGTGGATATTTCGTGTGCGCCGGATTCTGTAGAGGTTGAGTCCAAAAGTGGAGCACCACCGGGTCTCCACCGCGACTAGGGTTTACCGCAGGCACGAAAGCGGTGCACCTCAAATGCAACCCGATGCAAAGAGTGTTGTGCTGCGTGAGCGGTTGCGCAGCCCTCGGCCGGGGCCGGGGGCTGCGCCCGTTAGACTTGAGCGCTTTCCGCAAGACGTTTCCCATGGCCGATGCATCCGCCGCGCGCACCCGAGCGGTTTTCGAATTCAAGAGCGCGACGCTGCCGCTGATTGCGGTGATCCTCAAGACGGCCGACCTGGCCGTCCTGACCGAGGCGCTCGACGCCCAGCTGGCCGACTCTCCCGATTTCTTCGAGCAGGAGCCTGTGGTCATCGACCTCTCGCTGCTGCAGGACGAGGGAGAAGCGGCCGCGCTCGACTTCGCCGCGCTGCGCGCCCTGCTGGCACGGCACCAGACGCAGCCGATCGCCGTGCGCGGCGGCAACCCCGAACAGAACGCCGCCGCCCGTGCCGCGGGCCTGGCGCTGGCCGCCATGCCGGTGTCGCCACCGGCGCGCCCACCGGCACCCGCCGCCGAGGCAGCGAGCCCCGTTCCGCAGATCGTGCGCGAAGTGCCGGTGCCGGCCAACGGCACATTGCTGATCGACAAGCCGCTGCGCTCGGGCCAGCAGGTCTACGCCCGTGGCGGCGACGTGATCGTGACCGCTGTGGTGAGCTTCGGCGCCGAAGTGATCGCCGATGGCAACGTGCACGTCTACGCGCCGCTGCGTGGCAAGGCTATTGCAGGGGCCCGTGGCAACACCGAGGCGCGCATCTTCACGACCTGCCTCGAAGCGCAGCTGGTGGCGATTGCAGGCATCTACCGCACGGCCGAAGTGCCGCTCGGCCCCGACGTGGCCGGCAAGGCGGCGCAGATCAGCCTCGACGGCAAGAAACTCGTGATCGATCCGATCACATCAACAAAATAGAGAAGGACAGGCGATGGCCAAAATTGTGGTGGTGACCTCGGGCAAGGGCGGCGTCGGAAAGACGACCACGAGCGCGAGCTTCGCCTCGGGGCTTGCTCTCGCGGGCAAGAAGACGGCGGTGATCGACTTCGACGTGGGCCTGCGCAACCTCGACCTGATCATGGGCTGCGAACGCCGCGTGGTGTACGACCTGATCAACGTCATCCAGGGCGAGGCCAACCTGAACCAGGCGCTGATCAAGGACAAGCAGTGCGACAACCTGTTCGTGCTGGCCGCCTCGCAGACGCGCGACAAGGACGCGCTGACGCAGG
>JBDUCH010000284.1:0-5603 GCA_040003555.1 Variovorax sp. | reverse complement strand
TTGGCAACCTTACGCAGCGCCGAGTTCGGCTTTTTCGGGGTCGTGGTGTAGACCCGGGTGCAGACACCGCGACGTTGCGGCGAGTTCTGCATGGCAGGGCTCTTCGAGTTGATCTTCTCGACCTCGCGACCCTGACGCACCAGTTGATTGATGGTTGGCATGAATGAATAAGTCCAGTAACACTCCGCCGGGATTCCTCATCGTGACATGAGGAGGCAGGAGATGACGAAAACGTGAAACCCTTCGGAAATTTCCGAAAAGCCCACGAGTATAGCAGCCCGGCGCTACTTGATCCAGAGCCGTACGGCGTCCCAGGCCCGGCCGAGCACGCCGGCCTGCTCCACGGCTTCCAGTGCCACCAGCGGCACCTCGGTCACGGGCTGATCGCCCAGCGTGACTTTGAGCGAACCGACCGTCTGGTTTTTGGCGAACGGCGCCACCAGCGGATCGGGCCGGGCGATCTGCGTCTTGATCTTGCTGGCCGAGCCGGCCGGCACGGCCACCACGATCGGCTCGTTGCGGCCCAGCTTCACGGTGTTCTGCTTGCCTTTCCAGACCGCAGGGGTCGCGACCGCCTGGCCCCCATCGAACAGGCGCACCGCGTCGTACGCGGTGTAGCCCCAGTTCAGCAGCTTTTGCGATTCGTTGGCGCGCGCGTTTTCGCTGGTCGCGCCGAGCACGATGGTCAGAAGGCGGCGGCCGCCGGTCAGGTTTGGAAAATCGCGCTTGGCCGTCACGATCATGCAGAAGCCGGCCGCGTCGGTGTGCCCCGTCTTCAGGCCATCGACCGTCGGATCACGGAACAGCAGCAGGTTGCGGTTGGTGTCGTTGGTCGACGGCGTGCCCGGGTAGCGGTATTTCTTGATTGCGTAGTACTTGGCCTCTTCCGGAAAGTCGCGCACCAGCCGGGTTGCCAGGATGCTGAGGTCGCGTGCCGTCGTGGTGTGGCCGGGCGCGGTGAGTCCTTCGGGGTTTTTGTAGCTGGTGTTCTTCATGCCCAGCGCCTTGGCCTGGTCGTTCATGAGTTCCACGAAATGCTCGACCGTGCCGCCGACGCCCTCGGCCAGCGCCACGGTGGCGTCGTTGCCCGACTGCACGATCAGCCCCTTGATCAGATCTTCGACCGGCACCTGCATCTTCGGGTCGATGAACATGCGCGAGCCGGGCATCTTCCAGGCGCGCTGGGAAACCGGCATCGTCTGCGTCAGCGTGATCTTCTTGGCGCGCAACGCGTCGAACACGATGTATGCCGACATCAGCTTGGTCAGCGACGCCGGTTCGACCGGCATGTCGATGTCCTTCTGCGCCAGGAACTGGTTGGCCGTGACATCGAGCAGCAGGTAGCTGCGCGCGGCGACTTCCGGCGGCGTCGGCACCTGAGCCGCAACGACCATGCAGAACGGAAGGGCGGCAACGAGCAGCAGCGCACGCAGCGCTTTCGAAAAACGGGTCATGAAAACGTCGGGGGGAACAGGAGAAAACTAGCCCGCGCGCAGATGGCGGGCGACGAGATTTTTGAGCAGCGGCAATTGTCCGTGAAAGAAATGGCCACCCCCGGGAACGACTGTGACAGGAAGTGACTGCGGCCGCGCCCAGTCCAGCACGGCCGACAGCGCCACCGTATCGTCCTGCTCGCCGTGCACCATCAGCACGCGGTCGTGCACGGCCTCGGGCAGCGCCGGCGGCGGAATCCGCGCCACGCTGGCGCCGACCAGCGCCACGCGCTGCACATCGCGCGTGTCCCAGAGCGACTGCAACGCGTTGATGGCCACGAAGGCGCCGAAAGAAAAGCCGGCGATCGCCAGCGGCCCGTCGGGTGCCACCTGCTGCACGATGGCCAGCATGTCTTCGGCCTCGCCTCGGCCTTCGTCATGCACTCCTTCGCTGGCACCGACGCCGCGGAAGTTGAAACGCACCGCCGTCCAGCCCGCACCGATGAACGCGCGCGCCAGCGTCTGCACCACCTTGTTGTCCATGGTGCCGCCGAACAGCGGATGGGGATGGGCGATCACGGCCACGCCCCGCGGCGCTGTGCCGGCGGCCGGCCCATCGCGCAGCGCCTGGATGACGCCGGCTCCGCCCTGAAGCTGGATTTTTTCGGTTTGCGCGTTCATCAGCGGCCCACGTCGGGTGGCAGCAGCAGCCGCTCGACCACCTTCCCGTTCTTCAAGTGCGAATCGACGATTTCGTCGATGTCTTCGAGGTCGACGAAGCTGTACCAGACGGCTTCCGGGTACACCACCGCCACCGGCCCACCCGCGCAGCGATCCAGGCAACCGGCCTTGTTGACGCGAACCTTGCCCGGCCCGGCCAGACCGGCCTGCTTGACCCGCGACTTGCAGTGGTCGAAACCGGCCTGGGCGTCGTGCTGCGCACAGGACTCTTCGCCGTTCTTGCGCTCGTTCAGGCAGAAAAAAATGTGGCGGCCGTAGTAGCCGGGCGAGGCGGGAGGCGGGGAACTGGGCATCGAGCCATTCTAGGATTGGCGTGTACGGCGCGACAGCGCCACCAGCGCGTAGCCGAGCGTGGCAAAGGGCCAGGCCCAACCCAGCCACTGCGCCAACCCGTTGAAGCGGATGAAGCGTCCCTGCTCCCACGTGGCCAGCGTCTGCGCGAAGTAGGCGCTTTCAGGCGCCTGGTTCAGCAGGCTCAGGTGCAACACCAGTGCCAGCAGCAGCAACCCGCCGCAGAGCCGACGCGGCGCCCCCAGCAAGACGATGCCGAAACACAGCGTCGCGGCGATCCCGATCTGCACCGGCAGGCTGAGCCAAGACCAGGCGTGCGGTGGCCCGTAGCTCAGCGCCGCCGAGAGCGCGCTGGCCGCGATGCCGGCCAGCAGCGTCAACGGCAGCAGCATCGCGCGCCGCACCGCCGAGCGCGTCACCATGAAGCCGAGCAGGCACGGCACCAGCGCACCGAGCATCACGCACAACAGTTCAACGCCGGGCACCAGCGGCTGCAACTCGAATTGACGCAACGGCATCCAGTCGATGAAGGGCGTGTCGTGCAGCAGTTCGGCGATGGCGGTTTCGAGCCGCTCGAACACCTGGCCGAGCCCGAATGTGACGGCCGCCGGGAACAGCAGTGCGACGGGCCACAACGCCAGCAGCACCAACGCGCCACGCGCGTCTTCGACAAACCAGTTCGACCGCGTGCGGTGCCAGTGCGCGATGGCGCCCATGCGTTCGAGCCCCACCGCCAGCACGGCCCCGAGCAGGGTGCCGGCCGTGTTGAAGCCGAAGTCGACATTCGACGGAATGCGCGCCGGCAGATAGCTCTGCAAGGTTTCCATCGCGAAGGAGATCGCCGCGCCCGCCAGGGTCGCCCGCAGGATCGCGCGCGTGCCGTTCGCGGCGGCCCGGGTTCTGAGCACCGTAAGCGCGGCCAGAAAGCCGAGCGGAACATAGCCTGCGACATTGATGGCGAAGTCGAAGCCGGTCCAGTACTTGGGCCACGGCGCCGCCAGATAGGCCCAGGGCGCGATGCCCTGGTCGCGCCAGTCGGCAAACGGATAGAGGCTGGCGTAGAGAATCAGCGCCCCATAGGCGAGCGCCAGGGGCAGTGCGGTGGTCTTGTGCGCTGCCACCGTGGTCAGAAGGGCTTCACCACAACCAGGATCACGATGCCGAGCAGCAGGAACACCGGCGCTTCGTTGAACCAGCGATACCAGCGATGGCTACGCCGGCTGGTGCCGGCCTCGAAGCGGCGCAGCAACACGCCGCAGGCATGGTGATAGCCAAGCGCCGCCAGCACCAGGGCCAGCTTGGCGTGCATCCACCCGTTGCCGGAGCCCCGGCCAATGCCATAACCCAGCCAGAGCCACAGGCCGAACGCCAGCGCAGGCACGGCCAGGAAAGTGGTGAAGCGCATCAGCTTGCGCCCCATCAGCAGCAGGCGGGCCCGCTCGGCGATCGATTCGGGCGGCACCATGGCCAGGTTCACGAAAATCCGGGGCAGGTAGAAAAGCCCTGCAAACCAGCTTGCGACGAACACGATATGCAGCGACTTGACCCAGAGCATGAAGGCAGTTTAGTGGCGCCGCCCTGACGGCAAGCGGACAAAAAAAAGCCCGACGTCAAAACGTCGGGCCAGGAAGCCCTTTTGCTGTCACACATCAAGGCACCCGCTCAGGGAGGAAAAGCGGGGGACGGCAAGCCGCCCAAGACAGAATTTAACAAAGCAACCCAGTGCTTTCAAGCGCTTGGTAACTTTTTTTTGACATTTGCGCCGCCATGAAATAACTATAAAGTATTCATTAATGCGAGATTGAAGAACGAACGGTCGTGCGGCGCACCAAGGCCGCGCCGCAACACTTCGGGCACAATTTTCCCCATGACCCCTCTCGCCCCCTTTCCCGCCAGCCGCCCCCGCCGCCTGCGCCGCGATGCATTCACCCGCAATCTGGTGCGGGAGCACGCTCTCACGTCGCACGACCTGATCTACCCGGTGTTCGTGCAGGAGGGCCTGCAACGGCGCGATCCGGTCGCGTCGATGCCCGGCGTCGAGCGCCTCAGCCTCGACCTGCTGCTGCCGGTGGCCGAGGAGTGCCTGGCGCTCGGCATCCCGGTGATGGCACTGTTCCCGGTGATCGATGCCAGCCTGAAGACGCCGGACGGTGACGAGGCTTTCAATCCCGATGGCCTGATCCCGCGCGTGGTGGCCGCGCTCAAGTCGCGCTTCCCCGAACTCGGCGTGATGACCGACGTGGCGCTGGACCCCTACACCAGCCATGGCCAGGACGGCCTGCTCGACGAGACCGGTTACATCCTCAACGACCCGACGGTGGAAGTGCTGGTGAAGCAGGCGCTCGTGCAGGCCGAAGCCGGCGTCGACATCGTCGCGCCGAGCGACATGATGGACGGGCGGATCGGCGCGATCCGCGACGCGCTCGAAGCCAACGGCGCCATCCACACGCGCATCATGGCCTACAGCGCCAAGTACGCGAGCGCCTTCTACGGCCCGTTCCGCGATGCGGTCGGCTCGGCCACCAACCTCGGCAAGAGCAACAAGAAGGTCTACCAGATGGATCCCGGCAACAGCGACGAGGCGCTGCGCGAGGTGGCGATCGACATTGCCGAGGGCGCCGACATGGTGATGGTGAAGCCCGGCATGCCCTACCTGGACATCGTGCGCCGCGTGAAGGAAGAGTTCCGCGTACCGACCTTTGCCTACCAGGTGAGCGGCGAGTACGCCATGCTGAAGGCCGCCGCGCAGAACGGCTGGCTGGATCACGATGCCGTGGTGCTGGAAAGCCTGCTCGCGTTCAAGCGCGCGGGCGCCGACGGCGTGCTCACCTACTTTGCGTTCGACGCTGCCCGCCTGCTGCAGAAACAATAACGCCCGATGCGCAGCTTCGAAATCGACAACAGCCGGGTGATCGAGCACGATTCGCTCGCGCCACTGGCCCGCCCCGGCGTCTGCGGCAACGGCAGCTACCTCTGGATCTCGCTGGCGCGCGAGGAATTCCGGGCCGAGCTCGGCAACGTACAGGACATTCTCCAGAGCTTGTGCGGCACTCGGCTGGTCGACCTGCATGTGGCCGACCTGTTGAACGACCAGTTGCCCTCGCACTACGACTACACCTCGCTCTACGACGTGCTGGT
>JBDUCH010000037.1:0-18929 GCA_040003555.1 Variovorax sp. | reverse complement strand
GAAACGTGCATTTCTGACGAAGTCGGCATTGCCAGCTTGCGTGCCTCGGACGAACCCGTGGCGACATGAAGTCCAAAGTTTTCATGTTGCGCGAAGTTGCCGCCATGCGGCCGAGCGCCGCTTTGCCCTCCTTTGGCTGTCCTGGCTGCGCTCGGCCGATTTCGCTCAGATGCCCTCGACGATGCGGATCTCGCGGTCGGCGCCGTCGCCCAGCGCGGCCAGCGCGGCCAGCGCCGACTGGTATGCCGGGCTGTCGTGTGCAGCCATGGCTTGCTCGACGCTGTCGAACTCGATCAAGACGGTGCGCTGCTTCATGCCAAGCTCGTAGACCTTTGACGGTTCGCCCCGCGCCAGGAAGCGCGCACCGTTGGCAGTGAGTGCGGGGCCGGCGAGCTTCGCGTAGGCAGCAAGCTTGTCGGCGTCGTTGACCGCGCGGTACACGCTCACCCAGTAGGCTTTTGGCATGGTGATCCTTGTTCAGTTGTGTTTGGGATGCGTGACTGTGCCGTGGGTCTCGTCTTGCGGCAAGTCGAAACGTTGTTCGGTTCAGCCTTTCCTGACTTCTGCCGCTTGCCGACTCAAAGAGGTCGCCAGGAAATCAACGAACGTGCGCACCCGGGCCGCCAGTTGATGGCGCTGCGGATACACCGCGTAGATGTCGGCGTCGGGCGTGAAGTACTGGGGCAACACCTGCACAAGTCGACCGCTGCGCAAATAGCGCTCGATGTCCCACTCCGCACGCATCAAGACCCCGTGACCTTCGAGCGCCCAGTTGACCGCGATTTCCCCGTCGTTGGTCGTCAGGTTGCCTCGAGTCTTGATCGCTTCGGCGTTGACGGTCTTGCCCCTGCCGCTCGCAAGACGCCACAAACCATAGGCTTCCTCACCCTGGCGAATGCCGATGCAGTTGTGCTTGGTGAGATCGTTCGGCACCTTCGGGACGCCGTGCCGGGCGATGTATGCGGGTGCAGCGCAAAGCAACCGCCGGTTGGCCGCGATGTGCCTGGCAATGACCCGCGAATCCGGCGGTGCGCCGAACCGCACGCAGACGTCGAACGAGTCGTCGGTCAGCGGTGGCGGATTCACAGAGAGCTGGAGCTGCACTTCGACTTCGGGGTACTTGCGCACGAACTTCGAAATCAAAGGTGCGACCTGGCTGCGACCGAAACCTAGCGTCGCGTTCACCCTGAGCAACCCTTTCGGCGTCGCCTTGGAAACGCCCAGCAACTCGCCCATGCTCTCGATGTCGCCAAGAATCCGGCGTGCGTGCTCCAGATAAAGCTCGCCCTCCGGCGTCAGGCTCATGCGCCGCGTCGTCCGGTTGACCAGGCTGACGCCGGCGCGCATCTCCATCTGCGCCAGATGCTTGCTTACAGCCGGGGTGGAGATGCCGAGTTCGCGTGCGGCTGCACTCAGGCTGCCGGCGCTGGCCAGCGCAGAAAAGAAACCCAGATCCGCAGGTTGCACTGCACTCGTCATGGCTGTCTGACTGTTGACTTCAGGTTAACGATGGATTCACTTTACCGCCGAGCCTGCGGGCTGTCGAATTCTTACAGTACGTCCATCTACTCGACCACAGGCGCAGACACACCATGAAGACGTACAAGATCGCGACCATTCCCGGCGACGGCATTGGCAAGGAAGTCGTGCCCGCAGGCCGGGAAGTCCTGCAAGCCCTGGCGACAGCCAGCAGCCAGTTCAAGTTCGAGTTCGAGAACTTCGACTGGGGCGGCGACTACTTCCGCGAACACGGCGTGATGATGCCGGACGACGGTCTGAACGCGCTGCGCGACAAGGACGCGATCCTGTTCGGCTCGGCCGGCGATCCGCACATCCCCGACCACATCACCCTCTGGGGTCTGCGCCTGAAGATCTGCCAGGGCTTCGACCAGTACGCCAACGTACGGCCAACGCGCATCTTGCCCGGCATCGACGGCCCGTTGAAGCGCTGCGCCCCGGACGACCTGAACTGGGTCATCGTGCGGGAGAACTCCGAAGGGGAATACTCCGGCGTCGGCGGCCGCGTGCACCAGGGCCACCCGATCGAAGCCGCGACCGACGTGTCGATGATGACCCGTGCCGGTGTCGAACGCATCATGCGTTTCGCTTTCAAGCTCGCACAATCGCGTCCCCGCAAACTGCTCACTGTCATCACCAAGAGCAATGCACAGCGCCACGCCATGGTGATGTGGGACGAGATCGCGGTTCAGATCTCCAAGGAGTTTCCGGACGTCAAGTGGGACAAGGAACTGGTCGACGCATCGACCGCCCGCATGATCAACAACCCGGCCTCGCTCGACACCATCGTCGCGACCAACCTGCATGCCGACATCCTGAGCGACCTCGCTGCCGCACTGGCCGGCAGCCTGGGCATCGCGCCGACCGGCAACATCGACCCCGAGCGCCGCTACCCGTCGATGTTCGAGCCGATCCACGGTTCCGCATTCGACATCATGGGCAAGGGCCTGGCCAACCCGGTCGGCACCTTCTGGTCGGTCGTGATGCTGCTGGAGCATCTGGGCGAAAACGAAGCCGCCAAGCTCGTGATGCAAGCGATCGAAAAGGTCACTGCCGACAAGTCGCTGCACACCCGCGACCTGGGCGGCAAGGCCACCACCGCCGACGTGACCAAGGCGGTCTGCGGTCAGGTAGCCGCCGCCGTGCAGCGCAAGGCGGCCTAAAGCCCGCACCCCCGGAGAACGACAACCATGACGACGCATATCTTTCGCCCTTGCAGCATCCTGGCCGCTTTGGGCCTCGGTTTGACCGCATCGCTCGCGGCGGCACAGACTTTTCCGACCAAGCCGATCAGCCTGGTAGTTCCGTTCCCTCCGGGCGGCAGTTCCGACGTGCTGGCGCGCGCACTCACCGACAAGCTGTCGCAGAGCCTCGGGCAACCCGTGATTGTCGACAGCAAGCCGGGCGCGGGCGCCACGCTGGGCGCCGACTATGTCGCCAAGGCCAAGCCCGATGGCTACACCCTGCTGATGGGCGCGGTGCACCACACCATCGCCACCAGCGTGTACAAGAAGCTGCCATACGACTTCGAGAAGAGCTTCGCGCCGATCACCACCGTGGCGCTGGTGCCCAACGTGCTCGTTGTCAATTCGAAGTCTTCGGCGCAGGACGTGAAGTCGTTGATCGCCCTCGCAAAAGCGTCGCCCGGCAAGCTCTCGTATGGCTCCAACGGCAACGGCACCGTGCAGCATCTGATCGGGACGCAGTTCTCGGGCCTTGCCGGCATCGAGCTGCTGCATGTGCCGTACAAGGGCAGCGCCCCACTGACCACCGATCTGCTCGGCGGCCAGGTCGACATGTCGTTCGACACGCTCACGCCCGTCATTCAGCACATCAAGGGCGGCAAGCTCCGCGCCCTGGCGGTGACCACGGCCAAGCGATCCGGCGCGTTGCCCGACGTGCCGACACTTGCCGAATCCGGCCTGAAGGATTTCAACCAGGGCACCTGGTTCGGCGTGCTCGCTCCCGCCGGGACACCGAAGGAAATCGTCGACAGGCTCAACACCGAGATGGTCAAGATCATCCAGTCGCCGGACTTCAAGAAGCGCATGGAAGAAGTCGGGGCCGAGCCCGTCGGCGACACGCCGGGCCAGATGGCGACGCAGATCAAGACCGACACGGCGAAGTACGCGCAGCTCGTGAAGGATGCGAAGGTCACGATCGACTGAGCGGACAGGCGGAGAAAGGCTACCCCGCCTCTGTCATTCCGTCACACGCCAATTCTTCAGGCGCCTTCCTGCCGCAATCGCTTTGCGGCCTCGACCATCGCGCGCAGCTTCGCCGTGGCGGAATCGCGCGGCAGGTACTTCATGCCGCAGTCGGGAGCAAGGATCACAAGCTCGGGCTTCACGTAGGGCAAGGCGCGCCTTATGCGGTCGACGATGGTGTCGACGGATTCGACCTCGGGCGTCGAAAGGTCGATGCAGCCAACCATCACGTGCTTGCCGTGCAGCGCCTGCAGGGCCGAGCAGTCCAGGTGCGATTGCGCCGTCTCGACCGACACCTGCCGGCAGCTGCACTGCGCAAGCTCGGGCAGGAACGAGTAGCCGGTCGGCCGCTCGTGGATGATCGCGGCGTAGCCGAAGCAGATGTGCACGGCTGTCGTGCCGGTGATGCCTTCCAGGGCTCGATTGAGCGCCCTGAGCCCGTACTGCCGCGCTTTCTCAGGTCGCGCCTGCATGTAGGGCTCGTCGATTTGCACCACGTCTGCGCCGGCAGCGAAGAGGTCGCGGATTTCGGCGTTGACGGCCTCGGCATAGTCCATTGCCGCCTCTTCCTCGCTGGCGTAGAAATCGTTCTGCGCCTGCTGCAGCATCGTGAACGGGCCGGGCACGGTGATCTTCACCTGGCGATCGGTGTGCGCGCGCAGGAACTTCAGGTCGTCCACCTCGACTGCGTGGCGGCGGCGGATCTTGCCGACGATGCGCGGCACCGGATTCGGGTGGCCGGATCGGTCGAGCGCCGAGCCCGGGTTGTCCAGATCGACACCGTCGAGTGCGGTCGCGAAGCGGTTCGAATAGCTCTCGCGGCGAATCTCGCCGTCGCTCACGATGTCCAGGCCCGCCTCTTCCTGCGCGCGGATCGCCATCAGCGTGGCGTCGTTCTGCGCCTCCTCCAGGTACTGCGGCGGAATGCGCCACAGTTCGCGCGCCCGCACCCGTGGCGGAAAGCGACCGGCGAGCTTGGCGCGGTCGATCAGCCACTCCGGCTGCGGAAAACTTCCGACGATGGTGGTGGGGAACAGCATGGGCTTCTCCAAGTGGACAAATGAGTCGTCAGACGCCGAGGTAGGCGCGCTGGATCTCGGGTCGCGCGAGCAGCACATCGGGCGCGCCCTCAGCGACCACGCGGCCTTCCTCCAGCACGTAGGCGCGTTGCGAGATCTCCATTGCCATCGCGACGTTCTGCTCGACCAGCAGCACCGACATGCCTGCGGCATTGATGCGGCGAATCGCGTCGAACATGTCGCCCACGATGCGCGGCGACAGGCCGAGCGAAGGCTCGTCGAGCAGCAGCAGCCGGGGCCGGGCCATCAGCGCGCGTGCGATCGCCACCATCTGCTGCTGCCCGCCCGAAAGTTCGCCGGCCGGGCTCGCCAGCTTCTCGCGGATCATCGGGAACAGGTCGAGTACCTGCGCCAGCGTTTCGCGCCTGTGCGCTTTGGCCTGCGGCAGGTAGCTGCCCAGCTCCAGGTTCTCGCGCACACTCATGCCGGTGAAGAGGCGTCGGCCTTCCGGCACGAGTGCGATGCCGGCCTCGCAGAAGCGATGGGCGGGCAACTGGGTGATGTCGCGGCCCTGGAGCGCGATGCTGCCGCGCTTGGCGCGCAGCATGCCGGCGATGGCACCGATCAAGGTGGTCTTGCCGGCGCCGTTGGGGCCGACCACGCACAGCAGCTCGCCGTCGCGCACGTCGAGCGACACGCCCCAAAGCGCCTGGGCTGCGCCGTAGGCCACCTGGAGATCGCGCACCTCAAGCATGGGCGGCTTTCCCGAGGTAGGCGGTCATCACGTCGGGCCGCTGCATCACGTCGCGCACGCTGCCTTCGGCCAGCAGCTCGCCATGATTGAAGACGACGATGCGATCGGTGAGCGCCATCACCGCCCGCATCACGTGCTCGACGAAGACGATGCTTGCGCCCTGATCCCGGATGCGCCGGATCAGCGCCACGGCGTCGTCGATCTCGCTCGGCGTGAGCCCGCACAGCACCTCGTCGAGCAACACCAGCCGCGGCCGCGAGGCGAGCGCGCGCGCCAGCTCGAGAAACTTTCGCTGATGCAGGTTCAGATCCTCCGGCCGGGCCTGCGCCTTGCCCTCCAGCCCAGTGAATTCAAGCCAGGTCATCGCCTGCCGTTCGGCGGCCTGCGGGTCGCGCACCGCACCGCCGAACATCGTTGCGATTGCCACGTTCTGCAGCACGCTCAAATGCCCGAAAGGGCGCGGTATCTGGTACGTGCGCGCAATACCGCTGCCCGCCACGCGGTGCGCCGGCAGGCCGTTCAGGCAGCGGCCTTCGAACCAGATCGCACCGCCGGTCGGTGTGTAGTGCCCGCTGACGACGTTGATGAAAGTCGACTTGCCGGAGCCGTTGGGCCCGAGCAGCCCGAGGATCTCGCCGCGCCGCACCTCGACATCGACACCCTGCAGCGCGCGCACACCCTTGAAGGACTTGCTGAGGCCCTGCACGCGCAACAGCACATCGCCCTGCCCTGCGGCCGTCGCGCGCACCGCCGCCAGCTCGACCGGGGCCGGAACCAGGGCCGGCGCCGCGCCAGCGGTCGGTCGCCGCCAGGCACGCTGCACCCGTGCCAGGATGCCTTCGGGCATGAACAGAATCGCCGCGATCAGGATCACGCCGATCAGGGCCTTGCCCGCCACCGCGTGGTCGGCTGCGGTGAAGCTGTACAGCAGCGCGGTGATGGCCACGGCACCGACGGCCGGCCCGGCCCAGTGGCGCGTGCCGCCCAGCACGCTCATCAGCACCACCGTCAGCGGCACCGCGATCGTGAACACTTCGCCGGCCGTCACGTACGAGAGGAACAGCGCATGGATGCCGCCAGCCACGCCGGCCAGCGCGCACGACACGGCCAGCGCCAGCAGCTTGTAGCGATAGGTCGGCACTCCCATCACCTCGGCGGCATCCTCGTCGTCGTGGATCGCGAACAGCCCCGCACCGAACTTCGACACCTGAATGCCCCAGGCGATCAGCAGTGTGGCCACCGCCGCGACGAGCGCCAGCAGGTAGAAAGTGGACGACGCGGTCGGCCCGATCTTCGGCACCGCCACCGCCGCGAGCGAGACGCCGTTGCCCCCGTCCAGCGGCGAGTTGACGACGATGGTGCCGACGACGAAGGTGATCGCGAGCGTGAGCAGCGCGAACAGCTCGCCACGCACGCCCTTGACGCGGAACACCACCGCACCCAGCGCCACGCCGAGCACGGCGGCCGCCAGCGCCGCGGGCGGCAGCGTCCATAGAAATGGCCAGTCGTAGCGCGACATCAGGTTGGCGCTGGTATAGATGCCGGCGCCGAAAAAGGCGCCGTGTCCGAACGAGAAGTAGCCCGAGTAGCCGGACAGGATGTTCCACGAGGTTGCGAGCACCACCCAGTGCAGCACCAGGTACAGGAACGAGTCGTAGAACGCCGGCAGGCCCAGCTGCGGCACCAGCGCCAGCGCTGCACCGGCGGCCAGGATGGCGACGGGCGTGCGCCAGGCCCTCATGCACTCTTCCCCGGCTTGAACAGCAGGATCACGATCAGCAGCGTGAACGACACGATCGGTGCCCACGAAGGCGCGGTCACCGCCATGGTGACCGCTTCGCTCACGCCGATCAGCGTGCCCGCGACCAGCGGCCCGAGCGCGCTGCCCAGCCCGCCCAGCATCACGGCCGCGAACACCACGCCGATCCAGGTGTACATCTGCGACGGCGCCAGCGTGAAGCTCAGCGCCAGGCACACCCCGGCGACGCTGGCGAGCGCCGCGCAGGTTCCGGCCAGCACCAGGCCCAGCGCCTTCTGGTTGACCCCGAAGGCCGCGGCGACCGGGGCGTCTTCGGCGGCGGCGCGCATCGCGCGGCCCAGGTCGGTGTAGCGCAGCACCGCCCACACGGCAAACGCGAGCGCGATCGCCAGCAGCAGCGTGATGAGCTCGGGCACCGGCACGAACAGCCCGCCGATCTTGAACTTTTGCTCGCCATAGCTCGATTCGAGCTTGCGAAAGTCGGCGGTCCAGATCGACTGGATCACGCTCTCGGCGATGCCGGTGAGCCCGAAGGTCAGCAACAGAGAGTTGAATGGCGTCACCTTGAAACGCACCATCACCCAGTGCAGTCCCGCGCCGAGCACGAAAAAGAGCGGCACGATGACCACCAGCGCGAGCAGCGGATCCATCCCGATCGTCGCAAGCTGATAGCAGATGTAGGCCGCGAGAAAGGCGAACGCGAAGTGCGCCAGGTTGATCAACCGCAGCAGGCCCCAGCTCAGGCTGAGGCCCAGCCCCATCAGGCCGTACAGCGCGCCGACGAAGATGCCTGAAAGGACGGACTGGGACAGCAGCGAGAGACTGGGCAGCGCGAAGTTCACGGCGTGAGCAGCTTGGCGCCAGCCGAGGTGACTTCCTTCGGCCACACCACCACCCACTTGCCGCCCTGAATCTGCTTGATGCGCATCAGGTCGTCGCCGAAGTTGCCGGTGCCGTCGAAGCGCAGCTTGCCTTGCAGCGTGTCGACCTTGTTGGCCTTGAGCCAGGTGCCGATGGCCTTGTCGTCCAGGCTCTTCGTGGCCACCACGCCGGCCTCGAGGATCTGCCAGGCGGTGTACGACGCCGCGGCCTGGGTCTCGACCGAGGTGTCGGTGAAGCCGGCCTTGGCGGCCCGTTCGGCGTAGATCTTCACGAACTCGGCCGCACCCAGGTTCGACGTGAAAGGCGGCTGCGCCTCGAAGATGGTGGCCGACAAGGCGTTCTTCGCGTCCGGCGACGCGAGCAGCGGCCCCGGCGCCGGGTACAGGTAGAAGTGCAGCGGCGGCGCGTAGTCGATCTTCTTCATCGCGTCGAGCAGCAGGTTGCCTTCCAGCCCGATGGCGCCGACCCAGACGAAGTCGGGCTTGGCGTCCTTCACGCGGTTGGCGATCGGACCAAAGTCGCGGTTGCCGAAATCCCATTCGAGGAACAGCACCTCGGTCAGGCCGCGCTTCTTGATGACCTCGCGCGCGCCCGCACTCATGAACTGGATCGAGGGGAACTTGCTGGTCACCACCGCCACCGTCTTTGGCGGCCTGGGCGACGCGGCCAGCGCATCGAACAGGGTGTTGGGCACCGTGGTCGCCGGGTCGGAGCCGATCGACCAGGCTGGGAACTGCATGTCGTACTTGGCCAGCGAGGGGATGCCCAGCGTGTGATGCACCAGCACCTTGTTGTAGCGCTGTGCCACGCCCATCGCCGAGAGGATCGCACCGGTGGCATACGGCCCCATCAGCAGGTCGACCTTGTCGGCGGTGACCAGCTGTTCGTAAAGCGTGCGTGCCAGGTCGGGCTTGGACTGGTCGTCCTTCACCACCCACTCGACTGGGCGGCCGAGCAGCCCGCCGCGCTTGTTGAGTTGCTCGATGTAGATGTCGCCGACCAGCTTGTGGATCTGCGCGGTGGCCGACAGCGGCCCGGTCAACGCCAGCGTGCTGCCGATGCGGATCGGCGCGCCGGCAGGCTGCTGCGCAAGGGCGAAGCCGGCGGCGGCCAGCGCAATGGCGCCCACGGCAGCGCGCCGTCCGATGCCGTTGAGGTTCTGCGTCTTCATGGTTGCTGTCTCCTGTTGGTTTTCTGGGTCAATCCACCTGGGCGCCCGAGCGCTTGACGAGACCGGCCCATTTGGTGAGCTCGGACTTGTTGAAGGGCGTCATCTCTTCCGCCCGCAGAACGCGCGATTCGATGCCCTGGTCGTGCAGGCGCGCCATCACCTCGGGTTGGGCCAGCGCACCGGCGCTGGCGGCACGCAGCTGCGCCAGCATGGCCGCAGGCGTGGCGGCAGGCGCGTAGAGCATGAACCAGGCAACCAGGTCGAAGTCGGCGACGCCCTGTTCCATCAGCGTCGGCACGTCGCTGGCCGCGGCGCTGCGCAGCGCACCGCTGGAGGCCAGCGCGCGCAACTTGCCGGCCTTGACCTGCGGCATCACCGCGGCCGGGTGATAGAACATGAAGTCGACCTGCGCGCCCATGACGCTGGTCAGTGCGGCTGCGCCTTCCTTGTACGGCACATGGAGCATCTTGCCGCCCAGGCGTTGTGCGAGCAGTTCGCCCGCCAGATGGCCCGAGGTGCCGTTGCCCGCCGAGGCGAAGGTCACGCCGGCGGGCCGCGCGGCAGCCTGCGCCAGGTCTTTCAGGGATCGGATCGGCGAATCGGTTGCCACCACGAGCAGCGTTGGCGTATAGCCGATGAAGGCCACCGGCGCAAAGTCGCGCACGGGGTCGTAGGGGAGCTTGCTGAACAGCGCGGTGTTGATGGCGTGCGTGCCAACCGTGCCCATCACCAGCGTGCGGCCGTCGGGTGCCGACTTGGCCACCATGTCGGTGCCGGTCGAGCCGCCGGCGCCTGCACGGTTGTCGACGATCACCGTCTGCTGCAACGCCTTGCCCAGCGCATCGCCGACCACCCGGCCCACCGTATCGGTGGTGGTGCCGGCGCCGAACGGCACCACCATCCTGACTGTGCCGCGTTCCTGCGCATCGGCCGCGGCGCCGACGACGAGTGCGCAGGCGAACGCCGCCGCGCAACGGAGAAGATTCCGGTTCGTTGTTGCATTCATGGCGGTATTCGTTTGCTCCTGTTCTATCCGTGCGCCCGCCTCAGCTCGGCCCGTATCTCGTCGCTGTGCTCGCCCAGCACCGGCGGCGGACGAACCTCGAGTGCGCGTTCGCCATCGAAGCTGACCGGCGAGCGAACCGTGCGGAACAGCCCCATCACCGGATGCTGCGCCGATGTCATGAGCTGAAGGTGCTTGGCTTGCGGGTCTTCGAGTGCCTCGCTGGTGTCGTACATCGGGGCGTTGGGCACGTCTTCGCGTTGCAGGCGGCTGCACCATTCGTCGCGCGGCTGCGTGCGAAAGCGTTCGCCGAGCACGGCGATCAGCGCCTCCTGGTTCGCGATCCGCACCTCGCGAGTCGCGAAACGCGGGTCGTCGAAGATGTCCGGCTGTTCGATCGCGATCGCCAAGCCGCGCCAGAACTTTTCCGGTGACGACATGTGCAGCGCGATCCATTTGTCGTCGGCGCAGCGCAGCACGTACGACTGCGACACGCTCGGCCGGCTGTAAGGCCCCATCACCTCGTCGACCTGGAAGAAGTGGGTGAAGGCGTCGAGGTTGAAATGCGCCATCGCCTCCAGCATCGAGACCTCGACCTTGCGGCCAACGCCGGTGCGGCCGCGCTCGTACAGGGCGCCCAGCACGCCGTAGGCTGCGTAGAAGCCAGTCAGCGAATCGGCGATGGCCGGCCCGACCACGCGCGGGTTCTCGGGGTTGACGAGCAGGTTGAGGAAGCCGCTCGCGGCCTGTGCCACCGTGTCGTAGGCCGGCCGGTTGGCGGCCGGGCCGGTGGCGCCGAAGCCGCTGATGGCCACGTAGATGAGCTTCGGGTTCAGTTTCTGCAGCCGCTCCGCGCCCACGCCGAGCTTCTCCGCCACGCCGGGGCGGAAATTCTGAATGTAGACGTCGGCATCGGCGATGAGCGCGTCCAGCACCTCGCGGTCGGCCGCGTCCTTGGTGTCGAGCGTGATGCTCCGCTTGTTGCGGTTGTAGGTCTGGTAGTGCGGGCTGTACAGGCCGTTCTTGAACGCCCGGAACGGGTCGCCCGTGCCGGGTTGCTCCACCTTGATGACATCCGCCCCCAGGTCGCCCAGCAGCATGCCGGCGGCCGGGCCGGTGATGAAGGTGCCCTGCTCGATCACCTTGAGGCCTTTCAGCACCGGGATCATTCGAGCTTTCCGAAGCCGGCCGGGACTTCTCCGTCGTATTGCATCTCGCGCGTGGCCTGGTAGGAGAGCGCGAAGCCGATCGGCTGGCGAATCTCTTCCACCATGTGCGCAATCAATCCCGCGGTGCGGGCGAGCATCGGCACGCCCTTGAGCCCCTCGACCGGGAAACCGGCCCCCAGCAACACCGCCGGGATCGCACCCGAAACGTTGAGCTTCAGCGGCTTGCCCAGCACTTCGGGCAGCAACGCCTCGGCGGCTTCCGCGATGGCCACAAAGCGCAGGTCGGTGCCGGCCGCCCTGGCCACGTCGAACAGCGCGCCGACGCGCGCGTCGCGCTCCTTGTGCAGCGGATGGCCGTAGCCCGGGATCGACCGCCCGGCAGCGCGCCAGGCCTTCATGACCGACAGCGCGGCAGCATCGACGGCGGTGCCGGCCTGGATCTGCGCGTCGATCTCGGCGTACATGCGGCCTGCGGTTTCGGAAGAGCCGAGCACCACCGAGCCGCAGCCGAGGATGCCGGCCGCTACCGCGCCCTGCATGGCATCGGGCGCTGCGGCGAAGGTCATGCGCGCGGCCTGCACGCTGGGCACCAGGCCGTGCTCGGCGATGGCGACCAGCGTGGCGTTGAGCACTGCGGCCTGCCCTGCGGTCGGCAGTTGCCCCGTGAGCAGTAGAAAGAAATGGTCGACGAACGAGATCTTGCCGATCAGATCCTTGGAGAGGTCGTGGCCCCGAACGACGATGGTGTGGGCGTCCGATGTGCAGATGGACGTGCGCGGCACGGTGGCCTTGCCGATCTTCATGGGAGTCCTACGCCGCCGCCGGCGCCAGCCGGAAGTCGTAGCTCGCCGAGTGGTAGGGCCGGCTCATCGCTCGACCGTCCGGCGCCTTGCCCGGCGGGTGGTGGTCGAACTCGACGACCAGGCTGTCGCGCTTGCCGAACACCGCGTCCTCGTCGATGTGCGGGCTGCCGGCGACGAAGACTTGCGTCGTCAGCATCACGTGGCCCGGCGCAGACACCTGCATGTGGATGTGCCCGGGCCGGTAGATGCTGCGGTGGGTGGCGCGCATCATCGTGCCGACCGGTCCGTCGTCGGGAATCGGATAGAAGGCCGGCAAGATCGACCAGAACCAGTAGCGCCCTTCTGTGTCGGTGCGCAGCCGGCCGCGTGCCTTCATCACCGGTTCGGGTGACAGCTGCACGTCGTACTTGCCTTCGCCGTCGCCCGACCAGACGTCGAGCAGCGCGCCGGCCAATGGCTGGCCGTTGGTGTCGGTGACGCGGCCCTTGTAGAAGGTCGGCTCGCCGAGAACCCCTTCGCCGATGTCGGTGCCCAGCGCCACGTCCGGTGCGCCGAGCCAGTAGAACGGGCCCTCGACGGTGGCCTCGGTCGCCGGCGTCGCGCCCTTGGCACCACCGCTGGCGCGCGCCTGCTGCAGCGCCACCACCATCATCGACAGCCCGAGCGTGTCCGAAAGCAGGATGAACTCGGGGCGGTGCTCGGTCGATATCTTGCCGATGGCATCGAGAAACTTCAGGCCGGCGAGCCATTCCTCGGAGGTGAGGTCGACCTCGCGCGCGAACGCGTGAACGTGCTTGACCAGCGCCGTCATCAGTTCGCGCAAGCGCGGATCGGGTGTGCCGGCGAACGCGGTGAGCACGTCCTTGGTGATGCTGTCCTGGTTGTAGTCCGCCATCGTGTGTCTCCTGCTTGGGACTGGACGATAGGACGGCGCGACGGGCGCGACAAATGATGAATTTCCATGGATATCATTGACCACATCGATCATTCGCGGGGGTTTTCATGGAGATGAGGCATCTACGCTACTTCGTCGCGCTGGCCGACTGCCTGAGCTTCACACGCGCCGCGGAGCGCGTGCACGTGACCCAGTCGACCCTGTCGCACCAGATCCGGCAGCTCGAGAACGAGCTCGGACAACCCCTGTTCGACCGCATCGGCAAGAAGGTGGTGACCACCGAGGCCGGCGAGCTGCTGCGCGGCTATGCAACGCGCGCGCTGCGCGAGGTCGACCAGGGTGTGGCCCTGCTCAAGCCTGGCGCGGGCAACCTCACCGGCAAGGTGCGCATCGGCGCCACGCACACCTTCAACATCGGCCTGATCCCGGAGTGCGTGGCGCTGTTCCTGGCGCGCCATCCAACGGTGCGCATCAGCGTTGAGGAGCTCGCCGCCGAGGTGATCGCTGCGCGCCTCGCGGACGGCGAGCTCGACCTCGGCATCTCCTACCGACCCGAGGACCCAACCGGCCTGTGGTTCGAGCCGCTCTACAACGAGGAGATGGTGCTGGTGGTGGCGGCCGCCCATCCGCTCGCCGCGCGCAAGCGAATCCGGATGGTCGAGTTGCACCGGCAGGATCTGGTGCTGGTGTCGCCGGCCTTCTCCACGAGAACCATGCTGGACGAATGCTTTCGCGCGTGCGGGGCAGAACCGACGGTGGTGGCCGAGATGTCGACCGTGGCGCCGATGCTCGCGCTGGTGGCGCGTACGAGGATCGGCTCGATCGTGGCGATCAACGCGGTGCCCGACGGCATGCCGGGGTTGAAGGTGATTCCGCTCGAGAGCCCCACGCCGATACGCACGCCGGGCATCCTGTGGCGGCTCGGTGAGACCAAGCCGGCGGCGGTGCAATCCTTCGCGGTGATCCTGCGCAAGACCGCCCTCGGCAACAGCCTGCGACGCTGAACGCAAGCACGCCTGGTGCGTGGACACCCGAAGGTCCTGACCGCGCTCTTGCAGGGGTGCGAGCAAGGCGGAGGTGTCACGGGCGGCGTACATACAAGCATTGAACTTTTGTTTGCAGTCGTGAGATATACACGCAGCCTTGGGCGAGTGACATGACAGACTCCACCCATCAGCAGGGCGACCGAGCCAGCACCAGGCGCAACAACTCTTCAATGATCAAATACTCGATGCAGGCCATCTGTCCGAACTGCAGCGCAGTGAATCGCGATGTCACCGGTCTCTGCATGCAGTGCGCCACGGCTCTGCCTTCATCCGAGAGTCACGCAGAGCCGTCATCCGAGCAAGACCGCACCCTCTTCCACTTCCAGACCACGCAGCTCTTGGGTGACAGCGATCTCGGGAGCCGCGCGGGCGCAGCGCATACGCTGCCGCAAGGCACTGAGATCGAAGGCTTCCGCATCGTGCGGCAGATTGGCGAAGGCGGGTTCGGCATCGTTTACTTGGCGTGGGACGCTGCGCTTGAGCGCCACGTGGCGATCAAGGAGTACATGCCTTCCTCGCTGGCGGTTCGCGGCACCATCTCGCTGAAGGTGTCGATGCGCTCCGAGCAGCAGCGCGAGACCTTCGATGCCGGCTTGAAGAGTTTCGTCAACGAGGCACGCCTCCTGGCGCGCTTCGATCATCCGGCACTCGTGAAGGTGTTCCGCTACTGGGAGGCCAATGGCACGGCTTACATGGCGATGCCGTACTACGAAGGCCCGACGCTCAAGACTGCGATTGCGCAGATGGGAACGCCCGTGCCTGAAGCACTGCTGCGCGAGTGGCTGCATCCGATGCTCGATGCGCTGTCGGCGATGCATCGCGAGCACTGCTACCACCGGGATATCTCACCCGACAACATACTGCTCACTGCTACCGGCCCGCTGCTGCTCGACTTCGGCGCGGCACGGCACGTGATTAGCGATCGAACGCAAGCGCTGACGACCATGCTGAAGCCCGGCTTCGCACCGGTCGAGCAGTATGGAGGGACGGTGCTGCAGGGGGCCTGGACGGATCTGTATGCGCTGGCGGGTGTGGTGCACTACGCGATCACCGGCCGACCGCCGCTGGCATCCGTGGTGCGCGTGGTTCACGACCCTCTGCAGCCGCTCGCAAAGACGCACGCAGGCCAATACAGCGCTGGCTTCCTGCGCGCCATCGACGCCGCGTTGGCGGTTCGGCCCGAGGCGCGGCCGCAGGATGTGACGGCGTTTCGCGCGCTGCTCGGCGTCGACGATGCGGCCAACGAAGCGCGTTTGCCTTCGCAGCCAGCCGCCCTGGCGGCGGCCGACGCAGCGTCCGTGGCCGAGCCTCGGCCTGTCGAATCCAAAGCGCCCACGGAACTCGCCGCCCCGTTCACTGCGCCGAAGGCGCCGCGCCGCAGCAAGATGTACTACGCGATTCCAGGCCTCGTCGTGTTGCTCGCTACGGGCACAGCATGGATGAGCGTGCGAAGCCAATTCGAGGCGGCGCCAGCCGCGCCGGCCGCGCGGGCTGCAGCAGCCGTTGCCGCGACTCCAGCGGCGCCTGCCGAAGGGCCCTCGCCCGTCGCTACGCCGACAGCTCCACCATTGGCGCCAACGCCCTCGCAGGTGACGCCTTCGCAGGTGACACCGGCCGTTCCCGCGCTGCCGGCTTCGCGGCCGCCGGCACCGGCGCAAGCCTCGCGCCTTGCGGCACGCAAGCCGGCTCCTTCATCACCGATGCCCACCGCGCCAGCTGGAGCCGTTGAGAAAAATCGCACACTTTCCGGTGAGGTGCAAATCGCTGCGTCCTACACCCAGGAGAGCAGGCCGCCTAGATGCAGCGAACTGGTTCTGAAGTCTTCTCTGGAGTCGCTTAGTACTGAAGAGATCGCATTTCAAAAGAACCGATGCAAGTAACCGGCCTCCCCTCCACACCTCGCTCATTCATGCACCTCTTCGCAGGCGCAGTTCTCACGGCAGGCCTCATCGGCTGCGCGACCCGACAGGCGAGCAACGAGGTGCAGTCCTTCGATCAGGCGATCGCTACCGCCACCGATGCGCTGATGCGGCAGACGCAAAAGATGCCGGCCTTGCTCACAACGGCCGACGCTAAGGCTGAGCGGCACGTGGTCGTCCTCGATCCGACGCTCGACGCCGGCAGCGGCCAGCAAACGCTCGCCACGCAGCATCTCGACCGCGCGCTTGCCGAGCGGGTGGCCGGAACCTTCAAGCAGATTGAGATCCTGCCCTTTCAGGCTGCAAACCTGTCGAGGGCGCAATACCTTCTTGCAGGCACCGTGGCGCGCGAGCAGAGCAACTATCGGATCAACCTCGCGCTGGTCGACATGAAGGCCGGCACCGTGGCCGCGCAGTCCTCGGCCGTCGCAAGTCGTGACAGTGTCGACATGAGTCCGCTTCCCTACTACCGCGACAGTCCTGTACTGCTGAAGGACGAGGTGATCGACGGCCTCGTGCGCACCAGCACCGCGGCGCCCGGGGAAAAGGCCGACGCCATCTACCTCGAGCGCATCGCCACGGCCACCGTGGTGAACGATGCAACCCTGCTTTACAACGCCACTCGCTACCGCGAGGCGCTTGCCCTTTACCGTCGCGCATCGGCCAGGCCGGGCGGCGACCAGATTCGCGTGCTCACCGGCATCTACCTCACGACCCTCAAGCTCGGCCAGGCGGCAGAAGCCGAAGAAGCCTTCGGACGCCTGGTGGCCTACGGCATGGCGCACAACCAGCTCGGCATGAAGTTCCTGTTCAACCCCGGCAGCGTCGACTTTTGGTCTGACCCCAAGGTGACGAATGCCTACCGCATGTGGCTGCGCCAGATCGCCCGGCAGACTGGAAGCTCACGCGCATGCATGGACATCGTGGGACATTCGAGCAAGACCGGGCCAGAGGAAGTGAACGACTCTTTGTCGCTGCGGCGTGCCCAATACATCAAGCAACGCTTGGCAGCCGAGTCCGCCGACACGGCCGAGCGGACGCGGACGAAGGGTATGGGCTCGCGGCAGAACCTGGTGGGCAGCGGCACGGACGACGTTGTTGATGCCCTTGACCGCCGGGTTGAGTTCGCGATCGTCGACTGCGGCCGCTAGCGCGGCACGCCGAAGGAGGCAACATGGCGCCCACGATAGAGCTGTTGATTGCCGCGTACACACGGAACTATCCGCAGCAAGTCCGCGACCTGACGGAGGCCCTTTGCGCTTCCACCACCCAACTGGCCCGTCCGGGTGTGCCTCGCCCTCAAATACTGGGCGAGGACGTGCGGCAGAGCGCCGCCAAGCACGGCATCGACCCCGAGACGCTTACTGCAGCCATCGCCGACTACTCCGATATCGAGGCGCAAGCGGCCGAGATGCATCGGCGAGGACGATTCTGATCCGAAGTGGCCGTCGAACAATCGGCGGCCGGCGACAGCACCCTCCTGCGCTAGATGGGGGCCGGCAGTTCCCGCAGCAGCAGGCTGCACGCGTCGATTGCCTACAGCGCCCATCCGAAGGCGATGACTCGCCGCCTCCTCTCGCGTCGTCAAAGTCAGCCCGCCTCTTTGACGAAGAGCCTTTCAACCTTGCCGCGATGCGCGGCGCCGAAGGAGACGACATGGCCACAGATGATGGAAAACTTGGCAACGGTTCCCCTAACCGCGATCCGATCACGGGTGCACCGGGTGCACACCCCGTGGGAACAGGACTGGGGGCAGCGGGGGGCGCCGTCGCGGGCGCCGCGGCCGGCTCTTTGGCAGGGCCCGTCGGAACCGTGGTCGGAATGGTCGCCGGCGCCGTGGCTGGCGGCCTCGGTGGGAAGGCGGCAGCCGAGGGTGTGAATCCGACGATGGAAGACGCTTACTGGCGGGAGAACTACAGCAAGGAGGCGTACTACGACGCCGGGCGGCCCTATCACGACTACGGGCCGGCGTACGAGATGGGTTGGTCCGGCCGGGCCCAACGGGGAACCGACTTCCAGGCGGCTGAGCCTGCCATGGCCGCCGAATGGGAGGCGCGCCGCGGCGCATCGAGCCTCGAGTGGTCGCAGGCACGCCCTGCCACCGAAGCGGCATGGAGGCGCGCCGACCAGACCTACTATGGCGTGCAGATCAACGACGATGACGTCGACCAGGACGAGCTGTCCAATGACGACGTGGTCGATGTGCTCAACGACCTGCTCGAGAACGCGCGTGACGGCGAGTATGGCTTTCGCACCTGTGCCGAAGAGGTGGAGACGGCGACTGCCAAGCAACTCTTCGCGGGCCGCGCGGCGGGTTGCCGCCAGGCGGGCGAGGAGCTGATCCAGCTCATCCGAGCCTATGGCGGAGAACCGGCATCGGGCGGCTCGGTGACCGGCGCCCTGCATCGCGGCTGGGTGCAGGTCAAGGGCAGCGTCGGCGCGGACAGCGAGTTGTCCATCCTGGAATCTTGCGAACGCGGCGAGGATGCCGCAGTGGCACGGTATCGCAAGGCGCTGAAGCAACAATTGCCGGCCGACGTCCGCGCAGTTGTTCAGAAGCAAGCTGAAGGCGCCCAGAGGAACCACGACCAGATCCGCGACCTGCGAAACGCCGCGCGCGCACGCAGCTGAACGTGGAGAAGCCGCGCCGGGCGCTTCGATCTAGCCGCGTGATGTTCGCGCAAGGGTTGCGCATCGGCCCCGGGAAGAACGTGGCAGCAATTGGTCCGTGGCTCAGCCCGGCTCGCCGAGGCGCCCGAGCGCCGCGGCCATGATCGGCTTGGC
>JBDUCH010000283.1:0-5621 GCA_040003555.1 Variovorax sp. | reverse complement strand
TGCCGCACCTGCACGAACCGGCGCCGGGCCTCCTGATCGACATCGGCTGCCAGGGCCGCGGCGTCGGGTTGCAGACGCGCATGGGCCAGGCGCTGGCCGAGTACATCGCCACCGGCGACGCGCAAGTGCTGCCTGTGGCGCCATCGGCGATCAAGCCGTTTCCGCTGTACGGACTGCGCCGGCTCTACGTCTCCGCCGCGATCGGCTGGTACCGCATGACGGACGGCGGCGTTTGAAGCCAGGCCGGCCGCAGCATCTCGCTGGTGCTTCGTGCTCGAGGTTTTTCGGGGGTAGGCCGCCAGCGGCCGAAACACATCAGTGGTTGTCGCGCGGTATGCCGAAGGTCGCGTGGATCTTCTGGTACTTCACCGCCGGCTTGAGCACCATGCCTTCGGACAGTTCGTCGACGATGCCGCGCTGGATCTCCTGCCAGGGCGTCTGGCTCGGCGGGTAGGGGTAGCCGCCGGCTGCGTCGAGCTTGGCGCGGCGTTTCGCCAGTTCTTCGTCGGACACCAGCATGTTGGCGGTGCGCTTCTTCAGGTCGATGCGCACGCGGTCGCCCGTCTGCACCAGCGCAAGGTTGCCGCCGGTGGCCGCTTCGGGTGACGCATTCAGGATCGAGGGCGAGCCCGAGGTGCCCGACTGCCGGCCGTCGCCGATGCAGGGCAGGGAGGTGATGCCCTTTTTGAGCAGGTAGCTCGGCGCGCGCATGTTCACCACCTCGGCCGCGCCGGGGTAGCCCACCGGGCCGACCCCGCGCATGAACAGCACGCTGTGCGCGCCGATCTTCATCTTCGGGTTGTCGATGCGGTGGTGGTAGTCCTCCGGGCCGTCGAACACCACGGCCGTGCCCTCGAATGCCATCGGGTCGCTCGGGTCGTTCAGGTAGCGTTCCTGGAACTCGGGCGTGATCACGCTGGTTTTCATGATCGCGGAATCGAACAGGTTGCCGGTGATGTTGAGGAAGCCGGCGTTCTTCTTCATCGGCTTGCCGTAGGGCCAGATCACCTTGGGGTCGCTGGTGAAGCGGCCTTCGCAGTTCTCGGTGAGCGTGCGGCCATTGGCCGTGATGGATGGCTGGATCTTGCCTTTGGCGACAAGCTCGGCCACGACGGCCGGCACGCCACCGGCGCGGTAGAAGTCCTCGCCGAGGTACTCGCCGGCGGGCTGCAGGTTCACCAGCAGCGGCACCTTGTAGCCGTGCTTTTCCCAGTCGGCCGTGGTCAACGGCACACCGATGTGCCGCGCGATCGCGTTCAGGTGCACCGGCGCATTGGTCGAGCCGCCGAGCGCGGAGTTGACGACGATCGCGTTCTCGAACGCGGCACGCGTGAGGATGTCGGACGGCTTGAGGTCTTCGCGCACCATCTCGACGATGCGCTTGCCCGTCATGTAGGCCATCTCCTGGCGATCGCGGTACGGCGCCGGAATGGCCGCGCTGCCCGGCAGCGTGAGGCCGAGCGCCTCGGCCAGCGAGTTCATCGTGGAGGCCGTGCCCATGGTGTTGCAGTGGCCGGTGGAAGGGGCAGACGATGCGACCAGCTTCAGGAAGCCCTCGTAGCCGATCTCGCCCGCCGCCATGAGTTCGCGCGCGCGCCAGACGATGGTGCCGGAGCCGGTGCGTTCGCCGTTGTACCAGCCGTTGAGCATCGGGCCCGAGTTGAGCGCAATGGCCGGAATGTCGACCGTGGCCGCCGCCATGATCTGCGCTGGCGTGGTTTTGTCGCAACCGGTGGTGAGCACCACGCCGTCGATGGGGTAGCCGTACAGCACCTCGACCAGCGAGAGGTATTGCAGGTTGCGGTCGAGCGAGGCGGTCGGGCGCTTGCAGGTTTCCTGGATCGGATGGATCGGGAACTCGAAGGCGATGCCGCCGGCGTCGCGGATGCCCTCTTTCACGCGCTCGGCCAGCACGATGTGGTGCCGGTTGCAGGGCGCGATGTCCGAGCCGGTCTGCGCGATGCCGATGATCGGGCGGCCCGACTGCAGCTCTTCGAAGCCCAGACCGAAGTTCATGGTGCGCTCGAGGTAGAGCGCCGTCATGTCGGCGTTGTCGGGGTTGTCGAACCAAGCCTGCGAACGCAGCTTGAGCGCGCCCTTGCGCAGGGGCTTGGGCGTGCTCTTGGAGGTGGGGGCTTTTTTTGTCGTCTTCTTCACTTCAGGGCCTTCAGGGTTTGGTCTGCATTGGGGAGTGCCGAGCAGTCTTCGATGTACTGCCGGATGATGTCGGCGAAATTGTCATGCGGCTGCAGGCCGAGCCGGTTGGCGCGCACGGCCGACGCGCCGGTGGGCCAGTTGGCCACGATGCCGGCGATGCGCTCGTCGCGCTCGAAGCGCACCAGCGCGCGCACTTTCGGGCCGGCCACTTCTTCCAGCGCGTCGAGCATGTCGCTCACCCGCACGTTGAGCGCCGGCAGGTTGAGGGCGGTGCGGCCGCAGAAGGCTTCGCGGCTCGCTTCGTAGACGGCGATCAGGCCATCGATGGTGCGGCTCGGCGACGACATCGGATGCGACACGTCGGGCGATACCGGGCAGACCGATTCCACGCCGGCCAGTGGCTCGCGGATGATCCCGCTGAAGAACGACGACGCCGCGCCGTTGGGCCTGCCCGGCCGCACGGTCACGGTCATGAGGCGTGCGGCCCGGCCGTCGACATAGCCCTTGCGCGTGTAGTCGGCGATCAGGTGCTCGCAGATGAGCTTCTGCGCGCCGTAGGAGGTTTGCGGTGCCGGCAGCGTGTCGTCGGCCACCAGCTTGGGCATCGGCACGGCCGGGTCGGGCCCGAACACGGCCACCGAACTCGAGAACACCAGCCGCGGCGCCTTGCCGCCGCCGTTGACGTGGGTGCGGATCGCGTCGAGCAGGGCGCGCGTGCTGTCGAGGTTGGAGCGCAAGCCGAGGTCGAAGTCGGCTTCGCATTCACCGGACACGGCCGAGGCCAGGTGGAACACGCCGTCGAAGGCCTCGGTGCGCAGCGCGTCTGTCTGCGTGAGCAGCGGGCCGGTTCGCGCTTTGACCCGCGGGTCGGCCAGCAGGTCGTCCGGCGGCGGCGCGATGTCGGTCAGCACCACGCGTTCGATGCGCTGGCCGGCCAGGGTGCCGCGCTTCAGCAGTGTGCGCGCAAGGCGGGCGCCGACGAAGCCGCCGCCGCCCGTGATCATCAGTTTCATGGGGTCTCTTTCATGCTTTCATGGTTTGTGCGGTCTGGCCTTGGCGGCGGCCCTGCGCTGCTGGCCGTGGATGATCCCGCCCTCGACCAGCCGCTGCTCGCCGCGAATCAGGTGCTCGGTGGCGTGGTGCCGCGCGGCCACCGGGTCTCGTGCGGCAATCGCTTCGAAAATGGCCCGGTGCTCGGTCTGCACCGCGGCCATGAAATCCACGCGACGGGCCTCGTTGCCGCGCGTGATGCGCATGCCTTCGCGCAGGTACTGCTCCAGAAAGCCGAGCAGCAGGCGGAACTGCGGGTTGCCGGTGGCCTCGCCAATCACGCGGTGGAACGCCAGGTCTTCGGCCACGCCGTCGTGCCCGGCCGCGGCGGCGGCGTCGATGGCTTTGAGCGCACGCCGCAGCGCTGCGATCTGCGCGCGGGTGGCGCGCTCGGCTGCCAGCGCAGCGATTTCGCCTTCGAGCACGCGCCGCACCTCGACCACATGCACCACGGCCTGCACCGAGTCGAGCACGCTCGGGTCGAACGCCAGCGGCAGATTCATCGGCCGGGCCGCCACGAACACGCCCGAACCCTGGCGCGACGTGACCAGTGCCTTCGATTTGAGCTGGTGCACCGCTTCGCGCACCACGGTGCGCGAGACGCCATGTGCCAGCGCGAGTTGCTGCTCGGTCGGCAACTGGTCGCCGGGCTGGAGCGCGCCGGATTCGATCTGTTCGCCCAGGCGCGCCGCCAACCGATCCGACAGCCGGTCGACGACCAGGCGAAGGGGTTGGGAAGAGGGGGCGGCAGCCCGCACGGCAGCGGAGGAAATTAGTGCAGTTATCGGGTCATCATACAAATAACCGGGGGTTAATGCGTACCGGTTTGCCCTGATGGCGCTGCTTGCATGCGGGTTCAATACTGCCCGGCTGCGATCAACTATCAGGACTCAGTGCATGGCGAGTGTCACGATCCAGGCGGTCAAGAAGAACTTCGGCGACGTCGCCATCCTGCATGGCGTGGACATCGACATCCAGGACGGCTCTTTCACGGTGCTGGTCGGGCCGTCGGGCTGCGGCAAGTCGACCCTGCTGCGCATGATCGCGGGGCTGGAGCAGATCAACGGCGGCGAGATCCGCATCGGCGACAAGCGCGTCAACGACCTGCCGCCGAAGGAACGCGACATCGCGATGGTGTTCCAGAACTACGCGCTGTACCCGCACATGACAGTGCGCGAAAACATGGCGTTCTCGCTGGCGCTCGCCAAGCTCGGCAAGGCCGAGATCGAGCGCAAGGTGGCGCGCGCAGCCGAGATCCTGGCGCTCGGCGCCCTGCTCGACCGCTACCCGCGCCAGCTCTCCGGCGGCCAGCGGCAGCGCGTGGCGATGGGCCGCGCGATCGTGCGGGACCCGCAGGTGTTCCTGTTCGACGAGCCGCTGTCCAACCTCGACGCCAAGCTGCGCGTGGCGATGCGCAGCGAGATCAAGGAACTGCACCAGCGCCTGAAGACGACCTCCATCTACGTCACCCACGACCAGATCGAGGCCATGACGATGGGCGACAAGATCGTGGTGATGCGCGACGGCCGCATCGAGCAGACCGGCAGTCCGCTCGATCTGTACGACCACCCGGCCAACCAGTTCGTGGCCGGCTTCATCGGCTCGCCGGCCATGAACTTCCTGCCCGGCACGCTGCGCCGGCGCGACGGCTCCGCGCATGTGGAACTGGCCGACGGCACCAAGCTCGATGCGCCATTGCAGGCGGGCGGCACTGACGGCCAACCGGTGGTGTATGGCACCCGGCCCGAGCACCTGATGCTGGCGAACGCGGGCGGCATCCCGGCGCGCGTGGCGGTGATGGAGCCGACCGGCATGGACACCTTCGTCGCCTGCCGTCACGAGGGCACCGAGCTTTCGGCCGTGTTCCGCGAACGGCACGACTTCGCGCCCGGCACCACGATCCACCTGCAGCCCGACCTGCAGCGCGCGCATCTTTTCGACGCAAGCACCGGCCAACGCCTGGTGGCTTGACCGAGCTTCACCGATTGGCCCGTTCAAACAACAGGAGACGACCACCATGAGTGACTTCAACCAGCGCCGCACGATTCTCAAAGGCTCGGCCGGCTTGGCCGCCGCCGCCACCATCGGCACCGGTAGCGCGATTTTTTCGCCGTTCGCCAATGCCCAGGCAATGACCTTCAAGCCCGAGAAGGGTGCCAAGCTGCGCGTGCTGCGCTGGAGCCGTTTCGTGCAGGGCGACATCGACGCCTACATGGCCAACGTCAAGAAGTTCACCGAACTCACCGGCGTCGAAGTGCGCGTCGACAACGAAGGCTGGGAAGACGTGCGCCCCAAGGCCGCGGTGGCCGCCAACACCGGCGCCGGGCCCGACATCATCCTGTCGACCAACGACGACGCGAACCTCTACCCCGAGAAGCTGCTCGACGTGACCGACCTCGCCGAATACCTCGGCA
>JBDUCH010000282.1:0-5623 GCA_040003555.1 Variovorax sp. | reverse complement strand
TGTTCCTGGCCAAGGCCATCGAGCGCATCGGCGACCATGCCAAGAACATCGCCGAGTTCATCATCTACATCGTCAAGGGCGCCGATGTACGGCACACTTCGATGGAAGAGATCGAATCCGCGCTGCAATGAAGAAACCCCGAGTCCTCATCGTCGAAGACGAGTCCTCGATCGCCGAGCTGATCGCGGTCAATCTGCGCCACAACGGTTTCGATCCGATCTGGGCCGAAGACGGCGTCTCGGCGCAGCGCGAGATCGACAGCGGTCTGCCGGATCTGATCCTGCTCGACTGGATGCTGCCGGGCCAGAGCGGCCTGGTGCTGGCACGCCAGTGGCGCAAGGACGCGCGCACCAAGGCGGTTCCGATCCTCATGCTCACCGCGCGTGGCGACGAGCCCGACAAGGTGGCCGGGCTCGATGCCGGGGCCGACGACTACATCACCAAGCCGTTCTCCACGCAGGAAATGCTGGCGCGCATCCGCGCCGTGCTGCGCCGCCGCGCACCCGAGGTGGTGACCGAGCGCGTCGAGATCGGCGAGCTCGCGCTCGACACGGCCACGCACCGCGTGACTTGGCAGGGCCAGTCGCTCAAGGTCGGGCCCACCGAGTTCAAGCTGCTGGCCTACCTGATGCAGCACGCCGAACGCGTGCACAGCCGCTCGCAGCTGCTCGACAAGGTGTGGGGCGACCACGTCTACATCGAAGAGCGCACGGTCGACGTGCATGTGAAGCGGCTGCGCGAATCGCTCGGCGCGGCGGCCGCCATGGTCGAGACGGTGCGTGGCGCCGGCTACCGGCTCACCGCACAGATCACGGCTTAGCCGTTCCGGCCTCCTGCAGGCCCGCCGCGCCGCACCTGGCGCGGATAATCCCTCGCCATGCCCTTTCGAATTGCTACGTTTTTGATAGCGTCCTGTGCAGGCGCAGCGGGTGCTTCAGCCATTCTTGGTTTGAAGTTTGCGTGGGCTGGCGCCTGGCTCGGCGCATTGCTGTGGCTGTTGCTCGATGCCTGGCGCGCCGGGCGGCTGCTGGCCGTTCTGCGCAGCGACGTGGCCGGCCTTCCTTCGCGCGGGCCGGGTATCTGGGGTGAGCTGTCCGAGCGCATCCGCAAGCTGCTGCGCGAGCGCGAGCAGCAAACGCGCCAGGCCGAAGACCGTCTCCAGGAGTTTCTGGCCGCGATCCAGGCGTCCCCCAACGGAGTGATTCTGCTCGACGAACAGGGCCGCATCGAATGGTGCAACCAGACGGCCGCCACGCAGTTCGGCATCGATGCCGAGCGCGACATGCTGCAGCACCTGGCCAACCTCGTGCGCGACCCGGCCTTCGTGGCCTACCTGGCCTCGTGGAACTACAGCCGCGACGTGCTGATCGATGCGCAAGGCAGCGCGCAACGCCGCCAGCCGGTTCGCCTGTCGGTGCAGGTGCATCCCTATGCCGGCAACCGCCGCATGCTGCTGACGCGCGACATCACGGCGCTGGAGCAGGCCGAGACCATGCGGCGCGACTTCGTCGCCAATGTCTCGCACGAGATCCGCACGCCGCTCACGGTGCTGGCCGGGTTCGTCGAGACGCTGCAGAACCTGCCGCTCGACGCCGAGGAACGCGCGCGCTACCTGCGCCTGATGGGCCAGCAGTCGAGCCGCATGGAGATGCTGGTGAACGACCTGCTGACCTTGTCGCGGCTCGAAGGCAGCGCCGCCCCGCCGCCCAACCAGTGGATTCGCATGCGCGCACTGCTGGCGCAGTGCGAGGACGAGGGCAGGGGGCTGTCGGGCCGGCTTGCGCCGCAGGGCCACAGGCTGTCATTCGTGCTCGAGGCAGACTCCGAAATCGCGGGTGCCTCGACCGAACTGCAGAGCGCAATGTCGAACCTGCTGAGCAACGCCATCCGCTACACGCCCGGCGGTGGCGAGGTGGCGGTGAGCTGGAAGCTGTTGCCCGACGGGCGCGGCGAATATGCGGTACGCGACAGCGGGCCGGGCATCGCCGCCGAACACGTTCCGCGGCTGACCGAACGCTTCTACCGCGTCGACCGCAGCCGGTCGCGCGAGACCGGCGGCACGGGGCTTGGCCTGGCCATCGTCAAGCACATCGCGCAGCGGCATGGTGCCGAACTGCGCATCGAGAGCACGCTCGGGCAGGGGTCGAAGTTTGCGTTGGTGTTTCCTGCTGCGCGGGTGCGCGAGGCCAGGGCGCGGGTGAGTTGATGCCGGTTCGGTGAACCGGCCTACCAGGCGAAAGGCCTGAACTTGCAGCGCGCGCAGAAAAGAACGACCGGCTCGTCTGCAGGCGACTTTGCTGCGTTTTCAGTGACGACGATCTGGCGGATCGCGGACGGGTCCAGCGGGCAAAGCGGCGGTTCGAACTCCGAGCCTTTGCTGCAGCCGCCCTGCGCCTGTGCGGCCGACACGGCTGCGCACAACAGCATCGATGCGGCAACGCGGATCATCATCGGGTGGTGGCCGAGACGCGAATCGTCTGCCAGAGCAGGGCCATGAACAGCACCGCCGTCACTGCCAACGCTGCTGCGCTCATGAGCCAGAACGCCAGTGGCGACTGCATCGCAGCCCACGGCCCGAGCCCGCGGTAGGCCAGCAGGTAGCTGCCACCGAGCCCCACGCCCCACAACAGCGCGCAGTAGAGCAGCAGAGGCAGTACGGTCACGCGGTAGCAGCGCAGCACGAACACGCACATCGTCTGCAGCACGTCGGCGAGGTGGTAGCCGGCGGTCACGACCAGCAGCGACGCCGCCAGCGCCGCCACTTGCGGGTTGGCCGAGTAGACGCCGGCCAGCCAGCCGCGCAGCAGCAGCATTGCGGCCGCCAACAGCAGCGCCATGGCGGTCGCAAGCTCGAAGCCCCTGCGGCAGGCATGCCGTGCCAGCGCGGGCTCGCCCGCGCCCAGCCAGTAGCTCACCCGCGCGCTGGTCGCAATCGAGAGCGACAGCGGCATCATGTACGCCACGGCGGTGAGGTTCGATGCGATCTGGTGCGCGGCCGCCGCCGCAGTGCCCAGCCGCGCAATGAACAGCGCCATCAGCGTGAACGAGGTCACCTCGACCAGCACCGCGAGCCCGCCCGGACCGCCGAGCCGGAGGAAGCGGCCGAGCTGGTGCCAGTCCGGCGGCTCGATGCGCTGCCACAAGCGGTAGCTGCGGTAGAACGTGCCCTGGCGCAGCAGCACCAGCGCGAAGGCCAGCATCGTCCAGTTCACCACCAGCGTGGCCAAGCCGCAACCGACCAGGCCGAGTGCCGGCACGCCGGCGCCGCCGAAGCAGAGCCATACCGACAGGGGCAGCTTGATCACGAGCGAGGCGAGCTGCAGCCAGGTCACGAGCTGGGGTTTGCCGAGGCTCTGGTTCAGCGTGCCGAACAGGCGGAACAGCAGTGCCGGCGGCAGCCCGAAGGCAAGCACCGCAAGGTAGCGGCCGACCTCGTCCTGCATCGCTGCGGGCACGCCCGTCCAGCGCATCAGGGCATCGGGTTGCAGCAGCACCGCCATGCCCAGCACGATGGTGAAGCCGCACAGGTAGAGCGACTGCCGTACCGAGCGGCCCACCTCGGCCGTGCGGCGCGCGCCGTGCAGCTCGGCCCAGACCGGCAGCAGCGCCTGCAGCACGCCCATGAGCGAGACATACACGCTGATGAAGATGGCAGAGCCGACCGACAGCGCCGCAAGGGCGCCTTCGGCATAGCGGCCTGCCACGATGGTGTCGGTCACGCCGAACGCCATCACGGCGAGCTGGCCCACCAGCACGGTGCCGGCATGGCGCGCGATGACGCGCCATTCGCTGACCGCGCCCGCGTGGCTCACTGGGCGATGCGCTGGTACAGCAGCAGGTCGTCGCTGGGGCTGGTGGGGCGCCGCAAGGTGCCCATGAAGCGCCACTGATCGAGGCTCACGATGTCGTGCAGCCGGGCGATCACCTCGGGGTTGACCAGTAGCCAGCCGCAGTCGGTCTTGCCGGTCAGGGGCTGCAGCTCGAAGTGGCCATGATGCTGCAGCGCCGCCAGATGCGGGCGCTGCAGGCCGAGCTCGGAAATGCATGTGGTGTTGCCCACCCGCTCCGAGATCGCGCGCACCTGTGGCACGTAGCTGCGCGCGTAGTCGAGCAATGGCAGCCACAGCGTCATCAGCAGCATCCAGCAGAGTGCGGCGCCACCGGCCGGCAGCACGAGCGTCTTCCAGAGCGCGGCGCGGTGCCGGCCGGTGCGCCAGCGCACCAGCCAGCACCAGGCCAGTGTGGCTGCCAGCGCAAACACGAATGCCGGCACCGAGAACTGGGGCACGAAGCCGGGTGCGAGCTTGGCAACGTTGGCGGCCGGCTTGGCCGGAACGCCGGTCTGCATCGCGATCCAGATCACCCAGATGATCACGGCCGAGCCACTGAAAAAGAGCAGGGTGAACCAGTCGATCAGCGCTGCCACGCTGCGCCGGAACGTGGGCAGCGCAAAAGCCGCGAGCGTGGCGAAAGCCGGCAGCGCGAGCAGCAGCGAGCGCTCGGAGAAATCGGTGGTCAGCGTCGCTGCCAGCGGCACCAGCGCGAACCAGAACGGCAGCGCCACATGGCGTGCGGTGAGCTGTCGCCGCCAGCGCCAGAGCGTCCACACGGCCAGCGGCCAGGCCGGCCAGGTGAACCAGAGCACCAGCTTGGCCTGGCTGCGCAAGTCCTTGATCACCGACACGTTGACGCCGCTGCCCGGCAGCACGATGTGCCAGCGCAGCAGCCCGAGCGAGACCACGAGCAGCGCGGTCAGCACCGTGATGGCGAGCATTGCGGCCAGCGCGTGCCGCGGGTAGGCCGGGCCTTCGGCGTCGTCGTCCCCGGGGGCGATCGACCGGCGCCGGTGCCGTTCCCAGCCCAGGAACAGCACGCAGCCACTGCTGAGAATCAGTGCCAGCGTCGGCGCGCCGCTGAGCGCCATGCCGAACGCGCCGAGCACCAGTGCGACCAGGCTGCCGACACGCCGGTACGGCAGGGCGGCAATGCCGTAGAACAGGTTCGCGGCGAAGTACAGTTGCGCAAGCGCCGGCGTGGTTTCATGCCCGAGCTGTGCGAGCCCGAGGCAGGCCAGCAATGCCAGCAGCGCCCCGTCGGCCATCGCGCGGGCGTAGTCGGTCGGCTTGGCCTCGCCCCCGAAGGCGAACGCGAGAGGCTGGGCGCGGGGCGTGCGCGCGAGGCAGTACACCGCGTACCAGGTCGCCGTAAAGGTGCCCCAAAGCAGCAGGGCAAACGCAATGCGCACGGCCAGGTCGGGGTTCACCCAGCCCGGCGCGATCTTGATGGCCCAGGCGCCGATCCAGTAGGGCAGCAGTGCTGGCGTTTCGGGCCGCAGGCCGAACAGCACCGGGTCGAACCAGCGGGCAATGCCTTCGGTGCTGCGCGCCAGTTCGGCCATGTAGCCGAAGGCCGTGATGTCGGCGCTCTTCCAGGGGCCGCGGCCGAGCAGGCCGGGCATCAGGTAGGCCGCGCACAGCAACAGCAGGGCGACGCGCGGCAAGCGGCGTACGGCGGCTTGGGCAACGATGGCAGGCGTCGGCTGGCTCAACGGATGACGGAGGAAGAGGCGTTGGGAATGAAAAAGGGCAGCGCGGTAAACCGGGCTGCCCTCGACCTGGAAGCG